>JACQUZ010000035.1 GCA_016210055.1 Deltaproteobacteria bacterium | reverse complement strand
GATCGATGAGCGTCTTGTCGATTGGGGTTTCGCCACCCGCGGTCACGAGCTTTATGGGCTGGCCCTTCTCACGGCCCAAGTCACGCACGTAGCGGCTGAACTTCCCGAAGAGCATCGACACGGGGAGGAGCCGCGCCACCATCAGCGACTCCTGCAGCTGCTTGACGATCTTGGAGAGCGACAAGATCGACAGATCCAGCTCCTGGACATCGTCGGTTGCGCCGTTCGCGACGAGTAGTCGCCGGTGGATACGACTCAGCGACGAGTGGGTGATCACGAGCTCGGCAGTGAGCTCCAAGAGCTCGTCGAGACGGCGTGAGTCGATGCGCACCGACTCGATTCCGCTGCGCCCTCGGCCAGCTGCCGTTGGCTCTTGCGCGTGTGCTTCCCCCTCTGGCCGGAGCTCGTGGTCCTCCCTCTTGGGCGAATCGCTGCTCGGGGTTTTGTGTGGTTGGGCGCGCGCGGCGGTCGATTCGGCTGGCGGCTCCGGCGCAGGCGATGGCCCGTCGCCCGCGACCGCCGCCGGGGCAGCAGCCTCGGTTGGGAGTGGTCTTTCTGCCTGGGCCTTCGGCTGTGCCGCGTCCTCCCCCTTCACGTACCTCGCGATTCGCTCGACCAGGCGCGCCGAAGCGGCGGCGTCGACCTCGCCCTCCATGGACGTGCGGATCATCGACGCCAAGAGATCCGTTCCGTCGAGAAACAGCTGGGCCGTGGTGGCGCTGCGAGCTGACGGCGCCTCGGAGAAGAGCGCGCACACGTCCTCCAGCGCGTGGGAGAGCGATTGAATGGGGGTCAGGCCCATCATGGCCGAATTCCCCTTAATCGTGTGCAGGTCGCTCTTCATGGACTGGAGGAGCGCTGGGTCATTCTGCCCCTCCTTCCACGAGCGCTCGAGGCCGAGCATGGCCGTCCCCACGTTCTCCGCCATGGGAAGGGTCTCCTCGACGAAGTCGCCGAGAAGCGCGAGGAAGGTAGGATCGATGCTCATCCACTCCTCAGCCTTGAAAGGCTCTCCTGTGCGCGCTGCCACCGCATGACGTCCACGTGGGCCCGGGCGGCGGTGAGCGCCGTGGCCGCATGAACCACGATGAGGTCCATGAGATCGCGCTCCTCATCACCGAGCGCCGACTTGTGGTCGAGCAACTTGATTAGGACGAGCGCACCGATCGTGAGCTCGCCCAAGCGAAGCGGGATCGACGCCGCCACGCGAGCGTCGGGCCCCGCGGCGAGATGAAGAACTCCGTCTCGGAGCGTCGCATCGACCGCGGGCTCTCCGCCCGAATATTTCGGCCCACGAAAGAGGGCATCGGCCCCAGGCTCGAGGCCTTTGCCCACGAGGACATCCCACTCATGACCGTCCCCCCTCTTAAGGAGCACCACGAACTGCTCGGCGCCGAGGAGGTTGGTGGCCACGTCGCATAAGGTCGCCGTGACCTCCGACGGATCCAACGTGGCGTGGAGCGAGTGGGCGGTCACGTAGAGGTTCATCAGGCGATCAGACTGGCCCTCGATCTCGATGACGCGCCGCTGCAACCCGTCCCGCTCGTCGGTCATCAGGCGGAGCTCCTCCTCGAGGTTCTTCTTCTCTTGCAGAGCGAGAGCGAGGTCGCGCTCGAGGCTCGACACGGCCTCGCCAAGGCGTAGCTTTTCGGCGTCATCACTTGCCGCGGACGACTTGGCTTCCACTCTCGCCGACTCTGCCACCTCGAGTGCCGCGAGGAGCGCCGAGGCGTACTCGAGCGTCGAGCGAAGTTGCGAAGCGATTTCCCGGCCAGTGAACCTCGGGGAATCGAGACGGGCGTCCTCGACGCCGTGTCGATTCCGATCGCTCATGCCTGGCTACCGCCCGCGCCAAGCCTGGCGATCACTTCGAGGAGCGCCTCATTGCGGAAGGGCTTCTTGATGTAGGCCGATGCCCCCAGCTTGAGCGCGCGCACCGTGTCGTCTTCCTTCCCCTCGGTGCTTACGATCACGACGTGGATGCGGGAAAAAGCGGGGTTCGATTTCACCTGGGCCAAGAACTCGAGCCCATTCATGTGCGGCATGTTGATGTCGAGCAGGATCAAGTCGACATCAGGGTTCTCGCCGATCTTGGTTAGTGCGTCCCGCCCGTCAAATGCATGCACCAGCGGATATTGCCGGAGCATGACCTCGTACATCTTGTGGACGAGCTTTGAGTCCTCTACAAGCAATATCTTACGAGGTTGCATTGTCCCCCTCAGCATATAACCTTCCCGCTATTAGGCGGCCCATGTCAAGCATCGCGGCATCGCGTGCGGCGATAAGCAGTGATTAACACCTCCTTGGGCCAGAGCTCCGGCCCTATTCCTAGCCTCATTCCTAAAGGTAGGAGCAGATGCGCCGATTCCCTAGAACACGGGGCCGCGTGGGCCGCCCCGTGATTACCGGGGGGACAATGAGAAGCCTGCCAGCGCTCGCGCTCGCTCTCGCCGCTCTGAGCGTGTTCGGAGGTGCCTCGTGCACTGGGCATGGTGAGCTCGTGATCCCAGGGGGCGGACCGAGCGATGCCACGGTCGGGGATCGCCCGGCCGCGGACGCGGTCATTACCTTGGCAGATGCGCCGCGTGAGGACTCGCCGCTTGAAATAGCCGATTCCGATCCACCGGGTGCCGACGCGGCAGCCCCTACCGCGGATGCCGCCACGAGTACTGACTCGGCCTCTTTGGCCTCCGATTCTGGGATGGACTCGGCGCCGCCGAATTCCGGGTCGCACGATTCCGCCATCGACGCACCCAATCCCATAGGTCCAGACGCCACGCCGTCCGACACGACGGCGCCGAGCTGGCCACCGGGGAGTCGCCTCTTGACCACGTATATCGGGACGGAATCAGTCTCGCTTGCTTGGAACGCCGCCGAGGATGATACGGGCGTTGTCGAGTATCTCATTACCCTCAATGGAAGCCCGCATGCGTCAGTATCCTCGGCGAAGAGAACACTCGAAGTCGCCGGCCTGGCACCTGGTGCCACGTACACGCTCGCCGTCGAGGCAAGGGACACGGCAGGACTCGCGTCGACAGGCGGGCCGTCGCTCGACGTGACCACGAAAAGCCCACCGCCGGCTGGAGAGCCTCCGCCTCCGAGCCCCACGGTGACGACGAACCTGGTCGAGGAAAGCCGCTGGCTCTACGAGGGGCCCCAAGCTCCACAAAAAGACGTGGAGGCGGGAGTGATTCAGCCGCCCAGGGTGGCGATCCTGCATGGGAAAGTATCGGCGCGTGAAGGTACTCCTATCGCGGGCGTCACCATCCGCCTCCTCGACCACTCCGAGCTCGGCCGGACGTCGTCCGACAAGGACGGTCTCTTCGAAATGGCCGTCAACGGCGGGGACATCTACACGGTCGTCTTCGAGCTGGAAGGATTCCTCTCCGCGCACCGCAAGGTCACAACGAGCTGGCAGCGCTATTCCGCGGTCCCGGACGTGGTGCTCGTTCCGCTCGACGAGAACGTGACCACGGTCGACCTCCTGTCCTCGGAGTTGCAAGTCGCTCGCGGAAGCGTGGTCCAAGACGAGGACGGGCGTCGCCAGGCCACGCTCCTCGCCCCGCCAGGGACGACGGCGACCATGAAGCTCGCCGACGGCACGAGCGTGCCCCTGACCACGCTGCACGTGCGCGCCACGGAATACACCGTGGGTGAGAGCGGCCCGGCGGCGATGCCCGCTCCCCTGCCGCCGTCGAGCGGATACACATACGCGGTCGAGCTTTCCGTCGACGAGGCCGCGGACGCTGGCGCCATAACCGTGGAGTTCGATCCCCCCCTTCCCTTCTATGTCGACAACTTCCTCGGGTTTCCCGTCGGCATCCCGGCACCCGTGGGCCTCTACGACCGCGAGCGCGCGACATGGGTGGCCGAGGAGAGCGGACGGGTCGTCAAGATCATCGATGTCTCGAGCGGCGTCGCGCAGGTTGATACGCTGGGGTTCGGCACCGCGGACAACGGCGTCGATCTGGGCATGACCGAGCGCGAAAGGCGGGAGCTCGCGTCGCTCTACAGCGTCGGCACGAGCCTGTGGCGCGTGACGTTGCCCCACTTCACGCCGTGCGACATCAACCTCGCTCTAGTCCTCAAGCCGGACGCGATCGATCCGCTGTCGCCCCAACCCGACGTCGAGGTGGGCCCATCCTGTTCCAGGGAGCGACCTGGCTCCATCATCTTTTGCGAAGCCCAGGCCCTTGGTGAGCGGCTCCCAATCCCTGGGGCACCGCTCGACCTGGTTTACCAAAGCGACAGGACACCGGGCGGATCCCCCGACTACCGGATGACCATCCCCGTGATTGGCTCCACGGTCCCTGCAAGCCTTATGGCCGTGTTCGTTCTTGTCGACGTGGCTGGAACCCGGCATTCCTCGGGTCTCTTTCGGCCCCCGCCCAACACCAAGTACATCTTCACGTGGGACGGCCGCGATCGCCGCGGTCGATTCCTCCAGGGGAAGCAGCCCGTCCAGGTGACGCTGGGCTACATCTATGAGGCGGTCTACGCGCGGACCACCAGGTTCGCAGGCCCTGGAACAACGGTCTTGCCGAACGAGGGCCGCCAGCAAATCACGCTCCTTCGCACCTGGGGCGGGACCATCGGCAGCTGGAACGCCCACTTCCTGGGCCTGGGCGGCTTCTCGGCGAGCATCCACCACTCCTACGATCCAGCGACCAAGACTCTCTACTTCGGCGATGGTCGCGTGCGCTCGGGTGCGGCGGCCAAGGAGACGACCATCGTCGAGGCGCTCACCGGGGACGAGGGGCAGTTCCTGCCGCTCGATGGGATGCTCGCCAAGAAGGTGTACATGGCGCCACTCGGTATCGCGGTAGCCCCCGACGGAACAATCTATTTCGGGGACGCCACGTACAAGCAGGTCTACACGATCGACACGAGCGGCGTGCTGCACACCTTCGCCGGCAAGCCATGGACCAGCGTGAAATACGGCGCTCCCGCCACCGAGTCCGGGCTCCTTTATCCCGAGCACATCGCGCTCGCCCCCGACGGGACCCTGTACGTGGCCGACTCGTACGCGGTCGACAAGATCACGCAGGGCGGCATCCTCCGGCGCGTGGCGTCCGCCCCCTTCGAGCGGTGCGGTGGACCAAGCGTGATCGTTGACTTGTCGGAGATCGACGCCATCGCCACGGGGCCCGACGGAAGCCTCTACATCGTCGACGGAGGCTGCGGGAAGCTCCGCCACGTCGATCGCGACGGGAACATGACGACCATCGCGGGAACCGGCGTCCTCTCCTCGACCGGTGACGGTGGCCCTGCCCAAGGCGCCACCCTCGACTGGCCGAGCGACGTGGTCGTGGCGCCAGATGGCACCCTCTTTGTCGTCGACAAGAGCGGGATCCGCAAGATCCGCCCCGAGGACGGAATCATCACCAAGTTCTCGGACAAGAAAGGCAACCTGGAGCTCGGCCTCTACGGGACGATGTACCTCTGCGACGGCATCAGCGTGAGCGAGCTCACGCCGTCTGGAGTGCTCGGGAAGGTGGCCGGAGTGGACTGGTCGGCATACAACTCGTGGGGCGATGGGGGACCCGCGTTGGCGGCTGGCTTCTCCCAAATCCGGTCTTTTGCGGTTGGACCCGACGGGTTTCTCACCATCGCAGACAACCACTCGTACAACCAGGGCTACCGCCACGTGCGAAGGGTGCGCCCGTCCATGCCCGGGTACGGGTTCACCGCGGGGAACCTGCTCATCCCATCGGAAGATGGGCGCCAGGTCTTCCTGTTCTCCGCCGACGGTCGGCACCTCCGCACCCACGACGGCCTGACCAACGCCGTGCTCTTCGAGTTCGGCTACAACCGCGCGGGGCAGCTCGTGTCGGTGACGGATGACAACGGCCGCGTGACGCGGTTTCTCCGTGACGGCAAGGGAGCGCTCAGCCAGGTCGAGTCACCCTTTGCGCATCGCACGAGCGTGGTCATCGAGTCCGACAACTTGAAGTCCCTCACGTACCCCACCGGTGAAACGATCTCGATGACGTACGCGGAACGGGGGCTCCTCGCGAGCCTCACCGACCCGCTGGGGAACGTGCATCGATTCGAGTACGCCGCGGACGGGCGGCTTGTGAGCAACAGCCGCCCCGACGGGGAGAGCACCACCCTCATCGGTTCCCGTCGCCCGGATTCGAGCACGGTCACCGTCACCACGCCCGCGGGCCGCGTCACCCGTTACGACACTTCGGCGACATCGGCCGAGCGCCGGAGCCGGGTGACCGACGCGGCGGGGTTCCAAGAGGAGACCACCTCGACAGGCGATGGGAATGTCACGCGGCTCTTGCCCGGCGGGGAAAAGATCACCGCCGCGCCCAAGCCCGACCCGCGCTGGGGAATGCTCGCCCCGGTCATGGGCAAGTCGACCTACGTCACGCCGAGCGGTCGCACGGCGGTGCTCGAGGTCACGCGCGAGGCGGAGCTCGAGAACGCGCAGAACCCCCTGAGCGTTGTGCGCCTCGTCGAAAAGGTAGGCATGAGCGGGCGCGTGGCGACCGCCACGTACGACGCGCTAGCGCGCACCCTCACCCGCACCTCGCCCACGGGCCGGAGCGTGACGGAGACGCACGATGCTCGCGGCCGGCTGGTCAAGGTAGAGTCCCCTGGCCTCCTTCCTTTTGAGCTCTCGTACAACAGCGACGGGTTCCTGGAGTCGATCACGCAAGGGCAACGTGTCGTGGAGTACCGGTACGGCCCGCAAGGTCTCCTGGAGTCGATCGCCCTTCCCATGGGCGGCGTCACGCGTTACTCGTACGATGCGAATGGGAGGCGCACCGGGCTCGTGCGCCCCGACGGTGAGGTCATTTCCTGGAAGTACGACGCCGGCGGGCGGCTCGCATCGATCACGCCGCCTGGGCGCGCAAGGCATTCGTTCCGTCATTCGGTGCTGGACCTCCCCGAGGCTCATGCGCCCCCGGTGGTCGGAACGGAGCAGCTCACCAAGTACCGCTATCACGCCGATGGCATGCTCACCGAGGCCCAACGCTCCGACGGAACCCTGGTCTCGTACGAGTACGACACGGCAGGGCGCCCGAAGACCGTGACGCTCGCGGAGGACACGATCGCCTTTGGCTTCGACAAGGCGACCAACCAGCTCGCGTCGATTTCGTCCAACGACGCAGACCTTTCGTATACCTACGACGGCGCCCTGGTGACCGGGATCACCTGGTCGGGTTCCGTCGCGGGAAGCGTGACGCGCCAATATGACCAGGCGCTGCGCCTCGGCGCCATCAGGGTGCAGGGGACCGAGGTGCCGTTCACGCTCGACGACGACGACCTGGTCGTTCAAGGGGGAGCGCTCGCGCTCGTGCGGGATCCGGACAGCGGCTTTGTCCGCGCGACTCGCCTCGGCAAGGTCAGCGACCATCGGGATTGGAACGGGTACGGCGAGCTGGAGCTCGTGGAGACGAGGTTCGAGGGCACGCCGGTCCTCACGCTCAGCTACGTTCAGGACGCCATGGGAAGGATCGCCGAGGTGACGGAGAGCCTCGGAGGGATCACCACCACGATCAAGCATGGGTACGACGCCGCCGGGCGTCTCGAGACAGTGACGCGAAACGGGGTGCTCGCGACGTCGTACCAGTACGACCCGAACGGCAACCGACTCCGTCGAAGCTCCCTGGATGGGACCACGACGGCGAAATACGACGAGCAGGATCGCCTCGTCGAGAATGGGACGAAGACGTACGAGCACGATGCCGACGGCCAAGTCGTCGGCGTCACCGACTTGGCATCCGGGAAACGCACGGTTCTCGCCTACGACGAGCTCGGGAACCTGCGCGGCGTCGATCTCCCTTCTGGGATCCGGGTGAGCTATCTGGTCGATGGACAAGGCCGCCGCATCGGTCGCGCGGTAGACGGCGCGCTGGTGGCGGGCTTCCTTTATGAGGACGTCCTTCGCCCTGCGGCGGAGCTCGACGCTCTTGGCAACGTCGTCAGCGTGTTCGTCTACGCGAGCCGCGGCCTCGTGCCCGACACAATGGTGAAGAACGGCATCAGCTACCGCTTCGTCGTCGATCACGTGGGGAGCCCGCGCCTGATCGTCAACAGCGAGACGGGCGAGATCGTCCAGCGCATGGATTACGACGAATTCGGGCGGGTCCTCCTGGACACGAGCCCGGGGTTCCAACCGTTCGGGTTTGCCGGGGGGATCTACGATCCGCTCACCGGCTTCGTGCGGTTCGGAAGCCGGGACTACGACGCCGAGACCGGGCGCTTCATGGCGCGCGACCCCCTCCTCTTCGCTGCCGGTGATGCGAACCTGTACCGGTACGCGTTCGGCGACCCGGTGAATCAGATTGACCCCACGGGCGAGCTCGGGATCGTGGGGCTGGCCGTCGGGGGCGGCATCGCTGGTGCGGCGCTCGGCGGCGTGGCCTACGCGGCCACAGCCACCGCGACGGGCCAATTCACATGGCGAGGGCTCGGTGCGGCCATGGTCGGGGGAGCGGTAGCCGGAGCGATCGCCGGCACCCTGGCGCCTTTGCTGATGTTCCCGCCGATCTATGCCAATCCAATCGCCTTGGAGCTCGGCGCCGGGGCGGTGTCCAACCTCGCAGGTGCGGCCGTTCAAGAGCTTCTGGATCCGAGCGGCTCGTGCGGGAAGTTCAGCTGGGGCAACGTCCTTCTAAACGGGGCCCTGGGAACTGTCGGCGGCTTCATGGGAGGGCGGATGTTCCCTGTTAGGGGCATTCGCACCAAGGAGGACTTCCTACGCAATGCACCGCAGGATTGGCGAGGTGTTGTTCCCACGTCGCTTGGCGGTCGGTCCTCCGCCATGACGAGCGACATGCTTTACCGAGGGAACGGCGCTGGTGCCGGAGTCAATGGCTTGGGCGCGCTAGGCGTCCAGGGCGGCAGGAATTTCTTTTACAGGTCGAAGGAGTGACCTCGCGCTGAGCGCTCGAAAAGGGAAGTACGGTCGACCGAACCTCATTTGGATCCGGAGTTTGGTCGACCAAACTCCCGGTACTCGAAGAAGGTAGCATCCGCCTGGCTAGCAGTGGCCCATCGGGTGCTCGCCGCAGTCCAAGAGATCGTCATGGACCCGGACGCTGGGGACCTGATGGCCAGGTTGGCCAGGTCCTCCGCCTTTGCCGCGGCTTCGCGACAACAGATTTCCGGAATCCGCCTCTAGGCCTCGATGGCGTTTCAGTAAACATGAAAATTTCTCTTGCCTGGGCCGGGTGGCGATCGTACAAAGCGCTAAGAAACCAGGCGATTGCTAGTAGATACAGATGCGAGGTTCTGTTGTGTTGACGAGGCAAGTTCCGGCAAGTCCTTCACGTGTAAGCTCAGCTCTCCGCACAAGCCCCTTCACCCGAGCCCTCTCGGCCTACCTGGCGTTCCTTGTCGCAGGGACCCCCTGCGTGGGGTGGGCCGCGCGGTCCGACTTGGTACGCGCTGCGGCTTCAGAGGAGATCACAGCCGTCACCACCGACGTGGCGGCAGCTGCGACGGACCTCGATGTACCGTCCGTAAGCGAATCCCCGCCCCTCGAGGCGACGCGGGAG
>JACQUZ010000041.1 GCA_016210055.1 Deltaproteobacteria bacterium | reverse complement strand
GAGGAGAACCTTCTCGGTGAGAGTCGTCTTTCCTGCGTCGGGGTGTGAGATGAGCGCGAAGGTCCTACGCCTCGCGATTTCTGCCTTGGTTCGATCTTCGGGCTCCATTTGCTTGTCCTGATTACCTTCGACAACCCGCGCGGCCAAGCAAATTCGGTGGTGCCACGAAGGAATCGCTAGTCGAGGCGGAACGTCAGCGTAGTCGAAATAAGGTGGGCCACGGTCTGGTACGTGCCTTCTGGTCCTTCGTTGCCGCCCACCGATTCGGACGGAAGGAAATAAACCAGCAGGTAGCCAACGTCGGCCTTGAACCACTTATGGGTGTATCCAGCGCCGAGCGAGAAATCAACGCGGTGGGCGTCGGGCAGCGACGGGGAAAGATACTCCTTTGGCGACGGGTTCTGGTCAGCGATGAAGCCGGCCCGTGCGTGGAGACCACGGACTGGGGTCGCCCAGTCGGCACCCAGGCGAAGCGTGGCTGCCGTATGGTTGTTCCGCTCCATGACTTTTGGCTGCATGTCGGGATCTTCAAACTTCAAGACCAGCTTGTCGTAGGTGCTCCAAAACCCGAGATTCACATCCATGGTGAGCTCGAGGGAAGAGGACGGCTTGTACATGACGCCCGTGCTCACGATGTCGGGCAACGGAATCTCCGCGCTCCCCCCCTGATCCCGAAGATCCTGGGCGAATTCGGGCGACGGATCGAAATCGGCGCTTCCGGCGAGCTCGAGCCGAACTCGGCTGCGGTAGGTCAACCCCAGGTGGAGCTTGTTGGGAAGTGCCCGATACATCAACCCCGCGTTGCCACCAAACCCCCAACCACTGCCCACGATCTGCGCCTTGCCTCCGATAACGCTCGGGAGCCCGTTGGTGAAGTCCACGGCTCCACGCACGGCTTGGAAGCCCGCCGCGAAGGAGAGGTTTGGTCTCAGCCGGAGCGAAAGCGTGGGATTGATGGTGAACGTCGCGAGCTCGGCCTTGATGGCATCTTCACGCCCCAACCACTCCTCGGGCCACTCGATACCTAGGCCAAAGGCGGTGTAGCCGCCTAATCCAAAATGGAGGCGGTCACTCACTTGTCCGCTGACAAAAACCGCCGGGATGAAGAAGGTTCCCGGCTTGCTGTCAATCGCAGGGTCGCCATTGGCCGGGCTGAACTGGGTCTTGTGAACGACCATAATGCCGCCGGTCGATGCACGGACGCCCGGAACAAACGACAGCCCCGCGGGGTTGAACCAAACCGCCGCAGGCTCGCGCGTGCTGGCGGTGACCGCCGAGCCCTTGGCGAGCGCCTCTGCGGAAAGGTCATAGATGAGGAATCCGCTGGCCTGTGCCGTGGACGCCGAAATCATGAGCGCCCCGAGCGCCCCAAGAGAACAGGTCGTTGCGAGACGTCTTCGCATGCTCGGTGCGCTCATTAGTTACCCCCCCCGTGCTGAAAGGCATAGATGTACGCGATCTTGTCCCGAGAAAGCCCCGTGGAAGACACGAAGCTCTCGTTGTCCAGGAGCTGTGCGAGCTCCTTGCGTCCACCCTCGATTTGCAACGCTTGGTCATAGGCGACACCGCTCACGGTGCTCTTGCCGTCTTCCACGAGTGGGCCCCTCGATCGCAGGAGCACGGTCAGAGGTGAGGGAACGAGCGGCCTTTCGGCGTCGTCGGTAATCCCATGGGTCAAGAAAATCGCGTACTGATGGCCCGGAGTCAGCGAGCTCGCGCTCAGCTTTACGGTGATCGAGCCGCTTTCATAGCTGGGGTCGATCATGAGGAATGCGCCCAAGCGGCCAAGGTCCGATGTCGCCTCCTTGAGCTCGGTGAGGTCCAGGAGAAGCACCGTGCCGGACTTCCCGACGAGCGGAACGAGCCGCGAGACCGTATCCCCTTTCACGGTTCCCTTTACCGCAATACGGAGCGTCTGGTCGTCGACAATCTCGGGAACCAAGCCACGGCTCGGATCCACCTCAGCCACGGGCGAGGAGTGGGTCGGGAAAACCCAGAAGATCGCGACTTCTTCTTTCGCCATTTTCCCGGCGGTGCCAATGAGGTTCCAGGCGTCGATTCTCGCAGGGCCTAGGCTCCGAAGTGTCCGGCGCAGTTTCTCGAGCGAAAACAACGACGCGCTCACTTCTTCCTGGGTCTTGCCCGGCTTGGCGATCACCTGATAGTAGGGGCACTGCTTGGGTGACACGAGCGCCGGCGGCTCCGTGTTGCACGCCAGCGACTCATCCTTCTTGAGCAGGAAGTAGATGGGCGATGAAACAACGTCCAGGCCGCTCTGGGCACGAATGCCCTTCTCGTAGCCCCTTACAGAGATGAAGTACATGCCGCCGCGATCCCAGCCCTTCTTGGGATCAATGGAGAGTGAATGCGCGCTGTCCGTCGGGCGGACCTCAACGCGCAACGCGTCCGTCGTCAGGGCTTGGCTCGTCGCTGCGTTGTAGACAAAGAGGTTATCCGGAACTTTGACGGTACCCATATCGAGCGCTGCGCTGGCAGGCGCCTGCGCAGGGGTGAGGGTGGGGAAGCCATCAAGGCTCTCGAGGTACTGGAAGAACTCGCACTGCGCGATGGGGATGGCCTTCTGCGCCTGGCAATCCGCAGGCACGTCGATGCCTGCGCTGGATAGGTCAATCTTGCCAGTCGTCGGGTTCATGGCGAGGAAAGACGGGGTGGGGACGAGGGGCGGCGAGCCCTGTGGGTCAAAGACCATCATTTCTGGTGGGACGTCGGTGGCCAATCCAGGCACACAGCCAGGACCCAGCGCCACCAAGATGAGCGGCGTGAAGGCTACCTTTCGCCAAGCTTCCCTTCCCCGATGCCCCATCATGGCAATCCCTTTGTTCTCATCCATGCTTTCACCTGTCGCGTGACTGAACGCACGGGTCGAGCAAGCGGCGGACCAAGCTCGTCCAGGAACCGATATTTTGGTGATTATAAAATTCTACCGTGCAGTTACGTAATGCCCAGGCCGTCGGAGCGTGCTTATAGAAGTGCGACAGCCTGTCACGCTCAGTGCCGCGAGTGCCGGCTCGAATAGCCGCCACTTGGGCAGAACTCCTTGGATTGTGCCGCAGTGCGGCATCCGTGACAGGACGCCTGAACCGGACGGAAACATGGGGCATTTCCCCACAGCAGATCCAGGCCTATTGCCGTGCGATCAGGCGCTCACGGCTCCCCGGCGAGCCGCAAAACCGTGCTTCTCGCAAGGTCGCGCAAGCTCGCCGACGCAGGCTCTGCGCGGGCGAGGATCTCCCAGCAGGTGGCGTTGATGGCCGAGACGAGCTGGCTATCGAACTTGCGCACGTGTTCCGACGTGGGCTCGCGTGCCGAGTCCTGGGCAAGCCGCATGAGCCTTCGGTCGGCATTGGTCACCACGTCGGGCGCCCCGAAGCTGACGATGCCTACTGCAGGACCTTCCGGAGCACAGAGGATCGGAACGCACACGACCCACGCATACTCGTAGGCATATAGCCCCCCGTCGGCGCGAGGCTGGTAAATCAAAGAGCGCCTTGGATCGTCGCCCCGGAACCACGTCGCCGTGCGGCCAAAGCGGAAGGCGTGTCCTGCTACTCCCCCTCCATGGGGAAAGCGAACTCCCCACGCCTGGTTGGGAAACCGGCCGAAACTCGTGAAGAGGAGCTGTCTCTTCTCGTCCCACAGAAATCCTATCCACGCCGCTCGGGGTCCAAGCGACCCACCCAAGATGGGCTGAAGGGCAGCTTCGGTGGCCTCCGTGAGGAGCAGGGGCAGGCCCGACTGCGGGGATGCAGCCGCCCGGCAAGCCTCTCGAATCTCGTCAACGCCGCACAGGACGTCGGATGAAAAGCGCCAGCCGGGGTCCGTGAGCTGGAACGCGAGGGTGTAGCGATGTCCGAGCAAGGGACGATCAACCGCTAGGGTGGCGCGATGCTCCTCGGCGACGACATGACAGCGCTGGGCTTCTGCGCGGTCTTGCACCCAAGTCTCGTGGCCAAGATGGTCCTTCCACCGCTCGACACGAACCGAAGCGGACGAAATGAGGCTCGCTCCTTGGAAGTCCACGACCATGCGGAAATGATCGCACTCAACGCGCACGACGTGCGACCGCCCCTCCGTGTCGTCTGGGAGCTTGGGCATCCAGGGCTCTCTATCGCCCATGAGCCTCCGGTCAGTCTGGGTGAGCGCCACGCCGTTGGAAAAGGAATAGCCCCAGGAAAGCCTCTCATAACGACGGGTCCCAAGAAGGGAAAACCGATGCCGGCCGTCGGGGAGCTCTTCACGGTGCACGGCCGACGGCCCTTCGTCGTCGGGAGTTACCTCTGCTGTCTCGTCTCCGCGAACATCGCAAAACGGAGGCGTGGGCATGGCCAAGATGAGGTCCTCGTTCACCTCGACCCCGGTCATGTGCACCGTCACGTCCGTGATGCCGTTTCCCGTCGATACCCGAAATACCCGCTCGTGCGTCGCCGCCCGACTTCGGGGGCGAGGGTGAAGCGCCGCGACATGGGACAGGCGGCCCTCCGCGTCTTCTCGGACCTGGGCACCACGCAAGGCGAGCACGGCCTCGTAGGTGGGCGCGTGCTCGGCAAAGACGCTGGTGTCCAGGGTCCAGGCGCGATGGGGCGAGGGCTCGTAGCGAATCGGATGGATACGGACCTCGCCACTATCCATCCAGGCGGTCGCGTAAAGCGCGCGCCGTGGCCAGCGCGGGGCCTGGTAGGCAGCCCCGGCCGCGAGGTGCAACACGCCGCGCGCTGGGACCGCGGTCGCCTCGGCCTCGGTGTCGTGGAGGTGCCCGCGCAGGAGCACGTGGATTTTCTTGTACAGCTGGGCCTTGATTTGACCGCGCTCCGCATCGTGGAGCCAATCAAGGGGATGATGCACGAGCGCCACGCGAAGCTCGGCATCGAGGGCATCGAGGCGCGTGAGCGCATCGTCGAGCCAGCGACGGCCAATCCAGAGCTTTCCGTAGTCGCTGTCGTCGGCACTAAACGTGGCCGAGTTGAGCGAAAGCACTCCCAGGCGCACCCGCCTTGCGGTCACCACCTCGGGCGGAGCACAAGCGCTGAAGGGCTCGCTTTCTCGCACTCCCTTGAAGTACCGGGAATGCCACTCGCGAAAAGCCCTGAGCTTCGCCAGGTGCCTCGCCTGTGCCTTCGTCGCGTCGGAGAAAAACGCGTCCGATGTCTCCTCGCTGCCCAGCGTCCGCTCGAGGAGCCATCCCTGGGTTCGGTCGACGTCGTGGTTCCCCGGCACCACGAAGAGGCGCGACTTGTCGAGTCCAGCGGCGTCGAGGAGCCGATCGAAGAACTCAGTGGCGCGGTCGTACTCACGGTCGGCGCCACGGTTGGCCACGTCGCCGGTCACGAAAATCAGGTCCGGAACCCAACTTCCCTGCCGACGATACTCGCGAATCCTGTCCAGAAGGGCGTCGAGCACCTTGATCCGCTCGAAGGAGCTATCGGGCTCGAAGTGAAAATCCGATACGTGGAGCCACGTGAGGGCACGTCCCTTGGACTCTGAATCGTTCGCGGTGGTCACGGAGCAGCCCCCTGGCGGGATTGGTTGGAGCTTCTGGTTTCGGGAAGACGAGCCTTGGGACGTTACCGACCCTTGCGATGAGCCGCCTGTATCGGTCGAGGCGATGGCGCGGGTGCCGGCAAGAGCGTGGGTCCGCTGTCGCCCCTCACCCGCGCTGCCGCAGCACGCATGATCGTGACGTCAAGGCGTGGAGGGCTGGGCAACAAGACCACTGGCTCGGGAAAGGCACGGGGTATTGGCATCAGACCAGCTCCTTGGGTCAATTATTTGCGGCCCGGGGGGCAAAGTCCAGTATTCACCCAGCGCCCGCCTTCAGGCGCCTGAGGAATTCGGCCTCATCCACGGTCTCGATGCCCAACTCGCGGGCCTTCTCCCACTTGGAGCCGGGATCGCGACCCACGACCACGAAGTTGGTCTTTCGCGACACGATGGATGAAACTCGGGCGCCTGCCTCCTCCGCGACACGCTTCGCCTCCTCGCGCGACAGCGACTCGAGCGTACCCGTGAGCACGATGGTTTTCCCGGAGAGAGGCGCTGCCCGCCTGGACGCCCCGGGCTCTTCTTCGGTGCACACCCCCGCCTGTCGCAGCTTGTCCAACAACGCCATGTTTTCGGGATCTCGAAACCAAGAATGGACCGCCTGGGCGATCGTGGGGCCGATTTCCTCCACTTCTTCGAGGTCCTTCTGGGAGGCCGTGGCGAGGGCAGCAATCGACGGGAAGGCACGGGCAAGGACCTTGGCCACGTGGGAACCCACGTGGGGAACGCTCAGCCCGACGAGGAGGCGCCAGAGCGGCCGGTTCTTGGACCCCGCGATGGCCGCGAGGAGGTTTGAGACCGACTTCTCCTTAAAGCCGGGAAGCTCTGCCAGCTCGCGCCGGGTCAGGAAATACAGGTCCGCGGGGTCCTTCACCCACCCCCTTTGCATGAGCGCAGTTCCCGTCGCCTCTCCGAGATGCTCGATATCCATCGCGCCCGACGCCGCGAAGTGGAGCAGCCACTCCATCCCCTGGGACGGGCAGCCTCGGCGGTTCGAGCAGCGCCAGTCGGCTTCACCAGGCTTGCGTTCGAGCTTTGTGCCGCACGACGGGCACTTGGTTGGAAAATGCCAGGGCCGGGCGCCACTGGGTCTCTTGGGCAGGATCGGTCCAATGATCTCGGGAATCACATCGCCGGCTCGGCGCACGATCACCGTGTCGCCGACTCGAACATCCCTGCGGCGCACTTCGTCTTCGTTGTGGAGGGTGGCGAATCCGATGGTCACACCGCCCACGTGCACGGGCTCGAGCACGGCGAATGGCGTGATCTTGCCGGTGCGCCCAGGGTGGGTGTCGATGGCCTTCACCAGCGTGGTCCGCTCCTCGGGCGGGAACTTGAACGCGATTGCCCACCTTGGGGCCTTGCTCGTCTCGCCCAGCTCCTCGCGCAGGCGGTGCCTGTCCACCTTCACCACCACGCCGTCGATTTGGTAGTCCACATCGTGGCGGTGCCTCGCCCAATCGTCGCAGTATCCCAAAACCTCGTGGAACGATCTCGCGACGAGGGTTCGCGGGTTCACGGGCAATCCAGCGCCGCGCAGGTATTCGAGGTCCTCCGAATGGCGTTCGAGACGCCTCCCCTCCACGTGGCCGATCCCGTAGCACCACATGCGGAGCGCCCGCGACGCCGTCACCGCAGGGTCTTTTTGCCGGAGGCTCCCCGCGGCGGCGTTCCGCGGATTGGCCATGAGGCGCTGCCCCCGTCGGGAGAGCTCCTCGTTGAGGCGCAGGAACTGAGCGATGGGCATGAATATCTCGGCCCGCGCTTCGAGGACCCGCGGATGGTCTCGTCCGACGAGCCGCATCGGCAAGGACCGAAGGGTGCGCAGGTTCGCGGTCACGTCCTCGCCGACAAGACCATCGCCCCGGGTAGCACCACGCACGAACTGCCCGCGCTCGTACACAAGAGAGACCGCGACGCCGTCGATCTTGGGCTCGCACGCAAGCTCTAGGTGATTGCCCGCCACTCGAATCACGCGTCTGGTCCATGCCTCGAGGTCTTCGTGGGAGAACGCGTTCTCGAGGGAGAGCATGGGAGTGAGGTGCCGGACGGGTGCAAGCAGCTCCGCCCGCTGGCCGGCGACTCGCTGGGTTGGGCTGTCCTGGGTGATGAGCTCGGGGAATTCAGCTTCGATGGACTCGAGCTCGCGCAAGAGCTCGTCGTACTCGGCGTCGGAAATCTCCGGGCTGTCGAGGACGTAATAGCGATAATCATGGTAGCGGATGAGATTCTGGAGCTCCTCGACGCGGCGCTTGGCCTCGGCGCGCCGTCGCTCCCAAGCGTCCATGCCCACATCGTACAAGTAGGCCTAGCACCGTCCTTGGTCGAGTAGTGGCGTCGTGCCGTGCCTACTTCTTCTTTTTTTCATACGTTCCGACGAGCTCGAGCTTGGCAAGAACATGGCCTTCCATGGCCTTTTCGAGCGCCGCTTTCGTCGGATTCTTGAGGTCCGGCAGCACGGTGTCGAGGGCGTAAAGCTTGAAGAAGTACCGATGCCGCCCAATGGGCGGGCACGGACCGCCATAGCCCGTGCGCTTCCAGTCGCTTAGCCCTTCCCCGGTTCCCTTGGGCAGGTCGCTCGCCTTGATCCCCTCGGGCAGGGATTTGGTCGTCGGTGGCAGGTTGTAGAGGACCCAATGCACCCAAGTCATCTTGGGGGCCTTGGGATCGGGTGCATCCGGATCGTCGACGATGAGCGCGAGGCTTCGGGTGCCCTCCGGGACATTGGTCCAATCGAGCCTGGGCGACACGTTTTCCCCTTCGCACGTAGACCGGCTCGGGATCTCTCCCTGGTGCACGAAGCTCGGCGAGGTAAGTGAAAAGCCCACGGCAAGAGCTCCTTCCCCCGCTCCCAGGATACCGAGGAGCAGAAACACGATAGGCACGGTGCCTTTCTTCACTTGGCCTAGATAGCTCCGGGAGAAACGAAGTTCAAGGTTTCACGTGCTTCTTACTAAAACGGGAGCTTGTCCCAAACCTGGGCAAACATCCCTCGTGCCATGTAAAGGACGACCGCGACCCCGACGAGGCTTTCCCCGGCTATGAGCCCAGATGCGACGGCCACGTTGTAACGCTCGGAGGCAGGCTTGGAAAGCCGATGAACACCATAGGCAATCACGGCGCCAATGAACATTGAGATCGAATTCCAGGCCGGAATGACGAACGCGAGGCCAAGCCCCGTGGCCGAAGGCACGAAGCACGCACAAGCAAAAAACCGCGTCGCGCGGACGGACACGCGCGCTATGGCGCGAGAAGCGCCGCGTCATTACAATGCCGCCGATGATGCGTAGCATCGGCAGAACTCCACGCGGCGATTTGATCGACGGCAAGTGGCTTCTCTCCGGCGCAGAAAGCGGCGAGATCGTGCGCTCGGATCCCGGCGACGCGCGAGAACCCCCGAGGCGCTACCCGACGTTCATCCACCACGTGGATCTTGCCGTCGGATTCGCCAGGCGGGCAGTGGTGGGCTGGAACCGACGCCCCGAGCAGGAGCGCATCCGGTTCCTCGCACGCTTGAGGGATGAGCTCTCGCGACGCAAGCATGACCTCGCTGTCGCAATCTCGGGGGACATGGGAAAGCCGATCTGGGAGTCCAACCAGGAAATCGAGTCGATGCTCGCCAAGATTGACCTCGTGGTGGACGACGGCTTGGCAGACCTGGCCATGCGGAGACCGGTTGGCGTCGACGGTGGCTACTACTACCGCCCGCTCGGAGTCGTCGCCGTCATTGGACCCTTCAACTTCCCGGCTCGCCTGCCCCATGGGCAAGCCATAACCGCTCTCGTCGCCGGGAACGCGGTTGTCATGAAGGCTTCCGAGCTCGCGCCAGCCACTGGCGAGCTGTACGCGGAGATCATGGTGGCGGCGGGGATACCACCCGGCGTGTTCCAGCTCATTCAAGGCGGCCCTGACGTGGGCGCGGCCCTCTCGAGCCATCCCGACCTGGCCGCGGTGATGTTCACCGGCTCGTATCAAACCGGGCTCCGCATTCAGCGGGCGACCCTGGAGCAGCCTGGGAAGCTTTTGGTCCTCGAAATGGGAGGGAAGAACGCCACCATCGTGCTCGCGGACGCGGACATCGACCAGGCCGCACACGACGTGGCCTCGGCGGCGTTCATCACCACCGGGCAGCGATGCACGGCGACCTCACGCTTGGTTGTAGACCGGAAGGTCGCACCGAAGCTCCTCGAGCGCGTTGTCGCCCTTGCCCAGCGCGTGCCCATTGGGTACGCGTTCGACGATGGGGTGTTCATGGGCCCTCTCGTCTCGGAGCCCCTCAAGAAGCGATTCCTGTCCGTGGTGTCGCAGGCCGAGCGCGACCCTGCCGTGGAAAGCCTACTCCCCACCGGATCCGCTGAAGCCTCGCGCCCCGGGAGCTATGTTCGGCCATCGATTCACCGAGTGCTCCGTCGGGATCCGAGCTCTGCCTACCAGCGAGACGAGCTCTTTGGTCCGGACCTGGCGGTATATGAAGTGGATGGGCTGGAGGAAGCCATCGCCGCCGCCAACGACTGCGACTACGGGCTCGCCATGTCCGTTTACACCCGATCCGAAGAGGCTTGGGCCAAGGTCCTGGACACCGCGTCGGTGGGGCTCCTCGGCTGGAACCGACCGACGATTGGTTCTTCGTCTCGCATGCCGTTCGCAGGCCTGCGCCGGAGCGGCAATCACCGCGATGGCGGGGTTCACCTGATGCGCTCAGTCGTTCACCCCGTGGCCACGATCGAGCGACGTCCGCTATTCCAGCCAGAGCTCCTCCCGCCTCATTTCCCTCGTCTTTGATAGGCGAGGATGGCCGCGGCGAGCTCTTCGAAGCCACGGCCTTCCGCAGCACGGGTCACGTGGGCTGGCTTGTGCTCGAGCTCTTCCCACACCTGCTTGATGTTGGCGACCCCGACCGAGCGCGGGAATCCTCGAAACATGGGCTCGTCGTTCAGGGCGTCCCCGACGTAGAGATAAGGCGATAGATCTCGCGCGCTCCCACCGAGAACCTCGCGCACCACGCGGCGGCACGCGGTCAGCTTGTCAAACCGCCCCGGCCAGAAATTCACGTGCACCGACGAGCGCACGGCCCGGTATCCACGCTCACGCAGGAGCTTTTCCACGCGTCTCGCTGCCTCCTCGGGGAGCTTCACGTCCTCGTTCCAGTCGATCGCCAGGTTTACCTCGGTGAATGTCACGTCCGAGGCGAGACGCGCGCCGGGAACCTGCCGGATGACCGCACGAGCTGCCGCGAGCATCTTCCGCCTGAGCAACGGGAGTTCCCGCAGGTTCACGCCGTAGATGCGCCGAAGCCCCCGGCCACCCGCCTTCGGAACGACCACGACACCGCCGTTTTCCGCCACGACCGCGCGAACGGGCAAGGTCCGCGCGAACACGTCTGCCCAGCCCGAGGGGCGCCCGGTAACAATCACCACGTCCACGCCGGCCGCCTCCAGCTGTTCGAGCGCCGCATGGGTCGATGCCAGGAACCGGCCACTGGTCGTGAGCGTACCGTCGAAGTCAGAGAAGACGGCCGTAAGATTCGAAAACAACCCGTCGCCCGGCGACATGACTCATGCTACCTGCAGCGCGTCACACCGGTGACACATTCCGTATCGTGTGAACGTGGCAGCCGACGCCAGGCAATCCGGGTCTCAGGCAGCCAGGTGTGGCGCTTCGTTGAATCGGGTCATCGCCTGCTGCCTCATCACCCACGCCTCGAGGTCTGCCAAGTTTAGCCTAACAATGCCGCCCACTTTGAAGACAGGGAGAGGATCATGGGAACGGCGGGCCATGTAGCGGCACCATCTCTCCGACCTTTTCACGGTGCCAGCAATTGATTTCCAGGTTTCCACAAAGGGTTGCATGAGCGACCTCCGGGCCGTGGGCATTGCAGTTGTCGTGCCCGCGGGCGCTTCGCCAGCTTGCGCGACGCTCGGGCCACCTCAAAGTGGACGCCGCCACCCCCGGCGGTCAAAATGGCCAGGCGAAAGCAAGAATCGTCGTGCCGCAGACCACCCTTCGCCGACTGGGCGCAGCCGCGCTCCTCATGACCAGCGCCGTGTTTCTGTCTCGCATCATCGGCTGGTTGAGGGAGGCCTTTGTCGCTGCTCGTTTCGGCGCGACGGGCGTGACCGATGCTTTTTACGCCGCCTTCACGCTCCCCGACATCCTCAATTACATGCTAGCCGGGGGCGTGCTCTCGATCACATTCCTTCCGCTCTACTCCCGCCACCTGGCCAAGGGTGACGAGCAGGGTGCCAACCGCGTGTTGTCGGTCGTGGGGACCCTCCTCGTCACGGTGTTGGGCGTGGGCATCGTTCTCGGCGAGATCTTTGCCGAGCCCCTGTGTCGCCTCCTGTTCCAGGAGCTTCGCCCCGAAGCATTGGCCGCCTGCGTGCACTACACCCGGATTCTCCTCCCCGCGCAGCTCTTCTTCTTTGCGGGCGGGCTCCTCTCGGCGACGCTCTTTGCCCGGGGTCGCTTTGCAGCAGCAGCGCTGGCGCCGCTGCTCTACAACCTGGGAATCATCGCCGGTGGGGTTCTCCTGGGGCATAGGCTAGGGCCCGCATCCCTCGCGTGGGGTGCTCTCTTCGGCGCGGCCCTTGGGCCATTCCTCATTCCAGCCGTTTCTGCCATCCGAGCCGGTGCGCGCATGTTTCCTCGGCTCGCACCCAGGGATCCTGGGTTCGTCGAGTGGTTCAAGCTCACCCTGCCCCTCATGCTCGGGGTCTCTCTGGTCACGGCAGACGACTGGCTGATTCGCGTCCTTGCTGGGGGCGACGAAGGGGAAATCACCCGCTTGAACCTCGCCAAGCGGCTGGTTGCCGTGCCGATCGCGATCGCCGGGCAAGCGGTCGGGCAAGCCTCAATGCCCTTCTTTGCCCACCTCTTCGCAGAGGGCAAGCGTGAGGAGCTCGCGGCCACATTCCTAAAGACCGCGCGAATCGCGGGCGTGGTGGCGTTGCTCGCTTCCGCTTGGATGATCGGCCTCGCGGAACCCCTCGTGGATCTCCTGTTCCGACGCCACCGGTTCACCTACCAAGACGTTGGGCCCACCGCGACGTACCTGGCGATATTCGCAGCCGCAGTGCCGCTCTGGAGCCTCCAGGGCCTTACGTCGCGTGTCTTCTATGCGGCGCACAACACGGTCACCCCGATGCTCGCGGGAACAATCGTCACGATCGCGTCGATTCCCATGTACGTGTTTCTCCATCGCAGCCTCGGTCCGGCTGGCCTCGCTGTAGCCTCGGGTGTCGGAATGCTCGGACATGCGGGTGCCATGCTCTACCTAGCTCCTCGGATCCTTCCCGAGCTTCGCGAGGCTGCCCCAGTAGCCCTGCGCGGTCTCGCCAAGGGGCTGCTCTTGGCGATCTTGGCCGGCGCAACCGCGAGAGCTCTCGCCGCGGGAACGGGCACGCTGCTTTCCGCGCCTGGTCACGGCCCGGTCGTCATCCTTTGCGCGGCCGGCTCGGCGGGCTTCGTTTCGGTTGTGCTAATTCTCGCCAAGCCCATGGGTGTGGAAGAGCCGGCGCTTCTTGTCTCGAAGGTATCCAGCCGGCTCCGCAGGGCACGAAGGGCTGGGTAGTCCTGCATCGCGTGGCGCGCGGTCGCGCGTGCGGCTAACAATGGCTACCGTCCAAAGATTCTCGTGTTCACGGTGGTCGAGAACGTCGGCCTTGCGGGCAGTGCGTTCCTGGCCCAGACGGGATTTGTGAATGCGAGCCGTTCAACGCAACGCCCACGGAGCGCCGAATCGCTCTTCTCGGTGCAGTGCTCGGGTCCCAAGGTGCTCGTTCGCACGAATGCCCGCACGTAGACGAGATCGGGCCGCGTTGGCGAATCGAAGTGGTACGACGGCGGCTTCCCTGGCCTGCAGACCTCGTCGCACAGCTCGGAGAAGCCGGGCTTTCGGCAATAGGCGTTCGGTCGGCACACCTCGGTCCCAGGCACTTCCCGAAGCTTTCCGACCACGAAGTCGTCCACGCGGAGACGCACGACCCTGCGGCCCCAGAGCGGGCTACCGCCGCGAACGTAATCGGACGGCCTCGGCACGATCCGCAGAAGCCCGGACGGATCCATCATGTAGTTGTCCATCAGCCGCCAATGCACGATGCCGCTGGAGTCCTTGTAGTTCGACACGGTGTCAACACCACCAGTGGGCGTCTCCACGGCGTGGATGCCATGATTCACCGGAGCATAGACGAGCGTGGCGTCGATGGCGTCGTTTCCAACACCCACGTAGAGATCGATTTGAGACACGGGTTGGAACTCGTACGTCGACTTCCACTCCACGATCACGGGCAGGTAGCCGCCTGGAGGCACCGCGCCAAAGCCGCCCATTGGGGTGTCTTGCGCATCGATGACGCCGTTATTGTTGTTGTCGATGGCGATGCGCAGCGCCGGCCCATCCGTTACGGAGAAGTGGCCGCTGGCGAGCGCGGCAGTGACCTGCTCCTGGCCAACAGCGCCGACGGTGACACCGTCAGGTCCCTGGACCGTGCGAGCGCGCGTCCCTACGTTCACGAGGTTTCGCGGCTTGCCGATCGCGGTGTCCACGACGCCCGAGAGCCCATCCAGGCGCCCCTCTCGGCGGTAGTTCCAGTCGCCATGTGCATCGGAACCACCGGCCATGAACACGCGCCGAGGCTCCCCCGGTGGCAGCCCGAGCGACGAGGTCTGCGACCTTCGAATTCCCCACTGAAGCATCTTGTCCCACGCAAATAGACCATGATGGAGATCCCGGTAGCCGTTTCTCGGGCTCTGTCCAAGCCATTTCCCCCATCGCGTAACCGAGGAGCCGACTGACAGCGGGAACCCGTAGTGTTCTGGCGTGGACTCGAGTCTCGTATCCTCGTTCCAAAGCTGGAGACCCAGGATGGCAGGCGACTCGAAGGCCGTTCGTAGCTGGACATCCGAATACGGGACGATGTCCGGACCGAGCCTCCCCATGCCGCTGCCTCGCGCGGCGTCCACCGGATGGGCGAGAAACGCGTATCCCTTGCCGATCATCGTGTTCCAGTGGGTTGGATCGAGAAGATCCTTGAGGCGCTCGTTCGCGCCGCCGAAGAGCTGCGTCCTGCTGGAAACAAACGCATCGTCGCGCGCGCTATCGGTCGGCAGGTAGACCATGTGCTGACGAGCGAAGTACTGGTCGCCGATGCCTTGGATGTCCTTCAACAGATAGCGCCCTCCCTCGGAGGCGCGCTCCACGAGGTCGAAGGGAGTCTCGCAGATATTCGCGGTGGTCCACTCATCCAGCGTCTTCAGGATGCTCGGGACCTCGAGACACGCCTGCTTCCACTTGTATGGCGCCATGTTTCCATACCTGATTGTCCCGCTTTTCTTTTCGGCCTCACTCAGCTCTGGGATCACGTCCACCTCTCCTCCGAGGAAGATGCTCGGGGCGCGGTTTCCACCTCTGAAGGAACGCAGGACTTCCGCGTTGGCGCCGGTGGACGGTCGATTGAGCCACTCGTGCATTGCCGCGAAGCGTTCGAAGCTCATGTCGCGAGCGGCATTCGTGTTCGACCGCACGCCCAGCGCGAACTTCCGAGCAAAATCGTATGCCATGTTTTCGAGGAACTCGGGCACGTACGGGATATCGAATCGCTTGTCGAGATAGATCTCATCTATGTCCGTGACCTGACCCGAGTCGCTGGCGTGCTCGGTCGCGAACAGAAAGTCGAGCCCCATCGCGCGCATCGCCTGCAACGTCGGCCGATACGCGTAGGCCGATTCTCCCTCGTTGTCCGTCCCCTGCGAGTGATAATGGAGGTCGCCGTACGCCCAGCCATCATCGAATCGAGGAAGGCGCGTCTCTCCGAGGTGCACGGACAAGTGGTTCGAGATCGCGAACACGCCGCCGCTCGGTGAGAGCCGGTCGAAACTCACATTCGAGCCCAAGACGTGATGGACAGGGCATTGTCTTCCCGCAGGAGCGACGATCGCAGTGACCCCGAGACGGACGTCGTGACCATTCTCGAACCTTGCCACCTGGGTCACGCGAGGATCTCCTCCGACCGCATATTGCTTGGGCGTGTATTCGATCAGGGCGTGCCACTCTGCGCTTGAGCCCACATCGAGAATGCCGGTGCAGTCTTCGCCCGCCCAGCGCCGGCACAGGCGATGATTCGCGGCGCCGTCAGAGCTGTACGGCCACTTGTCGCTCCGCTCGATTTCCCGAATGAGCGGCGAATCCGCGGGGATTCGGGTGACGAGGTGCCACTCGAATTCGTAGACTTCCTGTGGGCCTTCCCTGGTGTCAAGAAGAGGGTCATTGTGCTGCTGCCCGTCGGCCCAGTATTCGTAAACCCTGAGCTCGCAGAACTGTCCGAGTGGCGTCCTCGTCTCGGGATCCGACTGCAAGCTCGCGTCATGGATGCTGACGACGATGGGAATGGATGGGTAAATATTGGCTCGTGCTCCTTCGTCCGCGCCGATCGGCTCGAGCCGCCAGGGGGCATCGATGGCCGCCTCGACTCCCCCCATCACGCTGGCCATCGGTTGCGAAACCGTATCCAGCGTCGTGACGTCGGGATCTTCGGGCGAACCACAGCCATGAAGAACAATCAGGGTACAACAAGCGAGAAATCGATTTGGGTGCATTGGGTTCTGACTCCTTGCTTCCGCTCGCGGCGCACCCACAGCACGTTACGTGCCGCAAAGAAGCAGGGGGAAAGGAGGCAAACCAAGTGAGACCTTTGGGCGTGTCTTCGACGGACGCCCTTCTTACGACTAGTCGACTAGGCAAGTTGACCAGCGTTCGGAGAGCACGCCGTGGATTGCTCCACGGGAGCCAGGTAGCGTGCTCCCACGCGGAATAGAAGTTCGGCAGGAGCGCTGTCGGGAATCATGCCGGCCAAGTCGGCGAGCTTCTTTCCACGTTCAGCCGGGCAGGGTCGTTGAGGTCCGCCGTCTCTTGCCTGGCTTGGGCATGAGCTTGAACCGGAGCACTTTCCCGTGTGGGCCCTTGGGGAGCTGGTCGACGAACTCGATCCAGCGCGGGTACTTGTAAGGGGCGATCGCCTGCTTGACGAAGTCGATGAGCTCCTGCTCGAGCTCGGCCCCCGGCTCGTGACCAACGTTTGTGACGACGTAGGCATAGGGCTTGATGAGCCCGTCGGCATCCTCGGCACCGACGACGGCGCACTCCCAGACGGCCTCATGCAGGAGCAACGTGCGCTCCACCTCAATGGGAGAAACCCATTTTCCGCCCACTTTGAAGAACTCGTCGGCGCGCCCACAGTGAAAAAGGAACCCGTCCTGGTCGACAAGAAATCGATCGCCCGTGTGAAGCCACTGGTTCCTGAACGTGGCCTCGGTCTCTTGCTTCTGATTCCAGTACCCGAGCGCCAGCGAAGGACCTGCCAGCTCGAGGGTACCGATCTGGTTCTCTCGCACCTCCTGGCCTTCCTCATCGACCACGCGGGCGCGGTACCCCGGTACCACCAGCCCCGAAGAACCGCGCCTTTGGGCGCTCGGAGTGTTGGCCAGAACCGAATGGAATGCCTCGGCTAGCCCATAGGAGGCCAGGACGTCGACCCCAAGCCGATCTTTCACCCGCGAAGCGAGCGTCGCCGGCAGGGACTCTGAACCGGCCACGCACGCCCGGAGCGACGACATCAATGCTGCGGCCGGCGGATTCGGCTCGGTGTCCTCAACCAGTTGACCATACAGCGACGGCGAGGCGAACATGACCGTGGGTCGAAACGACCGCAGGAGCTCCAGGACATTCCGCGTCTTTGGCTGCAACGGAAGGTAGATAGCCTGCGCTCCGGCGGCCAGTGGAAACACGAGCCCAGCGCCGAACCCAAATGGGGTGGCTAGCTTGGCCGCCGAAAAAACGCGATCGTTCTCCGAAATCGCGAGCACCCCTTGCGCATACAGGCGGAATGAAGCCAAGGGAGCTTCGTGGGCGTGGAGCACGCCGCGCGGCGCGGCGCCATCGCAGCTCGTGCCGTAGACGAGGAGCGCCGGGTCATCCGCTTGGGTGTCCGCAGGCCTGGCCGGTTCCGCCTGGACGAGCAGATCCTCCAGCACCTTTTCGGATCCTCGTGCTGGGCCCAAGACCAGGACCTCCCGCAACGAGTCCATTTCACGGCGGACCTCGTCAAATCCTGGTTCAAGGCCACCGTGGACGAGGGCCACCGTGGCCCCGGAGTCCTTGACCAGGTCCCGCAGGTCGATGGGGTGGCAGAGCTCGGACAGCGGAGTGGCGATGGCCCCGATCCAAATGGTGCCGAGAATCGAGGCCACTGCATCCAACCCGTCTGGCATGAGCACGGCCACCCGATCGCCCGGTCGTACTCCAAGGGAGAGAAGCCCTCCCCCGATCTTGGCTACACGCGCCGAAAGCTCCCCGTAGGTCCACCATCGGCCAGGCTCGCGCACCGCGATCTGGTCCGAGCGCATGGGTGGGCCTAAGAGTACCTCGGCGAGGTTCAGGCGAGGGCTAGGCATGAGTGTAACGGCTATTATAGACAAGGCTCTCGGATTTCGGAATGGTTTGGATTTGACAGCGACTGCGCTTCAGACTACAAGGCGCCCCCATGCGGATCATCGGGGGGGCGGCCGGGGGTCGCAAGATCCGCGCGCCCAAGGGCGCGGCGACGCGCCCAACAGCCGATCGGGTGCGAGAAGCCATTTTCAACATGTTAGGCCCTCTTCCACCTTCGACCCGAGTGCTCGACTTGTATGCCGGTGCGGGTGGGCTAGGACTCGAGGCCCTTTCGCGTGGTGCCACGGAGGCTGTCTTTGTGGATCGGTCGGGCGAGGCCGTCCGATGCATCCTGGAAAACCTGAGGGCACTGGGGTTCTCCCACCGGGCGCGCGTGCACCGTGCAGACGTGGTCCCCGCGCTCGGGCGGTTGCTCAAGGAGGGGCGACGGTTCGACCTGGTGCTTCTTGACCCGCCCTATTTTGGCGATGAGGCGGCGCGTGCGCTTTCCTGCCTCGCTGGGCCGGCCGAAGGGCTTCTTGCCGAGGACGCAGTGCTCGTGGTTGAACATGATCGTCGGATGCCTCTCGAGCACGCTCTTGGGGTACTGTGTCGTCACGACGAGCGCCAGTACGGAGACACCGTGGTTTCCTTCTATCGGAGAGCAGCATGATCCCAGCGACGATCCCCATCGCCGGCACGCGATCCCGCGTTGCGGTCTACCCTGGAACGTTCGACCCGATCACCAACGGCCACGTCGATATCCTCCGACGAAGCCTCGTCGTGTTCGACCGCGTGATCGTCGCGATTGCGGACAATGTTCGCAAGGCTCCCCTGTTCTCGGTCGACGAGCGAATCGGCTTCATCCGCGAGGCGCTGGGCTCTGAAGGCGACATCGGGCGAGTGGAGTTCGACGTCTTCGGCGGGCTCCTCGTGGACTACTGCCAGAAGCGCGGCGCCATCACCATCGTGAGGGGCCTGCGCGCCCCCGCGGACTTTGAATACGAGTTTCAGCTGGCGGTCATGAACCGCCGACTCGCCCCCAACGTGGACACCATGTTCCTCATGACGGCGGAGGAAAACTTCTACGTGAGCTCGTCTCTCATCAAAGAGGTGGCAAGCTTCGGCGGCGACGTTTCGGGGCTCGTTCCAGATTCCGTGTGCCGCGCTCTCGAAAAGAAGTTTGAGAGGACAGGAGGATCCCGTCCATGAGCATAGTTCGCCTAGCGTCACGTCTCGCCCCGATCAAGCCGTCCATCACCCTGGCGGTCACCGCCAAGGCGGCGAAGCTTCGCGCCGAGGGGATGGACGTCATTGGATTCGGGGCCGGGGAGCCTGATTTCGACACGCCCGCGCACATCAAGGAAGCGGCCAAGCGGGCCCTCGACTTGGGCGACACCAAGTACACCCACGTGGCTGGCACGCCGTCCTTGCGCAAGGCCGTCGCCAAGGAGCTCGAGCGAGCTCACGGCTTGCGCTTTTCCCCCGAGCAAGTGATCGTTTCGGTCGGGGCCAAGCACTCCCTCTATAATCTCTTCCAGGTGCTGCTCGATCCCGGGGACGAGGTCATCATCCCCGCTCCCTACTGGGTCTCCTATCCTGACATGGTCATGCTCGCCGACGGCAAGCCCGTCATATTGCCGACCACGGCCGCGAGCGGATTCCGGGTGACCCCTGAAAGCCTCAGGATGGCCATCACCCCGCGCACGCGGGCCTTTGTGCTGAACTCCCCGTCGAATCCCACGGGTGCCGGTTACGACCGTGCCTCGCTCGAAGCGCTGCGCCCGATTTTCGAGGAACATGAGATCCTCGTGGTGTCGGACGACATCTACCGCCGACTGGTGTACGGCGACTTCGTGTTTCACCAGATCGCGACCCTATCCCCGAAAATGGCCGAGCTCACGGTGGTGGTCGACGGCCTGTCCAAGAGCCATGCCATGACGGGCTGGCGGATCGGGTTCATGGCAGGACCCAAGCCCATCATCGACGCCGTGAATACCCTCCAGGGACAATCTACGTCAAACATCACGTCCATTGCCCAGGCGGCGGCGGTGGCGGCGCTGGAAGGGCCGGAGGAGTGCGTGGAGGTGATGCGCCGCGAGTTCGACAAGCGGCGTTCCGTAATGGTTGACGGGTTGCGTTCGATCCCCGGGGTTCGCTGCTTTGATCCGCAGGGCGCGTTCTACGCTTTTCCAGACGTCTCAGCGTACGTGGGCAAGCACGCACCGACCGGCAAGCAAGTCCAGGATGACGTGGCTCTTTGTGATTACCTGCTCGACGAAGGCAAGATAGCGGTAGTGCCTGGCTCGGGCTTCGGCGCCCCTGGCTTCGTGCGGTTGTCCTACGCTACCTCCATGGAGAACATCACTCGCGGCATCGCGCGCATGGCCGATGCCCTCTCCCGCCTGTCCTAAGGGCCCGCGGCGAAATAACTCGATCGTTCTCGCGGCCGATCCATCCCGGCCGGCTTCGTTGCTCGTCGGTCACGTACCGACGGGTATGCTCCCTCCTCGCGCCTCGCCACCCGGGCGTCTCGTCCGCGATCTCCGATCGATTTATTCCGCCGCGGGCCCTAGGGGGCACGATCCGCTTGTAATTATCGGCGCTTGGACCTGCGGTGCGTGTCCCCATATAATGCCCGCGAAGATGGAGCGCTATCGGATTCTCGAACGTCTGGGAGAAGGGGGGCTCGGCACGGTGTACCGCGCCGAGGACTTGGCGACCCAGGAAATACGCGCGCTCAAGATCATGCCGCGAGCAGCAGGGCGAGCGCACCTTCGGGGCGAGTTCCTGGCCCTCGCGCGCCTCCACCACGACAACATCGTCCGCGTCTTCGACTTTGGCACGACCCCCGAGGGGGAGGACTTCTTTACCATGGAGCTGGTCCGCGGTCGGGACCTCAAAACCGCCGCGCCGCCGCCCACAAGTGAGAGCTTCTACCCCTTGATTGGCGGCGTGGCTCGGGCTCTCGCGTTCCTGCACGCCCGCGGGATGGTCCATGCGGACATCAAGCCTTCGAACATCCTCGTCGACGAAGAGCTCCTGGCGAGCGAGCCCTCGCGCGCCGGCAAGCTCGTCGACTTCGGCCTCGCAGCGCCGCTCGCAGATCCCCAAGGAGCTTCGGCTCGGGGGACGTTCTCGTATGCCGCACCCGAGGTCTACGCGGGGCGCCTGGACGCGCGCTCCGACCTGTACTCGCTCGGCGTGGTCCTCTACGAAATCGCCACGGGGCAGCAGCCGTTCGGCACTGGGGATGTGGCCGAAGTCATCCGCGGGCAGCGCCAAGGTCCACCTCCCGACCCCCGAACCATCCGCTCGGATCTTGCCACGGGCCTCTGCGAGCTCATCCTCGCCCTGACCGAACCCGAACCTGCGGCCCGCCTCCAGTCGGCCGACGAGGTGTTGTCCCGAATCAACGACCTCGGCGGGACCAAGTTCGACCTCACCGGCGACCAGCGCCCTCAGATCGACCTTGGAGGGACCCTCGTCGGTCGAGACCGGGATCTGAATGATCTCCTTTCACTTTGGGAGAAGGCACGCGAGGGACATGGGGCGGCCGTCCTCATCTCTGGCGAGACCGGCATCGGCAAGAGCCGGCTTCTGTCCGAGCTCAGGCTTTCCGTGCAGCTTCAAGGCGGGAAGTTCTACGGGGCAAGAGCAGCCACCCGCAGCGATTTCGCCCACGCCGCGGTCGGAGACCTGCTCCGGCGCCTGTTCTCCGAGGTAGAACCTAGCCATGCGCAGCGGATCGCACCGCGGAAGGAGCAGGTCCTCGCGCTCCTAGGCAAATCACCGGTAGGACCCGCCGACGCCGATCCTTCCTCGCGATTCGCGCTCGCCGAAACGCTCGCGGCCCTCGTCCTCGAGCTCTCGGCAATCCAGCCAATAGTCATTGCTTTTGATGACGTCCACGAGGCGGATGCCGGGACCATCTCGCTCCTAGCGTACCTCGCCCGGGCAATCCCATCTGGACGAGTCCTCTTGGCCCTTGGCGCAACGACCGACGTGGAAGGCCAGGGGCTTGCGCCGCTCCTCGGATCGCTCGCCACGAGCATGCTCCGTCGCGTCGACCTCCCCCCCCTGGATCGAGGAAGCGTCCGGACGCTTCTTAACCAGCTCTTCGGGAGCGACATCGGCGACTCGCTCGTTTCTGCGGTCCACCGCGCCTCGGGCGGCAACCCAGCGCTGATCGAGCGCGCCCTCGCATCGCTCATCGAGCAAGGCGTCCTGCTCAGGCAGCGAGGGGCTTGGGTGCTCACCGATAGAGCCTCGGAGCTTCGACTCGACAGCGTGCCCCTCTCCACGAACGGACGCTTGGGCGCTCTTCCCGCGGAAACCCGCCAGCTTCTCGAAGCGGCGTCGGTCCTTGGGGAGCGCTTCGACCTGGACCTTCTCGGCGAGGTCACGGGCGACCGAGTTGACCACGAGCGGCTTCTCACCACCCTCGCACCCGCTCTCGCGGCTCACGTCCTGGAATGGGAGGCCGAGGGCGAGGCGCTGCAATTCCAGCAGCCGGCCGTGGCACGCCGTCTCTACGCGCAGGTCGAGGAGTCCACCCGCGCACGCTTGCACCGCGCCGCGTCCAGGGTGCTCGAGCGGCGTGCCAAGACGGGCACCTCCATCCCGCCCGCGGCCCTCGCGCGGCACTCCCTCGCCGTCGGAGATGTCAAGAGAGGCCTCGGCTTTGCTCTTTCTGCTGCGGATGAGCGCTTGGCCGCCCACGATTTTCACGGCGCACTCGCGTGGCTTGCACGGGCCGACTCCCTCATGGCCGAGGCTCGCGGGCATGATGCCAACCTGGTCACCGTCACGTGCGAGCGCCTTGCAGACCTAAGGGCGACCCTCGGCGACGCCTCCCAGTCGGAAAGCGACTACCGGCGAGCACTCCGCCTAGCACCGGATCCCTTGCCCAGAGCGCGTATCACCCGAAAACTCGCAGAGCTCTTGAGGCGACGAGGCGATTCGGGCGAGGCGCTCGCGTTGCTCATGAAGGGCCTCGCACAGGCGCGCCAAGAGAAGCTGCAACGGGAGGAAGCGGCCTTTCACTTTGCACTCGCGCGAGTGTGCATGTACCGCGCCGAGTACCCTGCGGCCGTTGAGCACTCCACGTGTGGGCTTGCCCTCGCGCGGGCCGCAGGTGACAAGGACCTGGGAGCGCTGCTCATCAAAACACGGGCGGACGTAGAGACATTTCGGGGTGAACCGCGGGTCGCGCTCGTGCACCTGGATGGGGCGCTCGCCGACGTGGCGGGCCTGGGGGATCTCACGCGGGCGGACGTCCATCATACCCACGGCCATGCGTGCATTCATGCCGGCGACTACGCCAGGGCGATTGACTCCCTCGATCAAGCGATTGCCGTGTATCGCAAGCTGGGGCGGGTCGAGCAGGAGGCAAAGTCGGTCAACAACCTGGGGGCCGCTTGCTACTTCCAAGGGGAGTGGGACCGCGCGCATGGCGCGTGGGAGAGGTTCCGGACCCTCTGCGAGCGCATTGACGATTCCCAGGAGCTCGTGATGGCACTCAACAACCTCGGCTCCCTGCACCGCGACCGAGGAGAATTCAGGGAAGCCCTTGCTCTCCTCGAGAGAGGCCGAGCGATCGCCGAGAAGATCGGTCGATTGCATGCCGTAGGCCTTGTCCTCGGCAATCGGGGAGAAACGCTCATGCGACAGGGTGATCTCCCAGCGGCGCGCGACCTCTACGACCGCTGCCTGCAGCTCTTCAAGTCACTCGGCGCACGAGAGGACGAAATCGAAACCCGCCGTCGGCTTTGCGAGCTCGAGATTGCGGTGGGTCACGTTGACGTGGCGCTCGACCAGGCGATCGACGCGGCTCGCGAGGCGCGGCTCGCTGGGGCGCGGCTCGAAGAGGGGGCGCTCCACCGCGTGGCCGCCAACGCCCTGCGGCTGCAAGGAGATCTCGAGTCCGCGGCCTGGTTCGTCGAGCGGGCCCACGCCATTGTGACGTCGCTCGGTGCTAGGTACGAGCAGGCGAAGGTCGACATGGAGCTCACCGAGCTGGCACTAACCTGGACTCGCCCTTCCGACGCCGAGGATCACCTCGATCGAGCCATCGAGTCCTTTGCGGCGTTGGGTGCGCGCTGGGATCTCTTGCGCGCCCGCGAGCGAAAGCGGGTCCTGTTTCCCGATGCCGACAAGTTGGGGGGATCCCGCAGCAGCCACTTCTTGGCCCGAGGTGGCCTCGAGGTTCTCTTGGAGGTCGCCCGCGCATCTGGGCGCATGGACCTCGAGAAGCTCCTCGAGATCGTCCTCGACAAGATCCTAGAAGTCACCCGCTTCGAGCGCGGGTTCATCCTGCTCCTCGACGAACGAGGCCGGCCGACGGAACGGATGAGGCGCACCCGGGCGCGGGACGCCCGCGACTTCGACCGCACCGACGTGGATTTCTCTGGCTCCATCGTGCGCCGCGTGATCCAGAACGGCGATCCCGTCGCGGTGACTGACGTAGCCGACGACGCCGCGCTCAGGGAGCAGAAGTCGGTCATGGCGCTCGGCCTGCGCAGCGTCATGTGCGCCCCAATGCGACTCAAGGGCCAAATCACGGGCATCGTATACGTGGACAGCCGGCGCCTTTCTGAAGTAAGCGGACCCGCCGACCTGCCGCTCTTGGAGGCACTCGCCTCCCAGGCGGCCATCGCAATTGAGAACGCACGGCTCGTGGCGGAGGAGCAGCGGAAGTCGGAACTGCTGACCGTCCTGGCGCACGAGGTGCGCAACCCTCTCTCGGGAATCCTTGGCTACTCCGACATTCTCCCCGAGGAGAAGGCTCATGTCTCTGCGACGGCGCTCGACCTCTTGTCACGCATCCACCGCGACGCGGAGCGCTTGAAACGCCTGGTCGACAACGTCCTCGAGCTCGCTCGCGTCGAAGGGGGCAAGGTCAACTGGCCCATGATGCCGCTCAACGTTGCCGAGCTCCTCGGGGAAGCACGCAGCACCTACGAGGCCGTGGCGTCACGCAAGGGGATCGCGCTGGTGGTATCTGCTCCGCCCGACTTGCCCCGTGCCCTTGGGAACCCGGATCGGCTCTTTCAGGTGCTCTCCAATCTCGTCGGCAACGCGCTCAAGTTAACGGAGAGAGGAAGCATTACCCTAGCCGCAAGAGCAGAGCTTAGGACAGAGATTGAGAAGCTAGAGCCCCAGCATGGGGGCCTCAAGGACTCCGACTGGGTACCCCTGCCCCTCGTGGGCGGCGACAAGGACATGCTGGTTCGAATCGATGTGGTGGACACTGGGCCAGGAATCCCCTCCGCGCAACTGCAACGTCTCTTTGAGAAGTTCGCCCAAGGTGAGCAAGGAGTCCGTTCCTCGCGAGGCATGGGGTTGGGCTTGTTCTTGAGCCGAGAGATCGTGCAACGGCACGGAGGAATGATTTGGGTTCAGAGCGAGCCGGGCAAGGGGACTTGCTTTAGCTTGAGAATCCCGGCGGCGGCGGGCTAGCCCGGATGCGCCGCGGATCGACCGTCAGGCGACGGGAACGGGTGAATATTCCGGGCTGAGCGAAGCGACCCTATTCCGATAGACCAGAGAGCGCCGAAGAGCCTGCCCCCAGGCCACCCGTGTCCGAGACGACAGGCCAAGTAGGCATCGCCGCAGCAGACAACGCCTCACCGTAGGCTGCAGCCGGCATGGCGAAGTCAGACGCGCCGAAGAGGTAATAGCTCCACGCGACGTACCACAAGTGGTACCACGTCATGAGGTCGAACGCGTAAAGGCCAGGATCGTAACTCGGCGACGTGCCGATTCCCGACGCGGAGAGGAGCCATGCGTCGAGGAGGCGCTCATACTCGCTCGCCAGCTCCACGCTGAGGCCACTGTAGGTGAGGTCGACCCGCGGCAAGCTCGGTGAGGTTCCGATTCCCGACGGCGACGTACCGATCCCCGAAGGAGACGTCCCGATTCCGGTTGTGAAGGTGTACACGATGAGCGGGATGCGCAGGGACGCCTGATCCAACAGCGACAGCGCCTCCGGGAAGGAGGACGCGTCGAACTGCAGCGCCGATCCGCCGTAACCCCGACCGCGCGAGACCACGCGTCGCTCGGCTGCCCGTGGGAACTGGGACAGGAACCAGGATTCATCCACTGCCACGGCCATGGGCGATGTCGCCATTCCCCACGAGAAATTGGCGAGGAGGAGCGTGGGCCGGTAGCCGCTACCCGCGAACAGAGCTGGATCGAACGCGATCGTAATGGGCGGCAGGGAGGAGTCGGCGTAGCAGCAGGAGAGCGGTCCCTCAAGGGACGGCGACGTACCAATCCCAGACGGCGACGTGCCAATCCCGGACGGCGACGTGCCAATCCCAGACGGCGACGTGCCAATCCCAGACGGCGACGTGCCAATCCCAGACGGCGACGTGCCAATCCCAGACGGCGACGTGCCAATCCCGCCGCCGAACATCGCCAGCAGCTCGAGCGACAGCGAATCAATGCGGGTGAACCCCCGGGGCCTGTCGAACGCTGCGGAGTTCCCAGTACCCCGGGTGACCGCGTCCACCTGGAACGCCACGATGGGCTGCCCCGCGAGTGGCTCGGACTCTAGCTCGACCAGACCACGAGCGTCCGTCGTTCCGGTGACCGACTGAAACGCTGCCCCGGTGAACAGGCCGTACACGGCGGCGCGCGGGACCGGTTTCCGGTTCTCGTCGAGAATCTCCACGTGCGCGCGCGCTGTCGTGCCCCGCTCGGTGTCATGGAGCGTGACCGTGACGTTCGCTGCGAAACCTGGACGTAGCTTGCTCGCCTTTGCGCTCCGCGCGCTGGAAAGCGCCCGACGCGCACGAACGTCGCCGCGACCCTTGTCGCTCGAAAGGATGGAATACCCCCGTCGATAGGCGGTCTCCGTGATAAGGGCCCGAACTACACGCGGCTCCAGATCGGCATTCTCCGCCAGCAGAAGCGCCGCCACGCCAGAAACCTGTGCCGCGGCCTGCGACGTGCCGGCGTAGAACACGTACCCGAACTCCGTTGGATTGCCCTTGGCATGGGTCTGCGCGAGCACGGCTTCAGGTAGGCCATCCCCATTGGCGTCGCCGAGCAGGCTTCCGGCCGGGGCGAGCACGTCCAGCTTGAACGAGTGGTTGGAATAGGCCGCCCGCTGCAGCACCCCGAGGGTATCGCTCCAGGGGTGCCGTTGACTGGAGTCCGCCACGTAGTCCGGCGGCAGCTCGCTCGCTCCCACGGCTATGACGTCGCGAAATGCCGCGGGATATGCGACCAGGCCGGCGCCATGGTTGCCCGCAGCGGCCACCATGACCACGCCATGCTGGGCGGCATGGTCGACTGCGGCCTGGAGAACGCGCGAGGGGAAGTACGTCGGGGGGAAGGTGAGAGACATGTTGATGATGTCTGCCCCGTGGTCGACCGCGTAGCGAATCCCTTCGGCCAAGGCAATCTCGGTCCCTGAATTAGACCTATCGAGGACCTTGATTGGCATGATCGTGGCGCCAGGAGCGATGGACGCCACTCCGCGAGACGCAGCAATCACGCCTGCGATGTGGGTGCCGTGACGCTGATCGTCGTTCGGATGGCCATCGAGATTGATGAAGTCGTAACCCGATGCGAATTCGACCCCTTGCAGGTCGGGGGCTAGCTTGTACCTTCCATGCGTGTCCTCGTAGTCTTCGTACGCGATCCCGGTGTCGAGGATGGCGATGGTCACCCCGTCGGCGCGAGGGCGCTTGCAGTTGGGATCCAGCGTCATGGCGTGTAGGTTCCACTGCAACGGTGCCAGCGTGGCGTCTACTTCCGATCCACGCGCACTCCCTGTGAAGACATGGTTGTAAGCAACATCCACGATCCGCGGGTCGTCGCGTAACGCGTCCCGCGCTACGGCTGCTTCCCGAGGAGAGGAGAAGCGCACGACATGATAGCCGCTAAGTGGCGCTTGCCCGGCGAAAAGCCCTGAGACCGCGCGCACCGACTCCAAGGCATCATCATTCTCGACGCCGGGGCCGAAACGGACCAAGAGCTCATCGGCAACGGCGATGCCGGAAGCACGCATGACGAGTGGCTTGCCATCGAGGCCAAGAGGTGTCCGTGCCGCGCTGGAAGTGAGCGCCTGGCGCAGGCTCACTTCTTGATCACCAGTATCCCGTGTGGCCTCTGTGCAGGAACAAAGCGCCACCACCGTACAGAGGATGGAGGCAAAAAAACCTTGCGCTGCTCGGTACTTCGGCTGCGTCAGCATGCTGGGTCGAGCGAATAGCAACCGCCATGCCCACTGAAAAAAGAAGTTCCTCCCGAGCGAAAACATGAATCAAATCAACAATAAGCGCTCACCGGTGTGACAGAACTCACAAAGCACGGATCCACGCAGCGGGGCGAAAGCACCACGATCCTCATTACAAAAGATACATCGTGCGTCATTTCAACTCGTTCACTCGGTTATTGTACGGCAGCTTACCATTCAGCCTAGCGGTATGACAACCACGCAGCGCGGCGATATTGCCACGGCCGCCTAGCCTCGACGAAAAATGGCGAGGTCGATGCGGTATTTCTTGACGAGGGACCAGAGGTTCTTGCGATCCATCCTCGCCTGACGAGCTGCGGCCGCGAGGTTGCCGCGGTGCCGCCGCAGGAGCTCGCGGGTATAGTCGCGCTCAAAGCACTCGACCATCTCACGCTTGAGATCCCGGAACGGGCGCGCGACATCGATGACCGGCACGCGCGAAGGTCCAGAGAGCTCGAGTGGGATGTCCTCTGGACCAATCTGCGTGTCCTGTGCCAGCACGAGCGCATGGTGCACCTTGTTCTCGAGCTCCCGCACGTTCCCAGGCCAGTGATACGCGGCGAGCTTGTCCATGGCGGCTGGAGTGAATCCCTCGACCTTCTTACCGACTTTCACTCGGTGCTTGAGCAAGAAATGGTGCGCCAGGAGCGGGATGTCTTCCTTTCGCTCTCGGAGCGGCGGCAGCGTGAGTGGGAACACGTTGATGCGGTAGTAAAGATCCTGGCGGAACGCGCCCGATTGCACCGCCTTCTCCAGGTCCCGGTTTGTCGCCGTGATCACGCGCACGTCTACCTGGATATCCCGGTCCTCGCCAATCCGTCGGAACTCCTGTGATTGAAGGACGCGAAGGAGCTTGACCTGGAGGCTCGGAGGCATCTCTCCGATCTCGTCGAGGAACAGCGTACCGCCGTTCGCAGAAGCGAGGAGCCCCTCTCGGTCCTTTGACGCGTCGGTAAACGCGCCCTTCACGTGGCCAAACAGCTCGTCCTCAAGAAGTGATTCGGGGATCGCGCCGCAATTCACCACGACGAACTGGCGCTCGTAACGCGGGGAGAGGTGGTGGATCGTCCGGGCTACCAGCTCCTTTCCGGTCCCGCTCTCCCCGTAGACGGCTACTGTGACGTCGGTCGGCGCCACCATGGAGATGCGCTCGTAGATCTCCTTGGTCCACGCGGAGCCCCCAATGATAACGTCGCTCTTCCTCGGCCGACGTTGCTCTTGCCCACTGGACGGCGCTGTCCGTGCCTGCCGAAGCGCAGCTCGGCTCTCTCGGAGCGCCCGCTCCACGCGCATCCGAAGATCGGGGCCGGTTACGGGCTTGCCGATGAAATCGAAGGCGCCGTGGCGCATGGCTTCAACAGCGACCTCGGCAGGGGCGTGGCCAGAAGTCAGGATCACGCGCATGTCCCGCTCCAACGCGTGGAGGGCCTGGATGACCTGGGTGCCGTTCATGCCTGGCATGTAGAAATCGAGGAGGACCGCGTCGAACGGAGTGCCTTCGGCCTGCGCGCGGCGCACCTCGGCGATCCCCTCGGGCCCGCTTTGTGCGACAACCACGTCGACTGACAAGTCGCGCAGCTGCCGACAAGCTATCTCGGCAAACGTCGGGTCGTCGTCAATGACGATAAGCCGAGCGCGCTCCATTGGTAGCGCAGTCTACCACGTCAGATGACGTCAACCGTGTCCTTGGGGACCCATCCTTCCACTCGATTGGCGAGCCTGACGCGAACCCAGCCTTGGCTCTCACGCAGGATGACAAGGCGGTGTCCCGCGTGGAGCTTTGGCATTTCCCGTCGTGTCGGATCAGGGCCCTCACGCATGATCACCTCGTCGGCCACCACCACGCTCATCTTGACGTGCCGCAGGAAATAGAGCTGGCCCGCCAACAGCAGCCCGACCAAGGCACCGGCAAGCCCGATAAAGACCTGCGATGTGACCAGGCCAGTGCGGAGGAACCCGGTCGGCAAGAACCGCACCGCGATGAGCACCGAGAAGAAAATCACGTCGAGCGCAAGAAACGCCCATGCCAGTGTCCCCAGAGGTTGCCAGTTCACGGCGCGCATCCAGAGCGGGTCTGTCTCGATACCGGCCAGCGTGTCGCGGCCGAAGCGGGACGCCGCCACGTCGCGGGCGACCTCAAGGTTGTAAAGCGCGTCGTCGGCGCCAGGCGACATGCGCAGCGCCCGCTCGTAGTTCAGGATTGCCCGGCCGATCTTGCCGACCCGGAAGTACGCGTTCCCGAGGTTGTAGAACACGTCTGCGTGCCGATGCCCGTCGAGGAGGAGCTCCTCGTACTTGTCAACGGCGTCGTGGTAACGCTGGGCAGCGTAGTCATTGGCGGCGTCTACGAACAAGTCACCAGACGCGTGAGCTTCTGCGGCGGCGAAAACGATTGCCAACACGATCCATGGTCGAATCGTCTTCATGCCGCGGCCTCCCGCGCTTTTTTGGACAGGCTGGCCGGCTTCACCTTCTCGATCGCCCCCAACAAGAGACGTACCCGGCGCAACGCCGCGCGCATTTCCCCCGGCCCGGACGCCGACGGCGCAAACCGCGCGAAATCGCAGTTCTCGAGCTCCTTCACGAGCTCCTCGACGAGGCTCTCGGGAAACCCACTACCCACGAGGCATGCACGAAGCTGCTCGCGGGTCATGGCTGCCACCGGCTCGCCAGCCCGCTCCTCGATGTTCTCGGTGAGCACCCGCGCGATCTCCCCAAAGAACTTCCCTGCGCGTCCGGCCTTGACGTGTTGTTCCGCTGCCCGGAGCCGCTTGCGCGCACGCCCACGCGCGCGGCGAAGACGTGCCCGAGGTGTTTCACGCTGGAGGTGCTCTCTCAGGCGGTCGACGATCACGATGAGCAGGTACAAGAGCGGAGGCCCTGCCAGCACGTAGCGAAACGTGCGGAATTGGTAGTAGTGGGCCACCGTGCGGAGCAACGAGGAGGTGGACTCTCGAAGGGGACGAATCTCGCGCACGATGAGGTTCTCCGCACCAGCGTTCGCCCCCTGGCCCGCCAGGGCGACGGGATCACCGGTCACCTCGATGGTCAGCGCGTCGGCTCGAGCCAAGTCATATTTCCCGCTGCTCGGGTCGAAGTACGGGATCTCGATCGGACCAAGCGTGAGCTTCCCGCCCTTCGTGGGCGTAAGGAGGTAAAGATAGCGCCTCTCGCCCCGGATCATGTCCGACGAGGAATCCAACCGCTCTTCGAAATCGCGAGGTGGATACACCTTGAAATCGTTCAGAACGAGCCCTGGGATCTTGGCTCGCCGAATAGCGCCAGCACCTCTGACGGTCAACGTGAGAGTGAGCGACTCACCGGCGGGAAGGGCACTTCGGTCGACAGACGCTTCTGCCGCGAAGGACCCCACGTAGGCTTGGTCGAATCCGGCCGGCGCCCCTGCCGGAAGCGGCTCCACATCGAGAGCGATCTCCTCGCTTCGCAAGCGCAGGGGCACGGCGAACGACGTAGAAAGCGTCGACACATCGGCCTCGAAAGACGGAATGGTCAGCTTTCCATGCCGGGTGGGGAACAAGGCACGCTTGGAGACCGTAGCCACGGCGTAGGCACGCCCGCCGACCATCTCCTCGCGATACATGAAGCTCTTGGGCTCATAGAGCGTTTCGACCCAGAAGCCATCGAGCTTGGGGATCCGAGGTTCGAATTTGAGGATGTCGGAGCGGGTGTAGACCAACCATGTGACCGTGACCTGTTCCCCTAGGTAGACCTTCTCCCTGTCGACGACCGCGTGCAGGAACGTCGGTCCTAATGCATCATCTGGAGGCACGTATCCCGGCGCCGCGGGTCCAGCTTGTGGTGAAGGGGTTGGGGTCGGGGGCGCCACGCCCGAGAGCGGTGCCTGCCCGGAATGACCGGCGGAGAGGACCTCGACGACCGCCCCACTCGATTCGTACTCTCTACCTCCGAGTCGTACCTTCGCGGGGCCGATCCGTATCTTCCCAGTGCGCAGCGGCTTTAGCCGAAACCGCCTTACTTCCACGTTCCTGATGAGCTGGCCACGAGCGGGATCGTAGGACCACTGAGTCGACTGCTGTGTCCTCTGGTCGGCGACCATGAAGTCGCCAAAATCGGGAGGGATAAAGCGGTCGATTCCGTTTACTCCCTCGATGGTGACCTGGACGGTCGCAATGAAATCTTCATTCATCGTTCCCATGGTCGGCGAAACCTTGAGCGTAAGCTCGGTCAGCTGTCCAAGGGCCGAGCCTTGAACAGCCACAAGGCTTATCGCCCAAAGGACCATGCCGATAGCCCAAGCGCGTGGCGTCACGGCCCCTTTGACTCCTCGGTACCGCATCCTGGTCTCTAGACTCGAATGCATGATCATCAAGAGCCTCACCAATCCCTGACTGGCCGCCCGCGACGCTGATCGACGACGCGCCGGCGATGGCCCTGGATGCGGAGATCCTTTGAGCGCCGCTCGAGCGCGTCGAGCTTGCGATCGGCATCGCTATGCTGGGATGCCTCTGGCCGCTGCCCCTCTGGCCTGATGGGCTGCTCCGTAGCAGGATCGCTTTTCGACGCTGATTGCTGGCTCTCGTTGGACTTCTCCTGCTCCTGCGGCTGCTCCTTCGAGGACGCCTTGGTTTCTTGGTCACCTTTTTCCTGCTGTTGTTGCTGTTGTTGCTGTTGTTGCTGTTGTTGCTGTTGCTGTTGCTGCTGTTGCTGCTGCTGCTGCTGTTGCTGCTGCCGCTGCTGTTGCTGCTGTTGCTGCTGTTGCTGCTGTTGCTGCTGTTGCTGCTGTTGCTGCTGCTGCTGCTGTTGCTGCTGCTGTTGCTGCTGCTGCTGTTGCTGCTGCCTCCGCAATGCGAGCTCTAGGTTATGGCGCGCATCACGATTGGTCGGGTCCAATCGGATTGCCTGCTTGTACGCCTGGATGGACTCGTCGAACTTCCCTCGTTGGAATAGGGTGTTCCCCCGGTTGTAGTGGGCCTGTGCGCGCGGGCTCTTTTCGCTCGCGCCCCCGGCCAGTTGGAACTCCTTCTGCGCTTGGGCCAAGAGCGAATCCCTATCGGGCCCCTCTGGCGTGTGGAGGGCTTTCTGATACAAGGCGGTGCCCAAGTTGAAGTGCACTCCCAGCTCGCTTGGAAGGTCCCCAAGGGCCTCGCGGAAGGCCGCGATGGCCTCGTCGTAATGCCCGTCCTTGAAGCGATCATTCCCTCTCTCGACCTGGGGGTGCGGGGACTGGAAAAGATCCCACGCACCCAGTGCCAGAAGAAGAAGGACCCACGGGAGTCCCCTCATGCGCGCGCCTTCTGCCCGCGCTCGGGCTTTCTGTCTGCCAGGCAGGCCTCGATCACCAGCACCAAGAATGCGGGAAAAAGCAGCCATTGATATGCCTCGCCGAACTGCTTGATGATCCGCTGCTCCAGATCACCTTCCTTTAGCATCGAAAGGGCCTTGACCAAGCCCTGGAGCCCGATCCTCTTGGGATCATCCCGAAAATAGCGGTCTTCGCCACCCCCGGCCTGTGCCAACCCCTTTAGGGCTCCTTCATCGAGACGGGTCGTGTAGTAGGAGCGTCCGTCTGGAGTAAGCGTCCATCCGACCTCGTTCCCCCGCTCGTCGAATTGAGGAATCCTGTCTCCGGTTTTGGTCCCAATCCCCACGACATAGACCTGAATTCCGAGACTCACCGCCCGCTCGACCTCAGTCCGCGCGCCACCCTCCGTGTCTTCCCCATCCGTCAAGATAACGATGGCGCGCGCGCGCTCGTTCACCTCGACGCTTTCTTGACGGCGGCCGCGAAAGCGCCGCGCTTCGCGCTCGTCGAGCGGATCCCCTCCTCTGCCCCTTCCCCCTCGCCGCGCGCAAGCGCCGTCCTGACCGCGTAGCTGGAGCATGCACCGAGCGGTGAGCACTGCATCCCCCAGATCGCTTCCTGGGGCCATGTCCAGCGGTGAGAGCCCGCGAAAAAGGAGCTTGGCGGCCTCATAGTCGGTAGTCAGGGGATAGTGGGCTGAACCTCCTGCAAATGCGACCACAGAGACCCTGTCCCCACCCAAGGCGTCGATGATCGCCTCGGCTTCGAGCTTGGCGTGCTCGATTCGGCTCGGATAGACGTCCTTGGCAAGCATTGACTTGGAAAAGTCGATCACGACGGCCACGTCGATCCCGCGCTGCCGCCACTTGGATGCACCTTCCACCTGTGGGCGCGCAAGCACCAGCGTCACGAGCGAAATCCCCAAGACCGTCAAGAACACCTTCATGCCGCGTCGCCCAGGAGATACTGACTGGGCCATGCGCAGGAGCTGTGGAGCGTGCCCAATCCGTTCCAGCACCCGCTTGCGCCAAGTGAAATCGAGGGCAAGCGCAATGACGAGGATGACCAGGATCGCACCAGCGACGTAGAGGTAATTCGTCTCAGCCCACCGCACGCCGGTCATGGAAATCTCCGGAATCGAGTGAGGGTGAGGAGCACTTCGAGGAGGAGAAGTGCGAGCGCCGGCTGAACCAGGACTGGAAACAGCTCGCTGTATACCTTGCCAATTTCCTTCCGCTTGCTGAGCTCCAGGGTGGATCGTACCTCTTCGAACCCACGATCGAGCGAGCTCGAATCGCCCGCGTGGAAATACTTGCCGTTGGTCTCGGCGGCCATTCGCTTGAGCAGCTGCGGATTGACCGCGTAGGGCTGGCGGCCAAACAGGTCCATCGGCGGCAGGGACGATCCGGTCCCAGCCTCCCGGCCCATGAGCACAGTGAAGACGCGAACATTCATGTCCTTGGCGATGCGGGTTGCCTCGTCGGGATCCATCTCGTTGATCACGTTCGAATCCCCGTCGGTGAGAAGGATAATCACCTTCGACTTGGCGTCCGATCGCCGAAAGGATGCCAGCGCTACCCCCAAGCCGTCACCGATCGCGGTCCCCATGGGTTCGATGTCGCCGATCGCCAAGTCGGCGACGAGGTGGTCGAGCGCCGAGTAGTCCAGCGTGAGGGGGCACTGCAGCATCGCCTCCTTGGCGAACACGACCAAGCCCACGCGATCGTTTTTGCGCCCGATGAGGAACTTCCTGATGGTGCGCTGTGCCGCATCGAGCCTATCGCGCAAGAGGTCCCGCTCCTCCATGGAACGCGAGAGGTCCAGGACGAGCATGATGTCGATCCCCTCGACCTCGATCTCCTGGCGCTTGAACGCCTGCGGGCGTGCGAGCGCCACGGCAATGAGCCCGATAGCGACCAAGCGAAGCACGCGCGGCAACGAGGACAACCAGGAAACGACCCCTCTCCTGGACCAGCGCAGGTCCGCCACCCGGGAGAACGAGAACGTAGCCGATCGACGGGAATGCAGGACAAAAGACACCCATGCGAGGAGAACGCACGTAAGGACAAGGGCCAATGCCCACGGACGATGGAACACGAGCTCGCTCCCACTCCGCTGGGCATCGAGCTTGTCCTCGACATGGAGCCACGCCGCCCAGCCCACGAGCAGGACAAGTCCAAAGGGCAAGAGGGCCACTGCGAGGCGCTTGAGCCTATCCCCCATGCCCGACTACCTCGGCTGAAGGAGGGAGGTGGGAATCGGACGCGACCTCGGGCATCTCCGTCGCAAGACGCGGGCGTGTCGCCTCGACGAGTGCCATGGCCTCTTGCAGCGCGTCCTCGGCTTCCAAGCGGCTGGCCGGCACCTTGGCGTACTTGATGAAATCACAGGCCTCAAACCAGGCCCCGATGTCAGGGCGGGCCGGAAGCCACGGGGCTCTTCGGTCGAGGGCCTCGAGAAGCTCGGCGGTGGTGGCCTCTAGCGCATCGAAACCAAACCTGCGCCCCAGGTACTCCCGCACGACTTCGGTGACCTGGAAGTAAATCGGTCGTCGATCTTCCGCGTCGAGGATCCCGGAGGAGGCCAGTGCCCGAAGCTTGTCGAGGGCGATCTCTTCGGGGGGCCGGCTGTCCTCGGCCATGGCCGCTGTAGCCGCGCGAGCGCGCCGCTTCCGCAGGTGCCTCCGGACCAAGCGGATAACCACAAGCGACGCAATCCCGCCGCCGACCACAGCACCCAGCACCCATGCCATGTGGTAGTCCTGCCACAGCACCGAAAGCGGGGGTGCGATTGGCTTGAGCTCCTCCCTCCCATGCCCCACCACCGACAGGATCTCAATTGCCAAGGCGTCGCTATAGATCTCACGCGCGTTGCTCCCGGCGCTCAAGGCGAGTGGGATGCGCGGGATCGACTGCGCCCCTACTTTGTAACCGACAATCGTCAGATCGAAGGTCCTCTTGATGCGCCCGTCAGCAAGGGGTGTGCTTGTTTCCTTCCGATCCAGCTCGCCGAGCGCGTCGCCAAGAGGGAGTGAAGCGGGCAGCGCGACGCTTGCCTCCGCGCCATGGAGGACGGTAATGAACACGTGGAACGGTTCCCCGATTTCCGCCTTCCCCTTTTCGGAGCGAGCCGTAACGACAGGGGCCTCCGAATTCCCTGGAGATGAAGGCGCGCGCTGAGCGGACACCGCCCCCGCCACGAGGTGCGAGACAAGGATAAGAGCAAAGGGCGTTGACTTGAGCAGCATGGCCTAGTGCCGCAAGCGCCTTTCGCGCGCGCGGAAGAAGGAGACGAGCGCATCGACATACGGACGATCGGTGCGCACGTTCACGAAGTCGATCTTCAGCCGCTTGAGCAGCTGCTCTCGCTCTTCTCGCCGGCGCTTCACCAGCTGAGCATGCTGCCGAGACTCGGCGCCGCTCGTATCGAACTCGAACACCTGCCCGGTCTCGAAGTCCTCGAAGTTGACGAGCCCCAGGCGAGGGAGCTTTTCCTCCATGGGATCGCCGATCACCACGGGGATAAGGTCATGCTTGCGGGACGCGACGCGCAAGGCGTGGGCCCACCCCTCGGCGAGGAAATCGGTCACCAAGAAAGCGACGCTCCGACGACGCGCGATCTTGCCCAGGTATTCCAGTCCAGCGCGAATGTCGGTGAGGGGCGATGCGGGCTCGAAGGTGAGAATCTCGCTGATGACGCGGAGGACGTGCTTCTTTCCTTTTTTCGGAGGCACGAACAGCTCCACCCGGTCCGTGAACACGATGAGCCCTACCCTGTCGTTGTTCTTGATGGCAGAAAACGCTACAAGGGCCGCGACCTCGGCGGCCAGGTCCCGCTTCGACTGGGCCAGGGAGCCGAAACGACCGGACGCGCTCATGTCGACGAGGAGCATGACCGTCATTTCCCGCTCCTCGACGAACAGCTTCACGAACGGCTCGTTCATGCGCGCCGAGACGTTCCAGTCAATGATCCGCACGTCGTCCCCGGGCTGATACTGACGCACCTCGGAGAATGCCATGCCCCGCCCCTTGAACACCGATTGGTACTGGCCGGCGAGCTTGTCGTTGACGAGCTTGCTCGTATAGATCTCGATCTTGCGGATCTTCTTGAGCAGTTCTCTCGTGGTGCTCTGCGAGCGCTCGCCCTTCGACATTTCCTACGGGACCTCCACGTGCTCGAACAGCCGGCGAATGATGTCCTCGGCCGTGATTTCCTCTGCCTCTGCTTCGTAGGTGAGGACGATGCGATGGCGCAAGATGTCCGGCCCCACCGCCTTGACGTCCTCAGGGGTGACATAGCCGCGGTGGCGCAGGAAGGCATGCGCTCGGGACGCCAAGTTCAAGAATATCGAAGCACGCGGCGACGCGCCGTATTCGATGAAATCGGCGAGCTCGGACAGCCCGTGCAGGCGTGGCTCGCGCGTCGCGTGGGTGACGTTGACGATGTAGTCGCGGATTTTTTCGTCGATGTAGACCTGGCCGATGACGCGGCGGGCCGCAAGGACTTCCTCGAGGCCCGAGACGCGAGTCACGCTCACGGGGACTGGCGAGGTCATCCGGTCCATGATCTCGCGCTCCTCTGTCTTCGTCGGGTAACCTACCTTGATCATGAGCATGAACCGGTCGAGCTGCGCCTCGGGGAGCGCGTACGTCCCCTCTTGCTCGATGGGGTTCTGCGTGGCCATGACCAGGAACGGATCAGGGAGGCGATACGTGTCGTCGCCAATGGTGACCTGGCGCTCCTGCATGGCTTCAAGGAGGGCGGACTGAACCTTGGCGGGAGCACGGTTGATCTCGTCTGCCAAGACCAAGTTCGCGAATACTGGGCCACGCTTGGCCGTGAACTCGCCGGACTGCATGTTGTAAATCGTCGTGCCGACGATGTCCGCCGGGAGCAGGTCGGGAGTGAACTGAATGCGCTGGAAGCGGGCATGAAGGGTGTCGGCGAGCGTTTTCACAGTCAGGGTCTTTGCGAGGCCGGGCACTCCTTCAAGAAGAACGTGGCCACCCGTAAGAAGGCCGATGATCACCCGCTCCACCATGTACCTCTGGCCGATGATGACCTTTCCCACCTCTGCCATGATACGGTCCACAAATGCGCTTTCCTGCTGGACGAGCTCATTGACCGCCTTAACATCAAACGTTGGTTGCATGAGTTCCTCTGGTCCCCGCCCCGGTCTAGCACGCCGGGTCCGAGGGTACAACTTGCGGAGCTGGCCTTTGCATTCCCGTGGACGAAAAAAAATCTCGGCCCATCGCCCGGCGGGTCGAACTCCGAAAAAACCGTGGTAGCCTGCACCCATGAGCGACAGCGAGGCGCGTCAAGCCCTCCCGGACATCGACTTCGCCACGTTCTTGCTCTCCCTGGGCTCATCAGCGCTCATCCACCTGGGAGAGATGGCCGATCCCGGAACGGGAAAACCCGAGATCAACCTTCCCCTTGCCAAGCAGACCATCGACATCATCGCCATGCTCGAACGGAAGACCGACGGGAACCGCGATGAGGCCGAGGACAAGCTCATCATGAGCCTGCTTTACGATCTTCGCATCAAGTTCATCGACTCGCAAAAAAGCCAAGCCAAGAAGTAGCGCGCCTACACCTTCTCGACGAACCGCGCCACGATGGTCTTTTTGCCGTGGCCTGGGAACTGGATGGTGAGCTTCCGATCTGGGCCGCGCCCGCTCCCCTCCTGAACCTGCCCAATGCCAAAGATCTTGTGGCGCACCCTTGCACCGGGTGGGAACACGGGATCCTCTCCCTCGTCGTCGAGGATGTAGATGGGCTCCTCGAAGGCAGGGGTCTGATCCACGTCGTCCATGCTGCGTCGCTCGTGCCGGCGGTCCGCGAGATCAGGTCGCCGGGCAGCCGGACGTGCCCGTACCGCCAGGCATTCCTTGGGCACGTCGAATATGAACCGGCTGGGCTCGTTCCGACGGATCTCGTCGTAGGTGCGCCGCGTCCGGGCGTGGGAGAAGACCAGTCGATCCCGCGCTCGGGTGATCGCCACGTAGGCCAATCGGCGCTCCTCTTGCAGTTCATGGTCCAGGTCACCGTCGCCGCGGAGCGCTGGGAAAACCCCCTCCTCAAGGCCCGCCAGGAACACGACGCTAAACTCGAGCCCCTTGGCGGCGTGGATCGTCATCAGCGTCACGGCGTCCCCCTGACGACCGTCCTTGTCATCGGCCGATGCGACGAGCGCTACCCTCTCGAGGAAGCCGGCGGGAGTCGCTTCGGGTCCCGCCTCGTCGTCGCATGCCGCTGCCGCTGCGACGAGCTCGTGCAGGTTGCGCAGCCTCTCGGGACCGTCGATCTTGTCTTCGATTTCCAGGCGCTCGGCGTACCCGGTGCGCTCGATCACTTGGGCGAGGATTTCCGACACTCGGGCCCGAGAAGACACGGTGGCGCGGAGGCTGTCCATGAGCTCTACGAAGGACTCCACCTTGCGCCGTGCCTGCGGCCCCAAGGCCGAGGCAGCCCCAGCCGCACAGCTTCGCGCCGCTTCCAAGAGTGAGAGGCCGCCGGTCACCGCGTGTCCGCGGATCCGATCGAGGGTCGTGTCGCCGATCCCTCGCGTGGGGACATTGACAATCCGCTCGAACGCCGTATCGGCGTGGGGATTGACGATGAGCCGCAGGTACTCGGTGATGTCTTTCACTTCCCGGCGCTGGAAGAAGGACACGCCCCCGATGATGCGATACGGGATCCGGGCGGCCCTAAGCGATTCCTCGAGGACGCGCGACTGGGCGTGGGTCCGATACAGGATGGCCATGTCGCCATGCGTGCGGTTCTCGACGGCACGAAGTCCCTGGATGGCGCTCGCGACGAACTCTGCCTCGGCGCGCTCATCGTGGCATTCCTCGAGAAGGATCGGCTCTCCTGCATCCCGATCGGTCCACAGGGCCTTGTCGTGACGACAAGGATTCTTGGCGATGACCGCATTGGCCGCGGCAAGGACGTGGCCGCTCGAGCGGTAGTTGCGCTCGAGCTTGATGACCCTTGCCGAGGGGAAATCCCGATCGAACTCGAGCAAGTTCCTCGGCTCCGCCCCCCGCCAGCTGTAGATGGACTGGTCGTCGTCCCCCACGACGCAGAGGTTGCTGGTGCCGCGCGCAAGGTGCCGCACGAGGCGGTATTGCACGCGGTTCGTGTCTTGGAACTCGTCAACGAGGACATGGGAAAAGCGCCGGGAAAGCGACTCGCCGAGCCCTGGCAGTTCCAGGAGCCGGAGGACCTTGAGTAGAAGGTCGTTAAAGTCGACCGCGTTCTCCCGCGCGAGACGGGCCGTGTACAGGGGGTAGACTCGCCTCGCGACGTCGTCCACGTAGTCCCGAGCAGGCAAGCGCGTGAGATCCTCGCCGGCGTTCTTCGCCCGATCAATGCGGGCGAGCACGCCCCGCGGAGTGATGCGATCGGACACGTTCAGCTCCTTGAGGAGCTGCGTGACAACCCGCTTCTGGTCATCGTCGTCGAAAATCGTGAAATCGCGCGAGAGACCCGCGTGCTCGGCGTGTTGGCGCAAGAGGCGGGCGCACGTCGAGTGGAACGTACCGATCCACATCTCCCACGCCCGGTCCCCGACGAGCTGGATCAGCCGCTCACGCATCTCCCCGGCGGCCTTGTTGGTGAAAGTTACCGCCAAGAGCTCGCGGGGAGACGCACCGTCGTCGATGAGGCGTGCGATCCGATGCGTGATAACGCGGGTCTTGCCGCTGCCGGCGCCCGCCAAGACGAGGATAGGCCCATCGCCATGCAGGACCGCGGCGCGCTGCTCGAGATTGAGATCTGACAGGGCGTGCTGCAAGAGGGGAACGTCCTAAAAGGCCCGAGGACCGCTAAGGTACCTCGGCCGGATCGATACCATGCTTTTTCAGGAGCGCCATGAAGCGGTCGCGGTCGGCCACCGCCTCCAGCAGGCGACGGCGCATTTCGTCGTTGTTCTTCTTCAAGCGCTCGATTTCGGTCTCTGCCTGCTGCCGCTTGGGATCAATCCGTGCGGCCAGCGCCTTGTTGAAATCGGCCTGGCTGGCCGAGGCTAGGCTACCGGCACGATAACGTCCGGCCTCCACCTTTTCGAGCAATCGCTCATACGCCAGGGTGAGCAGCGCCTTGGCGACTGCGGGCTCCGGCGAGCCCATGGCCAGGGCGATGTCTTGAGGTGTGAAAGGCTCGTTGCTCGAGGCACGCTCTTGCAGCTCATCCCAGAGGTCCTGGCGATCGATCTTGGCCGAGGACGCGTCTGGTTGGCGCGGCATTCCCCCAATTGATGTGTTTGAACGCTTTAGGCTCACCTTCGGCTCCTCTATCGCAAGCGGCTCGCATCCTAGAACCGAAGGGCCCTGGGATGCAATGCCGAGGATAGCCTAGGTGAGAAGAGAGAATGAAGAGAGTGGGCTAGCGGGAACGCCCGGACGACCTAGAACGTCAGGGCGAGGCCCAAGCGGGCGCCGAACGGAGCAAACCTCTGCGTGGGGTTGCTGAAGTTCGCCAGCTTGCGGGCCGTGCCGCCCGACTCCGACATGGTCTCGTCGTCCAGGCGCTTGAGGTACTTCAGGTCATCGATGGTGCCACCGACCACGGGCGCCACGCTGTCCTGGGTGTACTCCTGGTCCTGGCTGCTCGCCGTCTGCCGATTAAACAGGTTGAACAGGTCCATGAAGACCTCGAGCTTCATGTCCTTGCTGAGCCCACGTCCATAGGCCAAGTGCAAGTCAGCCGAGGTGTGCATTGGCGTGCGGCCTGCCAACCCGCGGGGCAGGATGTAGGATTCCTCGGCCCCATAGAGCGGGTGCGTGCCGAGATAGGTCAAGGGGCGCCCCGACTGCGCACGGAGCCGCGTTCCGAGCGTGACCAACCCCGCTTCTTTCAGGTCGAACCGGTAGTAGCCGTCCAGCTTGAAGAGATGCGGACGATCCTGGGCCAGGTCGCCGGCACGGTTTGGAAGGAGCTCCACGAGGTCGTAGGCGGACGAGATGTTCGGGTCCACCTGGCGATTGTCCGAGTTGAGAAGTCCCTCGTAGTTGCCCTTGGTTCGCGAATAGGTGTAGGAGGCCTGAACGAAGAAATTCTCGGAGAAGCGCTTCTTCGCAGTGAACTGGATCGCGTTGTAAATGCGGCTCGGCTTGTCGAACTCGCGCAAGCCGCGGAGGAGAATCAGCCGGTTGCGCAGGCTCGCCTGCTCCTTGGGGTCGGTGGCCGCGGCGAGCTTGGACTCGAGGGCAGCCTCTTCACCCTCGTCGAACTCACCCGGATTGGCGATGAGGTACGTGTGCGCGCCGTCGGGCGACACGTCCTCGATAACCCGACCGAGTCGCCGATTCTGGTACGACACGCCGAGGTTCAGGTCGGCGAGAACTTCGTATTCCAGGCCGAGCACGACCTCGTCGAGGAACTGCGAGCCAATGCCAGGAGCGACCTCGGTCCCTGATCCGCCAAAGTTGGTCGCGCCCTTGCCCGCAGGGAGCTCAGCTGGACAGCTCGCCGGATTGCCCGGAAGCACGCTTATCTTGCCGCTGTCATCCATCACCGGGCCGCCGCATTGTTTCTTATCCCAGCCGTAGGTGACTACGTTCTGGGATTCGCCACCGAAGGCTCGGTTGTTGATGTCCATGGGCACGGACTCGTAGAACCGTCCATAGTTCGCATAAATCCTCGACCGCCCCTCCTTCGTCCAGTCGTAGAGGACGCCCACGCGCGGCGAAATGAGGTTCTTGAGGTTCATGGCGTCCTCTTTGCCCGTCGCCTCCTCGACGATGTCGGAATTCTTGACGACCTGCTGCTCCCAACGCAGTCCCGCCTTCACCGTCAAGTTGGGGAGGATCTGCCACTTGTCCTGAACAAAAGCCGCATAGTTGATCGTTGCACCCGCTGCTGAAAGCTCATCCAAGAAATTGCACTTGACGGGCGTTTCGCGAACGCCGTCGCCGTCTTCATCGACATAGGCGCAGATGCCCGTTCCCTGGTCGGTCGGAGTGACAAAGCTGTAGAGCTTGCCGGTAGCGGCGTCGACCTCGGTGTACTTGCCGCCCGTGTACATGCGCACCGACTCGAGCGAGTTGAGCTCGAGGTCGCCACCGAACTTGAACTCATGGTGGCCTGCGAGCTTCTGACGATTGGTGATCACCGCGCCAGCGACATAGCGATTCTCGATGTTGTCTTCGAGGAATCCTCTGCCACCCAAGCGGTAGGAGGTCACCGGGCAGTTCTGGATGCCGGGGAACGGATCTGCAATGGTTGGGTCGTCTTCCCGGTCGGTGCAGAACTGCAGCACGGTGGCGCTTTCCTCGTTGCCGTACCGACCCACGTTCCCAAGAGTGAGGTAATCACCGCGATTGAAGGCGTTGATGCGGGGCGTGTCGTTGTTCGACGCGGACGTATTGCCGGGAAGCGCTACCTTGTCGAGATAGGGTTCTTCGTCCGTCTTGAACCGATGCCAGCCGAGCGTGAAATCGAACTGGAGCTTGTTCTCCAATGCCTTGGACGTCCACTTCGCCGTAAGGTCTGAGGTGAAGTCCTTGTAATCGGTGATCGTCGCGGCCCGGGTGCCGCTCACTTCGACCCCCATGGTAGGCGGCGGCATGTTGCCGCTCTCCGGGTGGAGGAACAGGCCAATATTCCCCTGGTTCTGCGGGTTCACGGCGAAGTTGATCTTGCTCATGATTTGATGGCCGATCCGCGTGTAATCGAGATCCTTGCGGTCGATTTCCTCGAACTTCGCCTCGCCCGTTATCGGGTCAATGACGTCTGGCCTGCCGTCGGATTCGCAGGTACCGGCGAGCTCGCAGCCAACCTTGCGGTTGGTCGCTGGATTGGAATCCGGGTCGGGGTTCGCCGAGTAATCGTTGTCGTTGTTCTCTCGGTCCACCATCATGGACACCTTGCGGACGGCCGTATCCTTTTGGAAAATCGGCGCGTATCCCACGTAGAACCAGAGCTTGTCCTTGATAATGGGGCCGCCGAGATCGAACCCGAAATCCATGTCGTAGGCGGCGAAATATTCCTTGTTGATGGCCGAGCCGGCTTCCTTGATGAACTGCTTCTTCGCGCTCAGCGCAACCGGCTTCACATTTGCCCAGGCGGAACCGTGGAACTCATTTGACCCGGTCTTGGTGATCACGTTGGCCACGCCGCCTGTCGAGCGGCCAAACTCTGCGTCGTAGCCACCGGTGATGACCTCGATCTCCTGGATAAAATTGGTGAGCAGGCCGGTGCCGACCTCTCCGTAGGTAAGGCTTGTGGTGTTTAGGCCGTCGATGACGTAGCTGTTCTCGAGCGAAGTCGAGCCTGAGAACGTTGTTCCGCCTCGGAAGTCGCCCGACGAACCTGCCGCGGCGCCGAGCACGTCAGCGAAGGTACGTCCCGACACCGGGATATTCTTCGTGTACTCTTGGTCGATCGTAACGCCCTGCTTTGTCGACCCGATGTCGATTGAAGGCGCCTTCTCAACGATCGTAATGACCTCGCCCGCTGCCCTCGATGTCTCGAGGTGCACGTGTACCGGCGTTACCTTGCCGATGCTTACGCCGATGTTCTGACGGCGCACCGTGATCTCTGAGTAATAGAAGGTAACCTCGTAGGTTCCCGGAGGCAGGTTGGCAATGTAGTACTGCCCTGTCGAATCCGAGACTTCCTCCTGCGTTCCCTGCAGCGACGGGGAGGTTACGACAACGGTGACTCCCGCAAGCTTCTGCCCGGTCGAATCATCCGTAACCGTCCCCTGGATTGCGCCAGTGGTGGCGGACTGTGCGTGGACGACGCTTGCGCCCAACCACGCGGCAAGGCCCAACACACCGGCTAGAAAGGCAACACTTGGCTTTCGCATGTCTAAGTCTCCTCGCAACGCCGGTTGCTACTGGCTCGCCTTGATCTTGAACGTGTACTCGTATTCAGCGGGAAGGCCGAACCCGAACACGTCCTTGATCGCTGTCCCGACGGTCACCTTGTATTCCTTGCCCGCCTGGAGGGATGCAGCGTCGGTCGGGGTCCACGCCACCGAAAGGTTATCTCCCTCGACTGCGGCAGCTTCCCCGGGGATCTCGGTGCTCGTTCCGACTTCCTTGACCGTCACTCCCGCGATGGTCTTGGAGTCGATTGGCGTATTAAAGGAAAGCGTGATCGCCTCCACCTCCTTCACCTGGGTGAGAGGATCCTCCGGGTCGTAGGCGCCCGGGTCTTTTGCCATGAGGGTGAGTGGTGCAACCTTGAAGTCGACAGCAGGAATGACGAGCTTCTCGCCATCCTTGTCGGTGATTGCGCCTTCCTTGAAGGTCACCTTGCACGACTGACCGGTGGGGAGATCCGGCGGCGTGAACACCACCGCTGGACCTAGCCCACCATAGTGAGGCTCGAGCGTGTTCGGATTGCTCGGCACCTGCTGATTTCCCGACGGATTGTACCAACCACCCTGTGCATCGCTTTTCCAGTCGACCAGGGTGCCGCAGGTGACCTGCGCGAGCTCGGGAATCATCACGGCATCGTCGGGAAGGCCGTCGAGATTGGCGTCGAGCCACTTGCCCGCTTCGTTGATGGTCTTGGTCTCCGCCGCGTCGGGGCAATCTGCTTCTTTGACCGCCCAGGTAACCGGGACACCACCCTTTTGCGGGCAGCCGTCCTTGATCCCCGAGCAGGCGCACATGAAGCCCTCGATCGTCTCCCCCTTCAAGAGCTCGCTCACCACCACGCGAACATGGAGAACGTGCGGCAGCGCGCGATCGAGGACCCCATCGTCGAGCTTAAAGCCCTTGTTTAGGGCTTCCTGGGCATCTTTCGTTCGCTTCGGATGGGTCCCGTAGGCCAAAGCAAAGTCCGGCGCGCCTGACTTGGGATCCTGCTCCTCCATGAAGATCTGCTTCACTTCCGGCGGGCCACTCGAGTCGAGCTCGGTAGCACTGTCGGGAAGACCGCATCCTGTGACTCCCACGAGAAGAGCCATTCCCGTGAGACGCCAGTTTGCCTTCAGGATGTGCTGACCGAAAAGGTACGTCCGCATGCAGTACAAGCTCCTTTCTTGCGTGTGCAAGACTACCCAAGCTGCGAGCCTAAAAAGACGCTCGCCGGTTTTTTAGCCGCCAGGCAACCGAAGTGTCAACCTTTTTGTCCTCGAGTGAGTGCCTGGATCTAAGGCGCTTGGCTGCCCGCTCCGACCGGCCCCTCGTCCTTCATCTTGAGGGCTACGGTGGTGGCCCCAGCACCCTTGACGGTGTCCATCACCGAGACTGCGTCGCCGTAACGGACGGTGTCGTCGAAGTCCACGAAGACGACCTTTTCTCGCCTGTGCTCGAGCTTTTCTCTCAGCTTGAATGCCAAGTCCGTGCGGCGGATTTCGTCTCCATTGAGGAGCATCCGGCCATCCGCCTTCCATTCGATGACGACCTGCTCGAGGGCCATTTCTGGCGGTGCGGGTTCCTCGGATTTCTTGGGCACATCGATGCTGATGTCCCGCATGAGAATTGGCATGGTGATCAAGAAAATGATGAGGAGCACCAGGACGACGTCCACCAAGGGTGTCACGTTGATCTCGCTCTTCACCCCTTTGGAGCCGCCGCCTACGTGGAAGCCCATGCTACTTGTCCTTTTGCTCCGCGGTGCCCAGCTCGACACCGGGGCTGCCAGCTTCGTGGATCGCGATCAGCGCCGGGTATACCCTGCCGAAGGTGAGGTCCGCGTCGGCCTTGACAAAGATGCGCTGCCCTGGCTTGCGACGCAGCTCCTCCTGAACCCGTTTCTTCAGGGCCTCCATGTCGGGGAGCGGATCGCGATCAAAGTACGGCCGCACCCGGGCGCCATCTCGGACCAATGAAACGACGGGTTGCTCGCCGCTGTCCCGTTTTTCGTTATGGTGGCGGGTCTTTGGAAGTTGGACGTCCATGCCGCGCCCGAGGAGCGGGGTGACGACCATGAAGATGATGAGGAGCACCAGGCACACGTCCACGAGCGGGGTAACGTTGATCTCATTCCGCACGTCGTCCAAGACCTTCTTGGACTGATGGACGAGCGGCGTCCTATGCCGCCGCTTTCCCGTCATCACTTCCCCCTCCCCTCCTTGAGCACGTAATCCACGAACTCGGACGAAACGTCGTTCATGTCGACGACGAAGAACTCGACGCGCCCGGTGAAGTAGTTGAACAACATGGCCGCAGGAATGGCGACCAAGAGGCCAAATGCCGTGGACACGAGGGCCTCGGCAATGCCGGGACCGACGACATCGAGCCCGCCACCGCCAGAGAGCTTCTTGAAGGCATTGATGATTCCGACAACGGTGCCAAAGAGGCCCACGAACGGCGCTGCGGAGGCGATCGTCGCGAGTCCACCGAGACCACGCCTAAGATTCGCGGTCTCCCGCTCCTTGACCCGTTCGAGGGCACGGTTGACGGCGTCAACCAGGTCAAACTCACCGAGTTCCTGATCGCGCCCGTGTTTCTTGAGGGCCTCCATCCCGGTCACGTACTCCACCAGCCCCGCATGCACGACCTTCGCGATCGGGCTCTTGCCATGGGATTCAGCCGACTTGATGGCGTCGTTCAACTTGCGCTTCTGCATGTGCTCCCTAAGCGCAAGCACGAACTGGTAGGACTGCTTCGAGCCCGTGGAGTAAGTGATCAAGCGCTCGAAAATGACGCCGATCGAATACAGGGACATGAAGGCCATGAAGACAACGGTTGCCTTGGCCAATAGCCCCATGGATGTCCACATCTCGACGACGCTGAAGCCTTCCATGTCTCCTTCTCTTTCTCCGTCTTGCCGTTACTTGAGCCGGTATTGAAACGTCACGAACGTGCAAATTGGCGTAGGCTTGCCGTTCACCATGTGGGGCCGGTATCGCCAATTCCGCACTTCTCCCTGAATCTTCTGGTCGAGCTCCGGAAATCCCGAGGCTGTCTTGAACGTTATCGCGGACGGAATCCCCCCCACATCCAAGCAGAGCCTAATGGCTACGACGAGCTGGGCAATACCCTGTCCGCCGAGCACCTGGCGCACGGAGACCGGAAGCGAGATCTCCTTGTTCCCGGAAATCCGCAGGGCCTCGGTGGCCGCTTGCGGCAAGAACACCGGCGGCTGGGGCGGCGGCGGTGGCGGCGGTGGTGGCGGCGGTCCGTCTAGGACGCCCCCTTCGACTCCACCGACCACGCCACCCACGACGCCTCCCTCCTGCCCCCCCTCGACGCCACCTTCGACCCCTTCGTCTTCCTGCGACTCTTCGGGCGACTTCTCGGGCGGTGGGTCCTTGGGCGGCTGCACGATCTCCGTGGGCTGGACCTTTTTCACCTCGGTCTTGCCAGCCGATTTCTTGGGTGGCGGCGGCGGTGGTGGAGGTGGCGGCGGTGGCGGCAGCGCTGCCGCCGACACGAAGGACACCGGCACGTAACGCGGCTCGAGTTTCTCGATCTTCCAAAAGGAATGAATGACCAGCCCGATTCCAAGGACCACGTGCGCAGCCAAGGAGACGCTAATGGTCACGCCGACCCACTTGCGGGGCTTCTCCTTCTTGGCGGCTACGTATCTATCGAACATCAGCGAACATGGCCCCTACGGTTTTTTGGGAGCCAACGCCCCCTTAGCGGCTGGCGGCGAAAGCTCATTGGCTTGCTTGAAGTAGACCTGCGCCGTCGCGAGATCCACGGCGCGGGCAAGCGAGTTGTCGTGGGCGAGAGCGCGCTCGCGGAAGAGCAGGTTCAAGTAGACCAACGTCGGCTTGTGGATGCCACGTAGCCCGTCAGCTTGCTTGAGCGCCTCGATACCCTCGTCGGCAATGCGCGCGCGCTCACCCCCAGCCACCTCGGGGTGCTTGTTGAGCCTCCGCCAGCCGAGCACGCCGATCGAGTACCACGTGTCTGCCTTGGCGTCGCTTGTCGTCTCCTTGTCGATCCTTACTCGGTGCCATCGGATGGCCTCTTCGAAGTTCCCCGCCTGAGCGTTGACCTGTGCCAACTGGGCAATGGCCTCGATGTCGCTCGGGTCCTTCTTGAGGCGATCCTGGAAGTACTCGAGCGCACCCTCGTGGTGACCCGAGTCAATATAGGTAGAAAGAAGGTAGTCCCGCGCCTTCATATCCTCGGGCACGCGCTCCAAGTACCTGCGAAATGCCTCTATTGCACATTGGGCGTGCTTCTCGTTCTCGTCGCCCTTTAGCCCAGGCGCGAACAGAGCCAAGTGCGCGAGGCCCAAGTTATACCAGCCCATGGCGAGATCTGGGCGCAAGCGGAGGCCAGCCTCGAAGCTGGTCACGGCATGCTCGTATTTCCCGGCCTGATAGGCCTTGTTGCCTTCCTGGATTTTCCGGCGGGCCGAAACCTGCTCGCACGCCCCCGTGACAAGGAGAGCGGCACACGCAAGCGGCAGGCGGCGATACACGGAGCGCATTCGCTTCTTGAGATGTATATCACAACACCGTCAGGGGACGGCTACCGTGATGCTCACTGGCTGATCGAAGAGATTCCCTTTCTGCACGTCCACCGCGAGGCCACTCACTCCCTGCTTGACACAGTCGACGAAGTCTCTCTCCTCAGCAAGGGCAGGGCTGCTCGGCGTAACCCCAACGCTTCTGGGCATGGCCTTTCCGCCTGTGCTGGTGAGCGTCAAGTTCACGAAGAGCTTCCCGTTTTCCGCGGGCTGGGTATCCCTTCGCAAAGCCGCGCAGTGGGTGACCGCCAGTTGAACCTGCCCCCGCACTTCCTCAACAGCCCGCGCGACTTCCGTGGGAGGATCGGGAATCGGTGTAGGTTCCTCTCCCCGATGGTCGCGAATGAGCGTCCCAGCATCCGAAGAAGCAGCCTCGGGCGCAGCCCCCCGGGCGTGCGATTCCGTGGCGCGGTCCGGAGGCAACGGCGCAGGCAGAACAGGCGAAGCCGTGGGGTTGGTCGTAGGGCTGGACCCAGCGTCCGTCGCGATGGCCACCTCTGGCTTGCCTTCGGGTACGACGGGAGCCTCGCGGAGTTTCCAAGCAAGCAAGCTTAGGGCGATACCTACCGCGAGCGCCGCCAGGGCAAGGAGCGGGCGGGCCGTCACGGCTCACCTTCGGGCAGGGTGACCTCGCCCGACAGGACCCGCAGGGACGTCCCATCCTCGCGCCCGAGAAGAAGCGCCCCATCCGCGTCCACGTCCATCGCCCAGCCGGTAACGACCTTGTCCTCGACCTTCACGCTCACCCGCTGGCCAAGGAAATGCGTGCGCTCTTTCCAAGCCGACACGATCGCAGGCGCGCCCTCCGAGACAAAGAGATTGATCCAGCGCTCCAGCTCAAAGAGGAGCAGCGCCAGAACGTCCGCGCGATCCATCGCCTCCCCACCACGCTCGATCCTGAGCGATGTCGCGGTCCTAGATAGATCCTGGGGAAACGTCGTCGAGTTGACGTTCATGCCAACGCCCAGAATGACGACCTCGGTGGTCGCGCCGCGAGTGCTCATCTCGGCCAAGATGCCGGCGAGCTTTCGTCCACCGACGAGGACGTCATTGGGCCACTTGAGGCTTGCAGGGACACCCAGGCACCGCGCCACCTCGCACGTGGCGATCCCCGCAGCAAGGGTAAGAGGGGGAACCGCATTGGGGGGCATGGCCAAGCGCAAGATTGCGGACAGGTAGAGGTTATGGCCGGGCGGCGAGTACCACTGATGCCCCTGGCGCCCGCGCCCTATTGACTGGGCATCGGCAATAACGACTGTTCCATGCGGGGCGCCGGCACGGGCGCGTGACGCTGCCTCGTCATTCGTGGAGCCGACCTGCTCCAAGAGGTGGAGATCGCGCCCCAGCCAGTGCGTGCGGAGCTTCTGCGCCACTTCATGACGACTCATGCCCGCGCTCACTTCGCCTCCACCTCGAGAGAAATGTCGACCGATGGGGCAGAGTGGGTGAGCGCGCCCGCGCTAATGAGGTCGGCACCCGTGCGGGCGATCTGGGCTACGGTCTCCAGCGTTACTCCACCTGAGACCTCAACCAGGACGTTCTTCTCCCGAGCCACGCGCACCGCCTCCTCAATGCTCGGAAGGGGCATGTTGTCCAAGAGCACCACGTCCGCGCCAGCATCGAGGGCTTCGTCGAGCTCTTCCAAGCTCGTGACCTCCACCTCGACGCGCAGGGGATGGGGCGCTCGCGCGCGCGCCCGCTCGACAGCCAAGCGCACGCCTCCGCACGCGGCAATGTGGTTGTCCTTGATCAAGAGGCCAGAGCCGAGATCCGCGCGGTGGTTGCCGCATCCGCCGGCGGCGACCGCAGCTTTCTCGAGAGCGCGCCAGCCCGGCGTCGTCTTGCGCGTGTCGACCACGCGCGCCTTGGTTCCAGCCACTGCGTCGGCGAACCGTCGTGACTGGGTGGCAACGCCCGAAAGCCGCTGCAGAAAATTCAGCGCGGTTCGCTCCGCAGCGAGCAGTGAAATGGCTGGGCCCGCAAGATCCGCCAGAACCGTGCCGCGCGCCACCCGCGCTCCCTCAGGCACTCGAGGGCTCATCTCGATCTTCGGGTCCACGCGCTCAAACACGCGCCTCGCCACTTGGAGGCCAAACATCACCAAGTCCTGCTTGGCGAGCAACACGCCCTTGACCACACCACCGTCGCCATCAAGAACGGCGTACGACGTGATGTCTCCTCGTCCGAGGTCTTCTTCGATCGCGAGCCTGATGAGCTCGTCGACGGCAGGGGTTAGAAAATAATTCATTTCCTTCCATCCCAGGACATGACGGGCCAGCCTCGACGACGCGCCACGCGGAGGAGCCGGGGATCGGGATTGACTACCTTGGGCTCCCCGACCCGCTCCAGCATGGCGAGGTCGCTGTAGCTGTCCGTGTAAAATGAACAGCGAGAGAGATCGACCCCCTCGCGCTCCGCCCAGCGCTCGGAGGCAGCCACCTTCCACTTCCCCACGCAAGCCGGACCATCGAGGCGACCTGTGAACCTCCCGTCTCTCGTTTCCAGGCGAGAGCAAAGCACGGCGTCCAATCCGAGCGCCTGCGCAAGGGGACCCGCCACGTAGGAAGTCCCCGCGGTCAGGAGGACCAGGCGGTGCCCCTGCTCGCGATGAATCTGGATGGCCTTCCGTGCCGCACCGGCAATCGTGTGGTGGATCTCTTCATCGTACCAACGACGGCACTTCTCGATCATGTCGTGCTCCCAGCTTCCTGCCAGGTCTGCCACCACCCTGCGGGCCACCGTCTCGACGTCAATCAGGGCAAGACGATAGCGCATCGCCCACCCAAGCGAGCGAATCAGCTTGAACCGCGAGATTTCCCCTCGCTTGTGCTGGTACTTCACCCACAGCGTGGCGGTGTTCACCGTGAGGACAGTACGATCCATGTCGAAAAACGCCGCCACGCGAGGCATCACGGGAAGAAGGTACGGTGGAGCGCCTCGATGTACAAGTTGGAGGCCGCATGCACGATCGAGCCCGCCAGGATCGACCCCGTTGCCGAGCGCATCCATCCGAAAAGAAGCCCGGGGAAAAAGACGGCCATGCGGCGAAAATCCCCGTCGACGAGGACGTGTCCCAGTGCGAACAAGAGAGCAGAGGTAGCCAGGGCGATTCCAATTCCGCCGCCGAGAAGGCGGCGCCTGGGTGGGAACGCCTCCTCGAGACGCCGCAGGAGGTACCCGCGGAAGAACAACTCCTCGGGGACCGCGACGACCACGACTTGGGTGATCGCCGAATCCAAGAAGTCCATCGGTGCCCGAGGCTCCGCGAGCCCCTTCCAGCCCACGAACCGATGGCACAGGCCAGGCGCCAGGTTCTCGAGCCCCCATGACGTTCCTCCACACGTGGCTTGGTAGAAGAGGACAAAACCGACGAGAAACAAGGAAAACACGATCGCCGACACCCATGCCGCCATGAGCAGTGATGGCCAAGCCGGCCGAAGGGAAAATCCGTATTCGCCTAGGTCCTCGCGGGCGCGCCTCGCGATCCAAGAAGGCACGAGCAGGAAAACCGCGGCCACCAGTGCGTGCAGGTGGCTTCCGACGAGGGACGCGGACCGAGAAAGCTGGAAGAGCAAGGCGATGAAGCCCGTCACCCCGAGAAAGACAACCACCGCCTGGAGGGCTGGACGAGTCGTCACTTCCTTCTCCAAAGTTTCCACGCGCCTTGCTCGGCAACTTGCTGAAGCTCGGATCGCTTCGCGAAGAGGCCCGTGGGCTCATTTCTGGTCAGGAACCACTCGTAATGAGGGCCGTGCAACTCGTAGACAAACCGCTCTGGATGGTGTCCAGGAGGCGCAGGCTTCTTGGCCTCGGGCCTTGCCCGCATGGGAAATCCATCGTCCCACGCCCATGGGTTGTACCCCCCCCGCTCGACTTGGACGTACGACGGGAACTCGCGCCAGGCGTCGACATTCACCGCTGGATCGCCAAGTGGGGGATAAACCAGGGTAAGAACCGAGGGATTATGGGGAAGGTGGGTCACGATCCGTCGAAAATCCTCGGCCCGAGAATCAAAGTCAGCGAACCGCGCTGCGACCGCGGCCGGATACAAGAGGGCAGCCAGTACCAAGGGAGCCGCCACGAGCACGCCCCGGACTCCAGGGAGAGTGCCACTCGGCACGCAAGCGAGAGAGACGAGGGCAATGACCACGGCAAGTCGACCGTTTATCATCCACCAGTCGATCGGACGCCGGAGCTGCATCGGTAACACGAAGTAGAGCACGATCAGCACGAGCAGGAGCAAGGCAGGGCGAAGGTCCCTCCGGGAGTCACGCACGACCAGGGCTGTGGCGAGGCCCAGGGAGACGAGAAGTGAACAGACCAGCCAAAGCTGCTGCCCGGGCGTTACAAAGTCGAACAGGTAACCCCGAAACGCCTTGAGGTTCGACGCAAGATCAAGCCACTGGCCATCGATTCCTCGGTCTACAGGCCCAGAACCGAGCCCCTGCTCGTGCGCCAGGATCGCTTGCCCCATGAAAAGAGCCAGCGCCGGAAAGCCGACGGCCACGACTCGCCGCGGCACGTAAATGGCCACCGTCACCAGCCAGAGCAAGAAAGGGATGGGGTGGAAGAAGTAGATCCCGATGCCGACCAACGAATTGGCAATGGTGATCCATCGTCCCCTGCCAGGCAATTCGTCAGCCAGCCGGGCAAGCAGGACGAGTCCCCAGACGAAGCAGGTCACTCCTGCAACGAAGGCAATGAAGCCGAGCGCCAGGTTGTAGTTCCACGCTAATGGAAAACCAGCAAGCGCAAGCCATGTCGGTCGCCCATGAGCACGGAGGAACGCCCGAAGGGCGAGAGGGAGCCCGACTACCGTCAATGCAATGAACAGCTTGTTCGCCCACTCGAGCGGAATGACCTCGGCCCAAAGACGAACGAGCCCAAAATATCCCCAATAGGGAACAGGCCGCAGGTGGAGCGAGTAATGCTCCGCGAGCCCTAATCTCACGTCATCGAAGTACCGCCACGTGGCGATGGCTCCCAGATGATTAGGCGCGTCCAGAAGCGGCAGGTATCGAGCCGTGAGAAGCGGCGACAGTGAGGCGCACGCGCACGCGGCGACCACGAGGCCGGCGGCGGCACGCCTTGGAAGGGAAGACATGGGGGAGACCGCGACGCGGCAGATGGGGCGCGCAGCAGGCTTGGGGACCGGTTCTACGCCGTAGCTCCCTTCCTCCCCTTCCTCCAGGCTTCGTAGTCCTTCTTGGGAGCATCCATGTGCTTCTCGCACAGGTAATGAAAACGCGGGCCCTTCGAGCTATTGGTGCAGCCCGGTGCAATGCACGCCATGGAACGCCGCTTTGCAGGGCGCCCCGGCCCCACCCTCCGCCCGATCCCTCGAGCCGATACCGGCCCAGCAGGCACGCCTGCCAGGTAGGATTGAATCTCGTCGGCAATGTTTTGGCGCACTGCGTGGGAAATTGCCGCCGTGAGATCACTGATATGGTCGGCGATGATCGCGTTGAGGCGAGCGTCGAATTCTGTCCTACGCTTGGGCATTGGCGGCTCCTTACAGATAGTCGCTACTTGGTCGCGGCTTTATAGCACATGTCCTCTTGCAGGGCGTCATGGATGAGCCCTATCGAGCGCCTTAGACTGCTAAGCGCATCGCATAAAAGGTCAATCCGTTCCTCAACGCGACTATCGAGCAGGAGCGCCTTGAGGTCGCCCGAAGAAATCGATGCTTGCTCAAGGACCTTCTGGGCGTCGAGCAGAAATGCCTCAATTCCTCCCACCGCAATGGCACTCTCCCGCAAGTCGTCCCCTAGGAACAGGATCAGGTTCTGAAGCTCGTATCGCTCCCGAAGGGCCGGGCCGGGCCGGGTATTTCCTGCGAGAATGCGGTCCCTCGCCCTTCTGCCCGTTCCAGTACGCTCACCATGCTCGCGGTCCGATTGCCTCCGCATGCTTCCTCCAATTGATGTCTTTGACACAAGATCAGTGACCCCTTGGCCTGGGGCAAGTTTTTGGGCGGGAAGGGGGCGTGACCCCACCTACCAATTTGACAGTGGAGAAAAGGCTGGCATACTTCTACCGCTTCTTGTCGGGGAGCCGTACTTGCCCTTGGAAAACCGCTCGGTTCAAAGGACGATGGCGCGGATTCCCGACGAGATCATCGCGGAGGTCCGTGAGCGCATTGACATTGTCGCCCTGGTGGGCGAGAAGGTCGAGCTCAAGAAGGTAGGAAGGTCGTTCAAGGGACTTTGTCCCTTCCATCACGAAAAGACCCCCTCCTTTCACGTGCTCCCGGACAAGCGGTTCTTCCATTGCTTTGGCTGCCAGAAGAACGGCGACCCGTTCCGATTCATCATGGAGCTCGAGGGGAAGACCTTCGTCGAAGCCGTCCGCGAGTGTGCGGGTCGGGTCGGGATCACGATTCCGGAGCGTGAGACCACCCCAGCAGAACAAGCACGACTCGACGCCCGGAGCCGCTTCTATGAGGTGAATGCGGTCGCCGCTGCGTTCTACCGCGAGGTGCTTGCAAGCGAAGCCGGGGCCACAGGGCGGTCCTACCTCAAGAAACGCGGAATCGGCAGTGAAATAGCCGACGTATTTCAGCTCGGAATGGCGCCTGAAGCTTGGGACGGCCTTGCACGCCGCCTCCACGCCCGCCACATTTCGCCAGACCTGCCCGAAACGCTGGGACTCATCGCGCCCCGGCGAACGGGGGGCTCTTATGACCGATTTCGAAACCGCCTCATGTGCCCAGTGATTCTCCCTGCCGGAGAGGTAGTGGCGTTTTCTGGTCGCACGCTCGGCGACGACCCGGCCAAGTACATCAACTCGCCCGGTTCTCCGATTTATACGAAAGGTCACGTACTTTTCGGGCTCCACGCAGCTCGCACTGCTTTTCGAGCACGGGAGCGGGCGATCCTCGTGGAAGGGAATTTCGACGTTATCGCGCTCCACCAGGCCGGATTTGCCGAAACCGTGGCCCCCCTCGGGACGGCGCTTACGGATCGACACGTACACTCGCTGCGGCTCCTGGTACCTCGAGTCATCCTGTGCCTGGATGGGGATCGAGCAGGGCGCGCGGCGATCCTGCGCGACATCATGACCCTCCTCGAGGCCGGGGTCGAGACGCGCGTCGCCGCTCTGCCCGACGGGGAGGATCCGGATTCATTCGTCCGCAAGAACGGGCCAGCCGCCATGGATGCGCTCATCTCCAAGGCCCAGCCTGCAGTGGAGTACTTCATCTACGAAGCCTGGGCCCGCTCTGATTCCTCGTCGGCCGACCAGCGCTCGGTCGCCATCAAGGAGGCCGCCCCGGTCATCGCTAAGATAGGGGACGACACCAAGCGCGAAATCCTCATTGGCGAGCTTGCGACCGCACTGGGTGTTGAGCGCCAAATCTTGAGTCGAGCGGTCATCCGGGCACGTGCCGGCTCTCTCCATGGGGATGAAGGGCATTCTCCCCGCTCCCGCGGTGAGGGCCTGCCAGTGCGAGTGAAGAGCGCTTCGCCTGCCGCTCCTCCACCGCAAGAGCTAAAGATTCTCGTGCTCTTGGCCGATCATCCGAATTTGATGGCGGACGCGGAGGCGGCGGACGCGCGATCCCTCTTGACGGACGAGCGCCTTCGAGACATGTATTCCGCCGCATTGATGGGCCAGTCCCTGGTGCAGGCTGCCCCACCTGAGCTGAGAGAACTCGTGGCGAGAGAGGTTTTGAACGGTTCCTACATGTCGCTCCAAGACCCCCATCGCACGCTCGCCGAGATGCTCCGAGCACTGCATAGAGAAAGACTCCAGGCCGAAGGGGACGCTCTGGGGCTACGCATTAAAGAAGCTGAACGGCGGGGCGACGTCGCCCTTGCGCGCGAGCTGGCCATGCGCCGGCTCCAAACCCGAAACCTGGCCGATGACCTCAGGCGTCGGCCAAAGGAAGAGCCTCGATGAACGGTGGCGATACCGAGCGGCGCAAGCAGAAACTGATCGATCTCGGCAAGTCTAAGGGCTTCCTGACCTACGACGAGGTCAACGACAACATGCCCGAAGACATCGTCTCCTCGGATCAGATCGACGACTGGTTGTCCGCTTTGGGCGACGAAGGGATTGAGATCGTCGACTCCGCGTCCAAGGTGCGCGTTTCCACCAAGACGCCTACACCCAAGATGGACGATGCGCTTGAGGACGAGGAGAAGGATCCGGAAGAGGCCGAAGAGGAAGACTACGACGGTTATTCCAAGACCAACGATCCCGTCCGCATGTACCTGCGAAAGATGGGGTCGGTATCCCTCCTCACCCGTGAAGGGGAGGTCGAGATCGCCAAGCGCATCGAGGAGGGGGAGCGACGGGTTCTGCAGACCGTCCTCAACAGTCCCATCGCCGTTGAGGAGCTTCTCGAGCTCGGAGAGCGCCTCAAGAAGCAGAAGGTTCGCGTCAAGGAGGTTATCCGGGACGTGGACGAGGAGGACGCGGAATTCGACGAGGAATGGCATACCGAGCGCGTCGTGAAGACGCTCGACAAGGTACGCAAGTTTCAGCGGGAAAACGAGAAGCTCTTGGAAAAGCTCGAGGACAAGAGCCTCACGGAAGCCAAGAAGAAGAAGCTCCGCGACGCGATCAACGCGAACAAGGAAGAGATGTTTGAGGCGCTGTCCGAGCTCCGCCTCAACAAGAAAACGCTCGAGCGGATCGTGTTCAAGCTCAAGTCGCTCGTGGTCCGAATCGAAAAGGCCGAGTCGGAGATTACCGACTGCGAGAGGAAGGCCGGGATGTCCCTCAAGGATCTCCGCAAGATCCTGCGCGAGGTGAAGGCCTCCCCCGCCAAGGCCAAGACAGTGACCAAGAAGCTGGGGCTAACCGTAGCCGAGCTCGAGGACACCGATCGGGTCATCAAGAACGCGCAAAAGAAGATCGACCTCGTCGAAGAAGAAGCGAAGATCCGGGTGGACGATCTCCGCTCGACCTACCACGAAATCGCCGAAGGCGAGCGGATGGCGGAAAAGGCCAAGAGCGAGCTAATCGAGGCCAACCTACGTCTCGTGGTCTCAATTGCGAAGAAATACACGAATCGAGGCCTCCAATTCCTCGATCTCATCCAAGAAGGAAACATCGGCCTGATGAAGGCCGTAGACAAGTTCGAGTACAAGCGTGGCTACAAGTTCTCGACGTACGCCACGTGGTGGATCCGTCAGGCCATCACCCGCGCCATCGCCGACCAGGCCCGCACGATCCGCATCCCGGTCCACATGATCGAGACCATCAACAAGCTCATCCGCACGTCGAGGTACCTCGTCCAAGAACTCGGCCGCGAGCCGACTCCCGAGGAAATCGCCGAGAAGATGGAGCTGCCTCTCGATAAGGTCCGAAAGGTCCTCAAGATCGCCAAGGAACCCATCTCCCTTGAAACCCCGATCGGCGAGGAAGAAGACTCCCATCTCGGCGACTTCATCGAGGACAAGAGCGTCGTATCCCCTTCCGACGCGGTCATTTCGATGAACCTGGCCGAGCAAACGCGCAAGGTTCTGGCTACGTTGACCCCGCGCGAGGAGAAAGTCCTCCGCATGCGCTTCGGTATTGGGGAGAAGTCGGATCATACCCTCGAGGAAGTCGGACAGGACTTCGAGGTCACGCGCGAGCGAATCCGCCAGATCGAAGCCAAGGCCCTCCGCAAGCTACGCCATCCGAGCCGGTCCAAGCGCCTCAAGGCTTTTGTCGAGAACTGAGTTTCTCTTCCCACTTCGAGCCTCCAAGCACCACCACCCAAGCCGAGCGTTCGTCCTGCCCCCACGCGAAGCAAAGTTGCAGAATCGGGAGTTTGGATCTATCAATAGCTTCCATGCAGGACTCACGGGCCCATAGCTCAGCTGGTCAGAGCCGCCGGCTCATAACCGGCCAGTCCCTGGTTCGAATCCAGGTGGGCCCACCCGCCACCGGGACGGAGGAGGCTTCTCCTTGCGAGAACAGTTGAGGTTACTAGAAGAACTGCAGCGCTACGACGCTCACCTGCAGGAGTTCGAATCCGCACTCAAGGCGCTCCCAGAGAAGCTCCAGTCGATGAAGGCTGACCTCGCCAAGGTCGAAGCCCTTCTCGAAAAGGAACAGCAGGGGCTGGCAGATACAGAGAAGTTCCGCAGGGAGCAGGAAGCCCAGCTCAAGGTCGACGAGGCCAGCATCGGCAAGGCAAAGGCCAAGCTGCAGCAGGTGAAGAACAGCAAGGACTACATGGCTGCGCAGCGAGAGGTCGAAGCCACCCGCAAGCTCGTCGGTGAGCGCGAAGAAGAGATCCTCAGGCTGATCGAAGCGATTGAATCCACCAAGAAGTCAATCGCGGCCCATGAGACCGACGTCGCACAGCTTCGTGAACACGTGGTCCGGGAAGAGGGGGTCATCACGGAACGGGTCGAGGATCTTCGACAGAAGGTCGTCGATGAGCGCCAGCATCGGGATGCAGTGGCGACCAAAGTACGGGCGGACGTCCTGAAGCGCTACGGCACAATTCGAATGCGACGCGGGCTCGCCGTCGTCCCGGTAGTGATGGGCGTGTGCCAGGGTTGCCACATGGCGATTCCTCCTCAGCTCTACAATACGCTCCAGCGTGGCAATTCCATCGAGCCCTGCCCGAACTGCCACCGCATCGTCTATTGGGATGAGCTCATGAAGGACAAGGAGCTCGAACGCGGGGAGGAGTCCCCGGCTGTGAAGCCCGAGTAGCCGTTCTCAGGGACGTTGCAGCGCGCACCACTTCGAGTATATTCGCTGACGGCCTCCCGCCGGAGGTGTCGAGGTGATCGCTGGTGCTCGCCGTGCGCGAAAGCGCATTGGTGGCACGAGAGGAAAGTCCGAGCTCCACAGGGCACGGTGCTGGTTAACGGCCAGTCGAGGTGACTCGAAGGAAAGTGCCACAGAAAAGAGACCGCCTGACGGATGCGCTCCGCGCAGCGTCAGGTAAGGGTGAAAAGGTGCGGTAAGAGCGCACCGCCCTCTCGGTGACGAGGGGGGCACGGCAAACCCCACCCGGAGCAAGATCGAGCAGGGGGTCGCGTGGCCCGCGTAATACCCCCGGGTTGGATCGCTTGAGCGCGACGGCAACGGCGCGCCTAGATGAATGATCACCAACGGGTCAAACCCGTCACAGAACTCGGCTTACCGGCACCTCTGGCGGAGAAGGCCGCTTGCTCGCCGATGCAAGGCTCCCATTAACCCGCGGTCAGGCTGGCCGATTCTGAGTTAAGATATTCCCATGCAGGGAGTCCCCAGCGGTCGTGTCGAGCACCTATTGCTCAATACCCACCGACTGCCCGTGGTGAGCAGGATTAGAGCACTCCCACTGGTGAATATGCGTGTTATTTCAACCAGCCAACTAGGCACGTGACTTGCTCTGGGTAGGGCCAGAGGATGGACGAAAGGGAATTACCATACGCTAGGACGTTGTCTGGGACCCCGGAGGCCGTCTCGACGACGCCCAGTCCCGAACGCGACTTGGGGGAAGCACCGGGGGACGAGCCACCGCCAGTCATCGCGAACCGCTATCGGATTGTTCGCTTTCTTGGCGCAGGCGGCTTTGGATCGGTTTACGAGGCCGTCGATGAGCGGCTTGAAAAACCGGTTGCGGTCAAGCTTCTAGGGGCAAGGCGAGCGAGGGCCGAAGGTGCGATTGACCGCTTCCGTGCCGAGGCAATGGCGGCGAGTCGCCTGAGTCATCCGTACATCGTTGGAGTCACCGACTTCGACGTGCTGCAGGACGGACGCCCGTACCTGGTCATGGAGTATGCGGCCGGGGAGACGCTCGAGCAGCTGCTGGAACACGAGCACCGGCTCCCCATCGCGGTAGCCGCGCGCGTCGCAAACGCGGTTTGCCTAGCCCTCTCAGCCGCACACGAGCACCAAGTCGTACACCGGGATCTCAAGCCCGCAAATATCATCGTGCAGATAAGCTCGATCGGGAGCTCCACCAAGAACTCAGAGCACAAGAAGGAGACCACGTCGTCGTCCTCCAACAGCGGGCTAATCAGCGACATCCAAACCAGCCCGCTTATCAAGATCCTCGACTTCGGCGTGGCCAAGATCGCAGAAGGGAGGGAAACCCCTACCCTCACGCGCACGGGACACATCTTGGGCACCCCCGCGTACATGGCTCCCGAGCAGATTCGATCGAAGCTCGGTCCCGTAGATGCCCGCTCTGACGTCTACGCGCTCGGCATGGTTCTCTACGAAATGCTCACCGGAACGACACCCTTTGCTGGCCTCCATGTCGCGGACATGCTCGTCGCGCACCTGATGGAGGCTCCGGCGCCCCCTTCCCAACACCGTCCAGAGATACCGCAGGCATTCGACTCCATTGTCCTCAAGGCGATTGAAAAGCGCCCGGAAAAGCGATTTCAAAGCGCCGCGGAGCTCGCGCACGTGCTCAGCGAGTACATGCACTACTCGCCGGATACCGCAAGGCGTTCCGCAAAACGACGCTGGCGCGGGCTCGCCATTGCTGCTGTCTGTGTGCTTGCTGCGGTGCCGGCTGGCCCGCGGCTCCGGTCGCGGCCAAGCGTGCCGGCCGCCGTGGTAGATGCTCGCGCGTCTCTCCCGCCTGCTCACGAAGTGCCGACGGGTACCAAGGCACCGTCGATCGCGGCGGCGGCCGCAGTACCTACGCCTTCCATCCCGACGGTAACCTCGCCTGCGAGCAACCCGTCCCTAGTCACGACGTCACCTCCTGGGGAGACGCCCACGCCCGCCAGCGACAGGGCCACCGCAGCAGGCAGGAGACGCCAACGGGCAAGCTCGACCGGTCAAGGCCTCCCTGATGCGCCCAAGTCGACGCTTAGGGCTCCGCGGTGAAACGAATCGCATTGCTCACCCTGGTTGGCGTCTCCATCCCTTTGGCCGCGTTGGGCGAAAAGCCCCCCCCCAGGGAAGTAGTGCTCGAGGCGCAACGACGCTTTGGACGGGCAAACGAGTTCTATAACGACGGCCGTTACGAGGAGGCTCTAAGGCTTTATCAGGCGGCATATGACCTCCTGCCCTCCGTCGATATCCTTTACAACATCGGCCTGGCACGCGAAAAGGTGCTGGACTATGAAGGTTGCGCCCTGTCCTTCAAGCAGTACTTGGATGGCGCAAGGGACGAGAGCGACCGCGAGAAGGCTACCAAGCGCATGGAGACCTGCCGATCGCGAACCATGATTCCAACCAGGATCTCGTCCATGCCGCCGAGCGCCGCAATCCTGATTGGAGCCGGATCCCATCGAAAGCCACACGGCAGAACTCCCACCAACATCCAGCTCGCCCCTGGGTCGTACACCATTACCGTGGAGATGCCTGGGTACCTCCCGCAGACGCAAGAAATCACGGTAGAAATTGGGTCACGCCCCGAGATCGACTTCTCGCTCGAGAAGCTTTCCTCGCTGAACATCGAGGCCGACGTTCCCGGGGCATTCGTATCCATCGATTCCAGCGGCTGGGAAGCTAGTCCCCTCCGGCGGGAGCTCGCTGCCGGGCTGTACCGGGTAGAAGTCCGCAGGACGGGCTACCGAACGATGCGTCGCGAGGTACGTGTCGATTCGGGGCAACAATTCTCGCTCATGGTCTCGCTCCCACCGCTCCCCAAAGTGAGGACACTGTCGATAGAGAGCAACGCGCTGGCCCAGGTCATGATCGATGGGAAGCGGGTGGGGAGGTCACCGGTCGATAGCAGGCTCCTCGTCGGCGTGCATCGCGTGGAGTTGCAGGCCGCTGCGCACGTCCCTTACATTGCCGACATCCACGTCCCGGACGACGCGGACCTGTGGCTTCGGGTCCACATGGAACCACATCGCAGCAAGGCAGAAAGGATGGTTTTCTGGTCCCTGGTGGGGGCCTCTGGGGTGACCGCGATTAGCGGTGGCGTGTTTGGAATCCTGGCACTCAGCGACCAGGAGCGATACAACGACCTACCCACCAAGATGATCCATCGGCAAGGGGAGGAACGGGCCAAGATAGCCGACACCCTGTGGGGCACGGCCCTGGCTCTCGCCGCGACGGCGGCCGTCTATTACTTCATCACCGAGCCGAGCTCGTCCACGGCGCTCATTGCGCGGTAGTTACGATGAATCATCAGAAACCGGTCAGCCTAAATGAGCGAGAGCATCCTTAACGCAGCGCAATTGCCGCTCACTTGTGCGCATTTTTCGGGCAATTCGAGCGAAGTCGTCAAATGGGACCCTATGATTCGGGTGCTTGGCCTGCCTCACAGCGGCACGGCGCTTGCTTTTCGTTGCCACGGTGGTCATTGGTATCCTGCTTCACGCCACGTGATGTCGCGGGTGAACTGGTCTTGGTAGCCTGGAAGAAAACCTCGCGTCTTACGTTTTTGATGGGCGCGCTGCTCCCGTTTTGGAGCTGCACGATGATCACGGATTTCAACATCGCTGCCACGTCCGAATCTACGGAGGCCCTGTGCAGCGACGGCAACGACAACGACGAAGACGGACTCGCCGATTGCCAAGACTGGAAGTGCCTCAACATGAAGGGTTGTTGCGACATCCCGGCCATCCTCCTCGAAGATGATTTCGAAGCAGAGGATTGCGCGAAGGTTAGCTGCGATCAGGCGACCGCCGAGTGCTTGGAACGCCGTGCCAGCCGCTGGAAATGGTGGGGCGTGCCCAACCCGAAGGTCTGTGACAGGGCACTTTGGCCAAGCAAGCTCGAGCAATGTTACCCAGTGGGAGTTCTCGGGCAAGAGCAGTTTCAGCTTCGCCCGGGACTTCGCGTCGAAATCGGGATCAAGGGGCGCCCGGAGCCAGCCGGCAAGCTGGAGATTGGTCTCACGTTTAACTCGGAAACCAGCCTCTTTGGCCATATTGATCCGTGTGGCGTCGTGGATGCCATTCGCCCCATCGTGTCGGTCACGCAAAAGCGATCGAGCGGTGGATACCAGTTCGTGGCCCGTTTTGGACAGCAGGAGCTGGACGCGTCCCGGGAGGTACCCACGAGCAAGGCCGAAGAACGCCAAGCGCTACGCATCTACATCGGCGAAGACAAGCTCGTTCACTACGAGCTAAATGGCGAGCAGTTCGCCGAGTCCCCCTCGGACAGACCCATCACCGCAACGACCAACCAGGCCTTCCTCTACCTGGTTGGCCTGGGAAAAGCCGCGCGGTTCGATGACGTGCGGGTGGCCACCGAAACCCAGTGCGACACCCCTGGCACCTGGCAAAAGTCACGCGTGTTCGAGGCCTGGGCTGGCTCGCCGAGTGAGGCATCCTGGGACAGCTACCAGGTCTATCACCCAGACGTGGTCGCCGGGGATAACCGAACAATCCAAATGTTCTACACGGGTTGCACGCGCAAGCAGGGGAAGTGCGACAACCTCAAGGTGGGTATCGGAAAAGTCGTCACCCAGGAAGAAGGGTTCCAAGCGCTCAACAACCAAGCGCTGTTCTTCAGCGACCAGGTGTTTAGCGAGGGAGCCGAGGGGCTGAATCTTCACGTGGCCGTCAGCAAGTCGTGGCTTCGCGCCTTCATTAGCGACGCCGACAACAAGAAGAAACGGGGTATCAAGAGCTTCGAGTTAACGAGCGCGCTGCAGGTTCCGGATGGGATGTCGATCGGACAAATACTCAGAGATGCGATTGTTCCCGGCGGTGAAAACGATTGGGATGGTGGCGGCACGTGCTGCGCCACGGCGGTCGTTCGCAAGGTTGAAGGCGCGGATCGTCAAGCCATCGAAAGGACTTTTGTCTGGTATGCAGGCAAGGGAACCAAAGACGACACGTGGCGAATCGGCCTTGCGACCTCCGATGATAAGGGGCTCACGTTTGCGAAGAGCCCTCGCAACCCCGTCTTCACCGAGGGCCTGCTTGATGAGTTCGACGGCCGTGGAGTGACCGACCCGGAAGTGGCCTGGGATGAACGGCGTGGGCTTTATCGAATGTGGTACAAGGCAGAGCCGTTCTTGGGAAAAAGCAGCATCGGCTATGCGGTATCACCCGACGGCGTAACCTGGCACCGATACAGCGGCAATCCGGTCATCGATCCGGAAGGCGCAGGTCTTGATCACCTTGGAAGTCCGACGGTCATCCTGCACGATGGGGGATTCCGCCTGTGGGTCCACGGGAAGGCGCCGAGCACCAACCCGCAATTCCGAATCTATTCGTTTGAAAACACCGGCAAGGCGTTTGAAGAGACGCCTTAATCCGTGCTAACCTGCAGCGTGGTGGAGGATAGTCGAGACTCTCAGGAGCCTGCCCCTGGGGCCGACGTTGCAGGCGGAAGTGCATCCGACCGGAAACTGATCTTGCTCGTACTTGCCCCGGGGGGTATTCGCGAGTTCGACCTGCCACTTGCGGAGCGGTGCACCGTGGGGCGTTCTTCGTCCGCGCAGGTCAGCATCGACGACCCGTCGGTGTCACGAATCCATGCCCAAATCAACCCTGGCCCCGATGGCCCGCTTCTCCTCGACCTCGGCAGCAAGAACGGCACCTTCGTGAACGGCACGCGGCTGGGCCAGGCTGCGGTTCCCCTCAAGCAAGGGGATACCATGCGCTTCGGCAACGCGACCGCCCAGGTGCTCATGATCCGGTCGCGCCGGATCGAAATGGCGCGCGTGGTGCTGCCAGAGGAACTGGAGGTCCGTGTTGTCGAGGAGGCGGAGCGTTGCGTGCGCTTCGATAGGTCGCTTGCCGTGATTTCCGCTGAGGTCCCTGCGCGCGGCGAGCATCTCGAAGAAGCTCGCGGATTGGTCGTGCGCAGCCTGCGCTCCCTGGATTACGTGGCCTTGCGTGGCAGCGGCAGGATGGACCTCCTGATCACGGAGTGCACCAAGGACGAAGCGATGGCGATCGCGAAGAGGCTCGACGCGCTGCTCGCCTCGCGAAGCATCGATGCTCAGCTCGGGGTCGCGGTATACCCCGGCGATGCGCCGTCACCCGAGAGCCTCCTCCTCGCGGCGCAGCTCGCGATGCGCTCTGTCAGAGGACGAGGGATCGCCGCCGCCCGTGAGGCGGCGCGCATCCTCCAAGTCGGAAATCACCAAGTGGTCGTCGCCGAGCCTTCCATGATCCGGCTTTTTGGGCTCATCGAGCGAGTCGCGGCGGTAGTCATGCCGGTCCTGATCGTGGGGGATACTGGAACCGGCAAGGAGATAATCGCCGAGGCGCTCCACGCCCTGGGCCCGCGTGCTGGTCGTCCGCTGGTCAAGCTCAACTGCGCGGCCGTGCCCGAGAACCTCCTTGAGAGCGAGCTCTTCGGCTTTGAGCGCGGGGCGTTCAGCGGAGCGGTGGGCGCAAAGCCTGGCCTCATCGAGCAGGCGGAAGGCGGGACGCTGTTTCTCGACGAAATCGGAGAGATGTCACCGGCCCTTCAGGCCAAGCTCTTGCGCGTGCTCGAAGACCATCGGGTCCGGCGAGTGGGCGGGCTGAAGGACAAGGAAGTCGACGTCAGGGTCGTTGCCGCGACCCACCGAGACCTTAAGAGCTTCGTGGGCGAGGGCCGCTTTAGGCAGGACTTGTACTACCGCCTAAATGCTCTCGTCCTTAACGTGCCCCCGCTGCAGGAGCGCAAGCGCGAGATCGTCCTCCTGGCAGAGAGGTTCGCGGCAGAAGCCGCCCGGGCGTCGGGGCGAAGCACGGTTTTCTTGAGCACGGAAGCAGCCGCTGCGCTGGAGACGTACCCCTGGCCCGGGAACGTTCGTGAGCTTCGCAACGTGATCAGCCGCGCGGTGGTGATTTGTGACGGCCCGGAGATCGACTGCGGACACTTGCCTCCGGAAATTGGCGGCGTCAACGTCCCGGAGCCCGTCCATTCCCCAGCGACGACTGCGAAGCTGGCGACCGTCGAGATGGAGCTCTCGCTCGAGGAAGAGCTTCGCGCCGTCGAGCGCCGGAGGATTCTCCAAGCGCTCGAGGCATGTCAAGGCAACCAGACCCGGGCGGCACAGCTCCTCAAGATGCCGCGGCGCACGCTGGTGTCCAAGCTGGCGACCTTGGGGATTGACGGACCGCGGCGACGGCGCTCCGCTGGGGCCACGGAACCTGGTCCGGATCCTGCTGCAAGTCCCAAGGGCGGCGTGAAGGCGTCGTAGCGCCAGCGCTCTTTTGGACCCTACCGTCTCCGCCGCAGGTCACGCAGTGCCTGCAGGTCGTCGGTAAACCGCTGCATCATGGGCTCGATCCCCCACGCCCGTGCGAATCCGCTTCTCTGGGCCCCTGCGGCTTGGAAGAACTCCTCGCGCTCCTGGTCGGTCACCGGCATATTCACCACGCCTGAGATCCCGAGCACCCGAAGTGCACGCTCGTTCTCCTCACGCCATGCCTTCATGAGCCGCCGTTCCCACTTGTGGAATACCGCTTGGACGAGCCGCCGGTGGCTTTCCGGTAGCGCGTTGAACGCATCTTGCCGAAGAACGAGCCCGGCCGTGACGAACGAGTACCGAAGCTGGCTCACGTAACGCGCGTGGCCGCTCAGCCCAAAGTCCAAGACCCCCATGGGAGGAAACACCCAGGCCTGAATCTTCCCTTTCGGGAGGTCGGCGACCAGCTCTGCGAGCGAGGAATGCACGATCTTCAATCCGAGCATCTCGGCGGATTTCCGCCCTCCCTCGTCGTCACTCCAAAACCAGGTAGGATATTGGCGGAGCTCCGCCAAGTTGCGAATTGGGGCCTGGGAAAACACGTACTTGAAGCCAATGTGGGCCCAGCCCAGGAATACGAGGCCGGCACGCTGAAACACTTCGCCGTAGTCCGCGCGGTAAGCGCTCTCGACATGATCGACTTCGTCGAAGTCCTGGAACATCCCGGGGTAAGCCCACGTCCGCATTTCCGGGGCGACGTGCTGGAGCCCCACGTCGGACAGCAAGCCGCCGTCCAGGCGTCCGTCCTTGGCCAGGAGGTCTGTTGCCATGGCTTTCTCGTCCCCGAGGCGTCCGCCGCCAAACCAGCGAATCCTTAGCTCCCCACCACTGAGTCGCTCGATTTCCTTGGCGAGGGAGCGGAGATCCCGCATTGTGCGGCTCCCCTCGGGCGATATCGAGCCGAGCCGCAGAACGGTCTCCCCTCTCGCAAGCCCACCGAGCAGGAGCAGCGGCAGGGCAGAAAGCCATGCGAGCCTCATCAGACCGCTTCATGCTAGCCGGTTTGTGTGCTGGTCGTCAAAAGCCCCTGGGCCTTTGTCTTGCCGGACGTCCTTATGGGCGTGTAAGCTAACGGAAGCGCGCGGAAACTCTCGCGGCACGGAGAACGCCAGGTTGCCTGACGACCGGAAACGCGGCCAAGGTGGAGCCCTTGAGGCCATTGGCAAGCTCAGGCCGCAAGTTGACGAGAGCACTGACGTTGCCACGACCGCGGCGGTGGACGTCGCCATGCTCGGACGGCGAATCGAAACCTGCCCTACCGATCCAGACGTGTTCGAGCCGAGCAACGACGACCTCCCGAATCCCGACAAGGCATTCGTAGTCTCTGGCCGTTATCGGATAAAGAAGCTGATTGGGCGCGGGAGCATGGGCCGTATCTACCTCGCCGAGCAGGTGAGCGTTGGTCGCACGGTCGCCATCAAGATAATCAACGCCGAGTTCACGGCGGAATTCGACGCGGTCGCCCGATTTCAACAGGAGGCCAGGCTCCTCGCGAGCGTCCAGAGCGTGCACATCGTCCAGGTCTTCGATATTGGGAAGACCGACGCCGGACATCCGTTCATCGTCATGGAGTTCGTGGATGGCCCTTCGCTCGCGCATGAAATCAAGGCAGCGGGGCGGATGGATGCGGCTCGCACGATTGGCCTCCTCTTGCAGGTCGCGAGCGCCTTGTCTGCGGTTCATGAGGCCGGAGTCGTTCACCGAGACCTGAAGCCGGCGAACATCGTGCTCCTCAAGCGCAAGAGTGGACGTGAGCTAGTGAAAATGCTCGACTTCGGTCTCGCGAAGGTCGTGCGAGAGCGAGAGCGAGCCATGCGACTCACTCGTGCTGGGGTCATCATCGGCACGCCCGAGTACATGGCACCCGAACAGGTGCAGGGCATCAAGGTCGATCACCGCGCAGACCTTTATTCGGTCGGTTGTACCGCCTACGAAATGCTCACGGGCGCACCACCGTTTTCCGGGACCGAAATGGCGACCCTCTACAAGCACTTGCACGAGGACGTAACGCCGTTGCGAGCTGCCTGCCCCGAAGCAGCGATTTCTGAGCCACTCGAGCAGCTGGTCATGCGCCTTCTTGCCAAGGATCCCGAGCACCGATTTGCCGATGCGGGTGAACTCTACCGCGCCCTCCTTTCGGCGGCAGAGAGCTCGGGGATTTCCAGCGCACAGCTCTTCTCGCAGGAGGACTTGCACAGCAGCACTTCTGGCGGGGGGAGCGCGTCCGAGCCGGTCACGCAGGTCACCCCGCGCGGAACCCAGGTCATTTCGACCCGCCCAAAACGGGGCTCTGCCGAGATGATCCTCGCGATGGGCACCATCCTCGTGATCGGCCTTATCGGCGGAGTGCTCATGGCGCGCCGTGCGGCGAGCGAACCGGTTGATGCGACTGGTGCGAGTGTCCACGGGGCATTGGTGGTATCGACGAAGCCCCAAGGAGCGAGTTGTTCCATCGACGGCGCCAAGCCGGAAATCGCCCCTTGTGTGGTACGGGGGCTAAGGCCGGGCATGCATGTCCTAACGGTTCAGAAGAGAGGGTTTGCCGACAAGAACATCGAGCTCGTGGTGGCACCGGGAAGGATCGAGCATGTCGAGATTACTCTCGAGCGTCCACGTTACAAGGCGAGCGTCCAGTCGAATCCCCCTAGAGCAGCGGTCACGGTTGATGGCAAGGAGATTGGCGTCACCCCGACAAGCGTCTCTCTGACAGACGGTGAGTTCCACGAGATCTCCTTCCGCCTCGCGGGATATCGGCCGAAGACCATCTTCCTGCCAGCCGAGGAGCGGCGTGACCGAGTGGGCGTTCAGCTCGCTCCGTCCTTGCTCTCTTACGGCTCCCTCTTCATTGACAGCGAGGTACCGGGTCGGGTGGAGATCGACGGGGTCGATAGCGATGAGTGGACCCCCACTGGCGAGATCCAGCTGGCGCCAGGAAGGCACCAGGTATCCCTGGTCGAGAAGGTCGGCACCCGGCGCACCATGCAGGTCGCCGTTCGCGTGGGCGAGACCGCGACCCTCATGATCCCTGCCGGGCGTGGGGATCCCGGACCGTCTACCAAGTAGAGCAGCGCGCAGCGCCAGGCGCATCGCCCCAAAGCATGCTTGCACTCTAGCTGTCCGCACGATCCCAGTGCCTGAGGCCTGCCAGTCCGCAACAGGAGCAGAAGTGCGTGCGTCGCCTCGCGCAACGTGCCCTAACCATGCGAGAAGAGCCCTCATGGCGTTGTGCCTAGAAGCCCGACGACCGCTCGCACGCTGGTCCGTGCCTTGCTCATCGGCAGGTCCGCCACCGAGACGTGGCGCAACAAAGGAGAAGCCGATGGCAGACAAGATCGAGAAGAAGAAGCGGATCGCGGTCAAGAAACTCGGACGGGAAGACCTCCAACTGGTTACTGGTGGCGCCACATACGAGTGCCCGCGCGACTGCAACAAGCTGGTCGTTATCTTTGGTAACAAGGCCGACAGGTTCACTGTCGAGCTCTAGGAGGGGGCTAGCCATGACGAGACAGAAGACCCGCAAGCCGCGTATCGCCGTGCGCCCACTGGCCGACGTCGGCCTCCGCCAAGTCACTGGTGGTGGAATCGCTGCGTGCCCAGGCGATTGCAACAAGCTGACCGTGGTCACGAGCGCCAAGGAACAGCTCACGATCGTCGTTAACTAGCAAGCGAGTAGCGGCCGCAGGATGGCAATGTAGAGCAGCCATCCTGCGGTCCCTCTGCCTTTCTGGAGGATATCGTGCTGGCACAATTGCGACTCCACAGGGACGCCCCGACTCGATCCCCTGCCGGGACCCAGGGAGGCTTCAGGCACCTGCCTGTCGAGTTATTCGAAGCTTTCAATCAACGCCACGCTCTTGATGCGGCAAGCGTTCAATTCGTCGAGGTGGACGAGGTCGGGTTTGACGTCTTGAAGTTGCTGCGCGAGGAGGACTTAACGGTTGACGAGCTCACTCGTCGACTCCCGCAGCACTCCCCGGCGGCCATTCAGGACGCCTGGGACGACCTTCGCGAGGCCCAGGACGGCGGCTTCCTTGTTCCGCAGGCGTTTAGGAGGGTGCCCCAGCACGAAAATGACCAATACCAGCCAATGCTCTCAAGTCGAATGGCTGGGCTCACGATTTCAATCACTACGCAATGCAACCTGGCTTGCTCTTATTGCATCTTCGGCGGCCAATATGGCCAGCACCCAGAGCTCTCACGGGTGACGATGTCCTGGGAGACGCTCCAGAACGCCATGGATTTCCTCTACGCCAATTCCCACCAGTCGGAGAAGATTCGCGTGGACTACTTTGGCGGGGAGCCGCTCATCGCATTTCATCTCATCGAGCGCGGCGTTCGCTACCTAAAAGAACGCCTCTCAACGACCGGTCGACACCTGGACGTCACCATTACCACCAATGGCACGATTCTCACCGAGAGAATCCTAGACTTCCTCATCGAGCATGAGGTCTATGTCCAAGTAAGCATCGACGGTAACAAGGAAATCCACGATCGAAACCGTCTCCTTAAATCGAACGACCGTGGGAGCTTCGACATCGTCATGGGGAACCTGCAGCGGATCCATGACCGCTCGCCCGCGTATTTTCGCAAGCACGTGCGGGTAAAGGGCGTGATCACTTCGGAGACGGTCGAGATCGACGCGGAGGAGTTCTTCCGCCACCCCCTCATGGCTCTTCTCGTCGAGGACGGACACCTCTCGTTGCTCAACGAGGAGCCGAACTACGAGCTCGCCTCGGATGGCGACTTTTTCGCCCGTCTCCATCGCTTGGGGGAGCGCCTTCTTCAGGCCTCGGGAAAACGCACCGTGGCCGAGCTCCTCGAGCCGCTCAACGTGCAGCAGAAGCAGCTCTTTTGGCTCACCTTCGCCGAGTTCTTCGACGTCCAGGTGGTCAACAAGGTGCACAACGGTAGAAAGAGCGCCCTCCCCTTTCGCAAGGGCTGCTTGATGGGTTTCGAAGAAGGAAACGTGAATCCCAAGGGTGAGATAAGCGTCTGCCACAAGGCTCAGAGTTTCGTCATCGGCAATGTCAACGAGGGGACGTGGTACTTCGACCGAATCAAGGACCTCAATGCCCGCCTCCACGACTCACCCAGCTGCGGCTCTTGCTTCGTGCAGCGCTTCTGCAGCCAGTGTCATGAGAAGCTCAACGGCAGCAACCTCGCCGAAAGCAAGCGGTCGTTTTGCGAGTTTACGCGCCATTATTTCCGGACCATCTTCAATACAATGCTCCGAGTCCTCGAACGCAACCCAGAGCTGTGGAATGAGCTGGATCGGATGCTCGAAAAGGCGGTGGCGCCTGCGACTTCGACCGGCTTAGAGAACCAGTCCGCGAGTGCCGCGGCTTGCTAGAGGCTCAAGCACTACTAGGTCTTTTCCGGTTCCCAGAGTGGTTCGGGCTCGGCATCCATTCGCGATGCCCAGCGGCCAAAGACGAACAGCGCATCAGACAAGCGATTCATGTACTTGATTGACATCTCTCCCACGCCCTCGGCACGGGCCAGGGAGACGATTCGCCGCTCCGCCCGTCGGCAGGTGGTCCGTGCCAGGTGGAAAAAAGACGAGGCCTCGCCGCCACCAGGCAAGATGAAGCTCCTGAGCTCGGGGAGCTCTTCGTTTAGCTCATCGATCTCCTTTTCCAGCGCCAAGACGTGCCGCTCAGCGACCGCAGGCTGTCTCGCACGACGAACCTCGTCGGGGGTCGCGAGCTCCGAGCCCAGGTTAAAGAGCTCGTTTTGCACGCGCGCAACGATGGAGGAAAGCTTTGGCCCTGCCTTTGACCGAGCGAGCACCGTCCTGCAAAGACCCAAGACGGCGTTCAACTCATCCACCGTTCCGTAGGCCTCGATGCGAAGGGAATCCTTGGGCACCCGATCACCGCCGACCAGCATCGTGGTCCCCTTGTCGCCGACCTTCGTGTAGACCTTGTTGATCCTCACCATGTCGCGGACCTCGCGTCGCCGCAGCCGCACTGCTCCGCCTCGGCTGGAGCCTCCTCGATCTCAAACCCCATGTCGCGAATCATCTGGTGATCTTGGCTCGGGTGCGCGCCTGGCGTCGTCAAGTACCCCGACGTGAAGATTGAGTTCACGGCGTACAAGGCCATTGGCTGCATCCAGCGCAAGTTCACCTCGCGCCCGCCCGCCACGCGCAGGTCGGCCTTCGGGTGGACGAGCCGGAACATGCAGAGGACCTTGAGGCAATACGCCGGTGTCACGCGCGGCAAGGATTCGAGCGGTGTTCCCGGCCGGGGATCAAGGAAATTGACTGGAACCGACTCGGCCTCGATCTCGCGAAGCGCGTAGGCCAAGTCGAGGACGTCCTCCTCGGTCTCGCCCATCCCCACGATGCCGCCAGAGCACGCTTCCATGCCGGCCTCTTTTGCGACCTTGACCGTTTTCACGCGGTCCGCCCACTTGTGGGTTGTCACCACCTCAGGGAAGAAGCGCTCGCTCGTCTCGAGGTTGTGGTTGAAGCGGTCAACACCCGCCTCCTTGAGCCTGCGGGCTTTCTCCGGCGTGAGCATTCCCATCGAAGTACACACCTTGATGTCCAGCTCTGCCTTGATCCGCCTCACCGCCTCGCACACGGTGTCGAGGTCACGCTGCGAAGGTGCACGCACCGCCGTGACGATGCAGTATTTCCAAGCCCGCGCGCGCTTGGCGCGCCTCGCCCCCTCAACGATTTCCTCGACCGACTGCATCTTGTACTCGCCCGTCGGAGAGTCGTAATGGGCTGATTGCGAGCAGAAGCCGCAGTCCTCAGAGCAGGATCCCTTCTTTGCATTCTGGAGCACGTGAAGACGGACCCTTCGCCCCCAATAGGTCCGGCGGACGCGGAACACCGCGTGCAAGAGACCGAGCAGGTCGTCGTCGGAGCATCGGAGGACGGACACGGCCTCGTCGCGACGGATGATTTCACCGGCGATCGATCGGTCAGACAGCGGCTCCCAAGCAGGCGCGAGCGTCAAAGACATGGCGGGCAAGCTATCATGAAATCGCCGAGTGGGAGCTCCGAGCTTGGCTGCCTGGCGGCGATCACGGCGGAAAATGCCACGCGCTTGCCACGAGGAGCATTCGTGAGACTTCAAGCGGTTTTTTAGCCAGACCCCTGCTTCGTCTCGCGGGGCGAAATGGCCCCCTTTTTTCGCATGAACGATTTCCGCACGAGGGTCAGAAACTCGGAGGACGCCTTCCTCGCGAGAACCAGCGCGCCTCCTACGTAGGCGCTTGCGCCTACCGTGACCTCAACGAGCAACTGCACCACACCGGGCAAGGAAATCCCAATGAAGCCAAGCGCTGCTCGGACGCCGACGATCGCGGCGACCATGGGCACGCAGGCGAAAAGGGGTGGGAGCAAGGCGGGAACAAACCTCCGCACGGGTATCTTGTCCAGCCTCTGCACAAGGATCATCCCGAGGAGAGCATGCGAGCCGAACGCAAGCCCGACCCCACAGCATGCCCAAAGCGGACCAAGCCGCCCAAGGACGAGCAGCCACCCGACCAGCGCAGCCACCTTGAACACCTCGGCCGCCATGAGCGCGCGCGGGTAGTCCTGCACCTTGAGGTACGAGCCGATGGTCCATCCCACCGGCCGCGTTACCGAGAGCGCCGATAGGACGAGCAGCATGGGCGCCATTCCCTGCCACTCCTCATTAAACACGGCCCCAACCAAAGTAGGGGCAATGGCCCCGAGCCCGACGGCCAAGGGAAACACCACGAGCGCGAGGAGCCCCGTCGAGCGAATCAAGGCCTCCTTGCGCTTCTCGCCCGGAAGATGAGCCATTGATGGGAGCAGCACGTCGCCAATATGCTCCCCGACCTGGTTCGCGGGAACGTCGGCGAGGTTGTACGCCTGAGCGTAAAGCCCCATCACTCCTGGACCGAACATGCTCGAGATGATCGCATTGTCCCAGTAGCGGGAGCCCACGTTCGCGAGGCCAGAGACGGCCATTGGAAGGCCGAAAGCCATGAGCTCGCGGGTGGTCTCACGTGACAAGGGTGCAGGCGTCAGCCACTTGGTGCGGTCCGAGGCCCATGCAAACAAGAGCATGCGAAGCAATGCACGCACGACGCTTGCTGCAACGATCGCATCGGCTCCGAGCCCTGCCATGGCGAGCCCGACAGCGACAACCGTGTATGTGAGCTCCGAAACGGTACGCGTGAGCCCAACGACGCGGAACTTCATGTCTCGCACAAGGATCCGCTCTGGCATGTATCCCATGCGATCAAAGAGCACGGACACCGTCAGCCATGGCAAGTAGCGGCCAACCTCCGTTGCACCGAGCATTCGTCCAAGTGGCTCGTGAAGTCCAAGCATGAGAAGGAGCGCCAATACCCCTAGAAGCACGTGGTAGACCGTCGCATGGAAGGCTACGCGTGCCGGTGCGTTGGGCCTGGCGATGACGAAGTTGCCGAGGCCAAAGTTCGAGAATGCGCTCGCCGTTAGCACCAAGACCACGGCCACCGACACTTCACCGTACGCGGCAGGCGCTACATAGTGCGTGATAACCATCGTCCCGACGAGCGACACTGCGCGCGAGCCCATGCTCGACGCGATGGTCCACGCCGCTCCTCGGACGGCTTGCTGGGCGATCGACATTGCGCGCTACGGAACGAAGATGGTATCGCCTGGCAGGAGCACGAGGTTCTGCTCCAGCCGCTGCCCGGTAGCCACATCCTTCAGGTTGATCGGGATCTTTCGTGCGTTCCCAGCAGAATCCGTGCGCACGAGGACGGTCCGCTCCGGTGTCGCAAACCTGTTCGGCCCACCCGCCAACGCGAGCGCTTCGGCCACCGTCAAAAAACGGGGGGACGTAAACACGCCCGCCCTTTCCACGTTTCCGGTCACCGTGAAGTGGTAGCTGTTCACCGCCGTGATCGCCACCGTCACCACGGCGCTCTCATCCTTGATGAACTGCGAGAGGCGCTGGCTAATCTCGTCCTTGAGCTGGCTGGGCGTCCGGCCCACGGCCCTTAGGTCCCCGACGAGCGGCATGGTAATGGTTCCGTCTGGCCTGACCGTGGCCTGAGTGCCGAGCTCGCGGTTGTTCCAGACATCGATCCGGATCCCGTCGGAAACGCCTATGACGTACTCACTCCTCCGTGGATCGGGCTCCTTGCTATAGTCATAGAAGGGTGTCCTCGGCGTGCACGAAAAGAAGAGGAGCGAGCCAAGAAATAACAGGATCGGCAGATTCGCTTTCACAGTTACCTCACCAGGAGTAACCATCATACTTGGGTTCCTTGCATGTTCGCCATCCCCGGCATCCTCCTCCTGATGGTCGCCACGTACGCCAGGCCTCATGAGCTCGTGCCGGCGCTCAAGTCAATTCCGATCCTTTACATGTTCTTCGGCCTGGCCCTCTATGGCCTGGTTTTGGACATGAAGCTCCGAGTATCACGCCCCCCATCGACCCCGCAGCTTCCCTGGGTCGGCCTCCTTATTGGTTGGGCGCTCCTCGGGGTGGCGGTGCGGAATAGCAGCGAGCTAGTCCCATCTGCGGTCCACCTGGGTGTCGGGTTCATCGTGTACTTCGTGATTGCCCATGGAGTCCAAACGTTTCGGACCTTCCAGGTCCTGGCAGCGACGATCCTGACCGTTTGCCTCTTCATCGCGATGGTGGGCGTTCACCAAGGGCTTGCGCCATGGGGCTGTGCGAAGCTGGACCAAGACCTCCATGCGGTTCCAGATGGACGCTCTTGTGAGCAACCCCTGGATTGCCGCGGTGTCGAAGCGGAACCTGGCGTCGAGTACGTCTGCGAAAGGCTCGGACTCTTTGGCACGACGTCCATCGGTGGCCGTGTTCGCTACCTGGGCATGCTTCAAGATCCGAATGAAACCGCCCTGGCCGTCGCGATCGGGATCCCATTTGCGTTTGCCTTTGCCCAGCGCAGGCGCTCCCTTGGGCGAAAGCTATTCCTCTTGTTCGCACTGATACTCGTGGCTACGTGCGTGGTTTTGACCAAGTCACGCGGCGGACAGCTCGTCATGATGTCCGTTCTCGCGGTGTATTTCGTCAAGCAGTTCGGGCCCAAGGGGCTCATCCTCGGCGCGATCTTGGCGGCGCCTGCGTTACTCCTGGGAGGGAGGAGCGGCGAAGAGGCGTCCCAATCGTCCCAGGAACGTCTCGAGGCGTGGCGGACTGGGATCGACCTGTTCCGTCAATTTCCCCTAATGGGGGTTGGGCAGGGGCAATTTACCGAGCACCATTACCTGACGGCGCACAACTCGTACATGTTGACCGTGGCGGAGCTCGGGTTCCCAGGGCTCATGATCTGGGGGAGCATCCTGTACATATCTCTAAAGATCCCGCGCTCTGCGATGTCCTACTTTGCCAACAAGCCCGAGGCGGAAGTGGCTTTGACGTGGGCCCTGGCCCTCCACGCGGCGCTCGTCGGCCTCCTCGCCGGGATTTTCTTCCTGTCGTTCTCCTATCACTTCGTTCTTTGGATCTACGTTGGCCTTTGCGGTGCCTTTTATTCTGCCGCGAAGACCCACGACCCTGAATGGGAGGTCACGTTCGGAAGAAGAGATCTCCTTGCGGTGGGCACCGTCGCCACTGCCCTCGTGACTCTCATTTTCCTTTATACTCGCGTGAAGCATGGGTAGCGCGGCGGCGGGTGGAATCAGAGCAACTTGGGATCGGATTGAGGGATGGCTCAGGGCAAATGCGCCCGAGTTGCTCACGAGTCTAAGGCTTGGGGCGAGCAAGCAAGACATTGCGGCCTTTGAACGGCAGGTGGACCACTCACTGCCGCTCGAGCTCCGCAACTCGGTGACCATTCACGACGGCGAGAAGACCGGGGACATCGGCCTGCTCGGGCCCCTCCTTCTCCCGCTCGCGAAAATCGAGCGTCTCTGGTCGACGGCTCGACATCATGAAGGCTGGCGCGCAGGGTGGCTCCCTATCACTGATGACGGCGCCGGTAATCACCTTTTCGTCGACTTGACCCCACCCAGCGGTGGTACTGTCGGTCAAGTTATCTTGTACTTTCACGAAACAAAGCAATGGAAGCTTCGCGCACCGAACTTCGGAGCGCTCCTACACTCATATGCCGATGCGCTGGAAAGCGGAAAGCTCGTCGCCACCGAGCGGAATGCGAAGTTCTTTGCCCTGCTCCGACCCGACGAGCTAACCGGAGCGCTCGCTGATGTCACCATCCGGCGAGGCTTTCCGGCGGACGGTGCCGGATTGGAGATGACCAGGCGCCAGGCGCATGCACAGCAGGCCATGGCAGTTCTGCAGCTACTCAAGTCAAAAGGCTGCCTCGATTCGGCTGCAGGGCCAGCGCTCATCTTGCTGGGCAGTCGCCTGCGCGAGTTCTTGGCTAGACCCTTTGCCACCAATGTGGAACGAAGCCAGGCACTATGTGCCTGGCTTCTCGAACAACCGGAGTTACGCGCCCAAGTGTTGCCGGTCCATGAAATTGGCTTTCTGCTGGAACGCGTGTGAGCCGTGCCTGGGCAAGCGTGCAGGGCAGTCGTAACTACGCGAAAAGTCGTGCTCGTCACCCAGTCGTCGTTTCAACCCCATTGAAAATGTATTTTCGCTTCCACAAACTTCGTCGCCTGTGACGAGAATCACGCGACGTAGTCTTGCGAAAGATTCGCGTGTTGACTCACCCATCAGGAACTTGCTAGTGGTGTTTCCGTTCAGAGAGGGTGGGACACGGCGCGACATTCGCGCAGATCTTACGCAGTCCTAGACGCTCTGATCAGGGGAGGCGAGGAATCAGCGCTTGGATGTGGACCGTGAGTGGAAGATCGGCCTGGTGACTTCCGTCACGCCACCACGACGAACAATCGCGAGGGAAGTGACTCGCATCAGAAGGGTTCGTTAAGGCGCTATCGCCACGCTTGGCAGGTGGTAGGTCTCTCTGCGGTGTCCAGGCGGGCTGCCTTCGCAATCCCCGCTTCGATCGAAGATGACTTGTGTAACGCGAAGCGTGCGTTCCGCATGCGCCGCGCGCAGGGGGTGTTGTGCCCTCGCTTTTCGGGCGACTCACCCTTGGAGATAACTTTTAAACGGTCGGTGGAGCACAAAAATGGAAGTTCAATCGCTAGATCAACTCGAACACGACATCTCAATGGCCAAGCGAAATGCCGGAACGCCGGATGGCCAGGAGAAGCAGGCCAGCTGGCAGTCGCTTCTTTGGTACGACTTCCGACACTTGCCAACAGGCTCCGAGGGACCCGCGCTCTTGGGCCGAATCCTCACCGGCCCGTATACCGGGGCTATTCTGCCGGAGAACTGCTACCAAGATCACCTCGCCAACCTTCCGCCTCGGATGACGAGGGTTGTCCATCTCGAGTCGATTAAGGGTCTCGCTGCCCTCGACACGTTTGTACGGAATGCTGGCATTCCCAATGGGGACGTGGTGGTCTCCAGCTACGACGAGGCGATTCTCGACAAGGCGGCTGCGGGGGGCTTTCCCACCTGCCTTCGCACCCACGTGAACGACGAGCACGCCTTGCACAGGAGCATCGAGCGAGGCACGCTTCGCGATTACCTCATTATTTGCTTCCGTGATCCAACCAACATTCCGTTGGAGCTCGTGATCGCATCCCTGCAGGCCTCGAAGACCATTCTCATCAAGGAGATCTCGAGCAACGACGACGTGGCTGACGCGGTCGTCACCCTGGGTGTCATGGAAGTGGGCGCTGAAGGCATCCTGTTTTCGCCCAACACGCATCAGAAGCTGGACGAGCTCTTCACGCGCATGAGCGAGACTGCTCCTCGCATCGAGCTCAGCGTCGGCACGATTAAGAGGGCGGTCCCCATCGGAATGGGGTATCGCACGTGCATTGACACCACGACCCTGTTCACCCCCACCGAGGGGATCCTCATCGGATCCACGTCGGACGGTGGGATCCTCTGCTGTCCAGAGGTCTTCTACCTGCCGTACATGGAGCTCCGTCCGTTCCGCGTCAATGCCGGGGCGGTGCACAGCTACGTCTACAACTTCGAGAAGACGGACTACCTGAGCGAGCTCAAGGCCGGCTCGGGCGTAATGATCGTTGACAAGTCCGGTCGTTCCCGACGCGGGAGCGTAGGGAGAACAAAAACCGAGATGCGACCTCTTCGGCTAATCGAGGCCGAATTCCCCAACGGGAGCATGGTCAATATCATCCTTCAGGATGACTGGCACGTGCGCATCTTCTCCCACGAAGGACTGCCGCTGAACATCACCGAGCTAAAGCCTGGTGACAAGATCCTCGGATGCATGGCGGAACCCGGGCGGCACGTCGGCATCAAAGTAAGCGAGCACATCATCGAGCGGTAACCATTAACTTCACATTAATTGAGGATAAGACGATGCAACGATGCGTATTGCTTACCGGAGGAACGGGATTTGTCGGGAGCGCGCTCGCGGCGTCGATGCTTGCACGCGGCCACAAGGTCGTAGCTCTAAGTCGCAATGATCCAGGCGGCGCACGAACACGCGACGCAGTTGCAGATGCCATCTCGGGCCTAAGCATTGAGCCAGCCACGGGGTGGCATTCGCGCCTGTCGATCGCCAACGTTGACCTCTCACAGCCAGAAATGGCGCTCGAGAAGCTGTCCCTGGATGAGGTCACCGACACCTGGCACGTCGCAGCCGAGATGTCCTACCAGCCGGCCAAGCTGCCACAGGCATTCCACTTTAACGTGGCCTCGACGAGCAAGCTCTATTCGGCGATTGCCCGGCGTGCCCGCAACTGCAAGCGGTTCTATTACGTTTCGACGGCCTATACGGCCGGCCTCGATCAGGACGAAGTTCCCGAGCGCCTCCACGATGCGCCTCGCCTGCTCAACCCCTACCAGGTCACGAAGTGGAGCGCCGAGGCCGTCCTGGCACGCAAGTCTGCCGACACAGGGCTCCCGGTCACCATCTTTCGCCCGAGCGTAGTCATCGGTGACTCGGTGACGGGATGGAATGGGACGAGTTCATTTGGCTTCTACATGTTCCTCGACGGACTTCGCTTGGCAGCGGCGCATGGCGCCAAGGCCGTGACGCTTGATCTTCGACCAGACGCACAACCCAACATAGTCCCCATCGACGTCGTGGTGAAGCGGGCAGTAGCGCTCACTGAAACGACGACCGAGCGCGAGCAGCTTGAGGTCTTCCATTGTGTCGCGGATTCGACCATTGAGAACCGCCTGGTCCTCGACCAGATGTCCAATGCGACAGGAGTACAGGTATTTACGGGCCCGCCCCGAACGCCAATCGACGAGCTATTTAACAAGCACGTTAGCCTCAACAAGCCATTCGCCGATGGAGATTGGCGCTTTTGCACCAAGCGGCTCAAGCAAGTGCTCGGAAAGGCATATTCGCCCTCGGTGGTGTCCGAGACTCTGGTGGCGACTGTTTCAGGATCCTACTGCGGTGCCAGAAACGAAGATGTCGCATCGAAGTACCAAAGAGCGGCTAAGGCCCTTTAGGGTGACCACCATGCAAGACACCGCAATCGAAACGCGTGACGCGAGCAAGCTCGACACCTTGGCCGAGGTACTGCTTCGTACCCAGTTTCTGTCGGTCAACATCAACTCGATGCAGATTGTAGTAGTCGGGCGTGGGCTCGATCACGAGCTGCTCGTCAAGGCCATTCGAGCGACCATTTCTCGTTGTCCATTGCTTCTCACGCGGCCCGACCCCAAGGCGCGCCGAGTGGAGGTAGGCGCCTGGAAGCCCGAAGACATTCGCTGTGACGAAGCCCATCACACAGGCCCGCTGGGCTTCCGCCACCCGGAGTTCCGACGCTTCGTCACGGAACTTGCGCTCAAGAACCCCGTCAAGTGGCTCGAAGAGCCGCCCGTGCGCTTCTGGCATGTACGGTCGACCATCGAGGACAAGTCGTGCCTCCTCATGACGCCGTCCCACGCGGTCGCCGACGCCAAGAGCGACTCGATGTTCCTGTCCGAGTTGTTCTCGGACTACGGTCGCCTGCTGGGACAGGAAGACGCGGACGGCAAGCGCCTAGGTTTCGAGTCGCTACCCTCGGTGAGCCCCACGTGTCGACAGATTGACCGTGGCGCTCTCTCCGGAATCGGCATGTGGGAATCCATCAAGGAAGGCCTGGCCAAGGATCATGGCCTTCGCGTCCAGTCCCAGCACGTCCGGGGAACATCCGGAAGGACGGTTGACTTCTATCGCGAGATCCTCGACGAGAACCTTCAAAAAAGATTCGAGACGGCCGCTCGCCGTGAGGGTCAGACCGTCAACACCCTGCTCACCGCATGCCTCCTTCGTGCGGTCAAGGACCAGGTCGCCGGTAAAGAGAAGCGGATCCGCGTCATGATGCCGGTGAGCGTCCGCAACCTGGTACCGGAACGAGCGAAGACCTACTACCAGAACTTCATGCTCCCGTACCGCATGAGCCTTCCGAGACATTCGTCGGACGAGGTCCTCTTCGAGGACATCGCCCGCCAGGTCTCCGATCTCAAGGCCGGACGCATTTTCCTTGAATTGGCGAAGCTCGGCCACCTGAACCGGCTTCTGCGCAATCGATCGACCCGAAGGCTCGGTCTTTGGATGTTCAGGCGCTTTCAAACAACTAGCATAGCCTATTCCAATCCCGGCGTGGTTGAGGAGCGCTTCACCCATTTTGGGCACCCAGGCCTGCCGATCGAGGATTACATCGGCTTTGGCTGCCTCGTGGCGCCCATCGACTTCATCTTCTACACGCCGAAGATCCACGGAAGGCTCGAGCTCAATGCCGTTTATTACCCAGACGCATTTGATGACTTCAAGGAGCAGGTCATAGACAGAATCAAGCGGGAATTGATTCGCATTACTGACAAGCACGCGCCCGATTACGACGTCGCGCGTGCCGCCTAGTCGCGGAGAGGGAAGTCATGCTCGCCACCGTCCTACTTTCTGTCGTCGCTGCGGTTGTCCTGGCGGCAGTCGCAGTGGCTGTAAAGCTAGGCTTTCACCAGCGGTTGCCGCTGCTTTTTGGCCGAGCCTGCGAGATCGATGAAGCGGTTGACTTTGCTGCCCGGCGCTACGGCGACCGCACCCTGGTCGATCTCGAAGAACCTCTCGCATGGCGAGCACCGGAGCGGATCTACAAGGCTAGTGACGAACGCGAGTGGAGTGGGAATCGGATCGCCGCGACCGTCTCGGCGCTGGCCGCCGTCTTCCGTGACCTGGGCGCGGGCGTGAATGATCGCGTCGCAATCTACAAGGCGAATCACTTCGACATTTTTCTGTTCTCCGCCTCGTGCACCCGCCTAGGCGCCATTTCGGTCCCAATTAACGGTGGGCTGGACCCGGCGCTCCTGGCGGCCTACCTCGATTACGTCGGGGCCTCGCTCCTCATTACCGACGCCACGTCCCTGGCGAAGCTCGTGGCTGTTGGCTTTGCCCCCAAGACCGTGAAGAAAGTCGTTCTTGTCGATGGCAACGAGGAGAACGGCAAGTCGGCCGGAACTACCGTCGCAGGCATTACTGTCGAATCGCTCTCCACGCTGCTCGAAGCGCCAAGGCCTCTTCCCGCCCCCGTCCCACGCGGCGACGACGACATCCTCTACATCACCCACACCTCCGGGACCACCGGATTCCCCAAGGGAGTCATTCTCCTCAAGAGGGGCCTGAAGATCTCGGCGCGAGCGGCCCTGCTGTTTAACTTGGTGTCCCGGAAGGATCAGGTTTACGCGGCCATTCCGTACAACCATCAGGTAGCCCATCTCTATGTCAACGTTGCGCTCATTTTCGGCGGCCGCTTGACCGTCGCTGCCAACTTCCAGGCCAAGCGAGCCCTCGATACCATTGCGCAGCGCCGGGTGAGCGTGTTCTTTGGCTTCCCGATCACCTACACGTTTCTCTACCACGAGCTGCATCGAAACCCGGACCTGAGCTCAATCCGCGTCTGGGCGACCACCGCCGATGCGAGCCACGAAGTTCATCAGCGGGCGTTCGTCCAGCACGGCAGCTTCCTCAGGCGCCTGGGAATCCCTGCAAGCGGCTCGATCTTCGTCGACGGCCTGGGCTCCAGCGAGGTGGGCATCGCCGGTCTCTTGCGGCTGGTCGGTCCGTGGACCAAGCGATTCGACCGTCGCGTGGGCAGGCCGGTGCCGTTCTTCGGACCAAGCATTAAGGTCGTTGACGAGAGCGGCAGAAACGTGCCCGTGGGGATACCCGGGAGACTCATGATCAAGGGCACGTGCATGTTCGGTGGGTATTGGAATGCGCACGACCGGTTGATTTCGGCCAGCGCCGACGGCTGGTGGTTCACCGGTGATATCGTCATGCGCACGAAAGACGGCGAGTACGTTCATCTCGATCGGGAAGTGGACGTCATTCGTCATGGCAAGGGCACGTCCTATACCCTACCGATTGAGGAACGCCTTCTTAGGCATCCATCGGTATTCGACGCCACGGTATTCCAATCGCCAATTCCGGCGCACCAGGGGGCGCCCGTCGCCGCCATCGCGCTCAGGCAGGGCGTCGGCGGGATCTCGGCTGACCAATTGCTTGGCGAGCTCAACGCCCTGCTCGGCGAGAAGGACCGTCTCGCTCAGGTGCAACTCATTCCGTTTGAGAACTTCCCGATCGGAGTAACGGGAAAAACCCTCAAGCGCGTCTTTCGGGCGGCTGCATAGAGGTCACTCATGGATGCTCGCGCCATCTCGACGCTCCTGCCACTCCTTTCCTTGTGCCCTAGCCTCGCGCTCGCACAGGAGGAGGCACCTGGCATGGAGTCCGAGGTCGCGCCCGAGCCAAGTCCCGGTTTCTGGGACCGCTTTGAGCTACGCCGCTCGATCTCCATGGAAGGTCGTTTCGAGAGCTTGGACCCCGAGCTGGCGCTTGTGCCCGAACGGGCAGTGGCACCCCAGGAAGGTAGATTCTCGAGCGCCTGGCTTTCAGCAGACCTTGGCCTGCGCTGTGTCCAGGATCCCTGCGGCGGTAGTTCCCTGGTGCTCAACCCAAGGGCGCTCGCGTCCATGGAGCGCGACGAAGCGCGCGATCTCGAGCTTTGGCTTCAGCAAGGTTATCTTCGCGCCATCTTGGGGGATCGATTGACGATCACCCTCGGAAAGCATGTCTTAGGTTGGGGCCCAGGAATCCTCTATAGCCCCACCAATCGGGCGTTCTCTGAGACGCTCATGACCACGACGCACCGCGAGGTTCTCGGGAAGTGGGCGACCGCCTTGGCAATTAGCGCTGGCGACTCATGGAGCCTCTCGGCGGCGGCGGTTCGCATGGATTCGCTTTCGATCGCGAGCGACTCGGCCTCGTACCTCGCTGTTTCGCGGGTCGAGTACCAAAATATTGGGGAAGACTCGCTCACCGTCGGCGTCGTAGGTGGCGTGGGGAACCGCTACGAAGCCCACGCAGGTGGGTACGCCGAGCTTGGACTGGGAAGCGCTTGGACTCTCGGCGTAGAGGCGGCCGTTTCGCGCGGGCAGGTGCGAGACCGCGGCGCCGCCCTCGGTGGCCAGGCGAGCTACGAAGGTGACGTCGGTGTCGAAGCCCTCGCCAACGCGCGCTTCGGCTTGGCGGGAGGCGGCGAGATCGGGGTGGAGCTCGTGTACAACAGCATGTCGCTCAACGAGACCGAGCGGGCAGCAGCGGCCCAGCTCGTCCCGCTCACGGTGCAGGCACTTCACCAGGGACAGGGGTTTCATCCCCTCCTAGAAGGAGCCTACGCCGTCCTGCACGCACGGCTCGGCGAGTTGCCACCGGCGAAGACCATGACCTTCACGGCCAGCGCTATCGCGGCGTATCCAACCGGCGGAGCGCTGGGCCATGCGGAACTGCTCTGCCTTTGGCGGAACTGGAGGGCATCCGCCTCGTACGCCCAAGCATTTGGGCCGAGCGATTCGACATTAAGGATCCCTGTAGCCAAGATCGGCCGACTTGCCGTCGGCTATACGTTTTGACCTTGTGAGGGTAGAGGAGAACAAGGACAATGATCGAGCTCGTTAAGATATCCAAGCGCTTCACTCTTGGCAGCACGTTTGTCGACGCTGTGAGCGACTTGACGCTCAGCATCGCCAAGGGTGAGTTCGTAGCCATAACGGGCCCGAGCGGGAGCGGGAAGACAACGATCCTGAACCTGATCGGCTGCCTTGATTCGCCCACCTCTGGAGTGGTTCGCATTAACGGAAAGCGGACCTCGGACCTCAAGGATGCCCAGCTCGATAGGCTCCGTGCCACCGACATCGGCTTCATGTTTCAAAGCTTCAACCTGGTTCCGGTGCTCACGGCCGCAGAGAACGTGGAGGTTCCGCTTTACCTCCACAAGATCAAGGCTGAGGAGCGCAAGAAGCGAGCGCTCGAGGCGCTCGAGCTCGTGGGGCTTGGCCGGTTCGCCAACTTCCTCCCCGATCAGCTCTCGGGCGGCCAGAGACAGAGGGTGAGCATCGCCCGTGCCCTCATCACTCGCCCAAGCTTGGTGCTGGCTGATGAGCCCACCGCAAACCTCGACTCCGCGAATGCCCAAGGGATCGTAGAGCTCATGCGCAAGCTCAATGAAGAACAGGCCGTGACGTTCGTTTTCTCCACTCACGACCAGGGGCTCCTCGGCAACGTGAAGCGGGTGATCCGCGTGCGGGATGGTCGCCTCCAGCAAGACGATCGGCAGGCGCCATTGCCCATTGAACGGGACCGAGCCAACGGTGGGAAGAAGGCATCGTCCACCATCGCACTTTCGTGAGGGCACCATGTGGTCGCTAGCCTTTCGAAACATCCGTCGAGACAAGCGCCGTAGCGTCACCACCATGCTGGCAGTTGGCTGTGGTGTCTTCGGCCTGCTCCTGTTCCTTGGCTACGTGCGGTTTGTCGAGTCAACGCTGTCCGCGGTGGTGATTTACAAGCAGGGCCACGGGCACGTTCAGGTCTACCGCAAGGGTGCCATCGAGCGGCTTTCCTCTGAGCCGTCGCAGTACTCCCTCACCTCAGACCAGGCGAAGCGGATTGCCGAGGTAACCCGTTCCCTTCCGGGCGCGCAACTGGTCACGCCACAGCTGGAAGGGGTCGGGGTCATCCAAAACGACGAGCGCAGCACGGTCTTCCTGGCGAGCGGCGTGGTGCCCGAAGACGACGGCCGCCTTCGCGCTCTCGGCACCCAGGCGGTGGGCGCCAGCATGGCCGACGGTACCCAAGGTGCGGCGCTTCGCCATGGAGACGCGGAGAGTCATCTATTGATTACAAAGCAGCTCGGGGAGGTGCTCGGCGTCGTGCCTCCGAAGCCTGATTTCGACGGCTATCTCCAGCTCTCCGGAATTGGCTTTGACCAGCGCCTCAATGCCCTCGACGCAAAGATCGAGGGCTCATTCGCGACGGGGATTGAAGAGACCGAGAGCAGGAGCATCAAGCTCCCCTTGCAGGTGCTGCAAAACCTCTATCGCACGGACTCGGTCTCGCGGCTCGTGGTGGTTCTCGACGACCGGGCGCGGACGGCGGGCTTTGCCAAGCAGCTCGAGGCTGCGCTCGGTGCCGCCGGTCTTCAGGACCTGGAGGTCACCACGTGGAAACATCCCGCGATTGGCAAGCTCTATGAGAGCGCGATGGGTTTCTTCTCGGTCGTGTTCTCGTTCACTGCGGTGCTCGTCTTGTTGATTACCGTCCTTGCCGTGCAGAACACCATTTCCATTGGCGTATTGGACCGGTTGCGCGAGATCGGGACATTCCGGTCGATAGGGTTCGGAAAGCGCCAGGTGTCTTCCTTGTTCGCCAAGGAGGCCCTTGTCCTCGCTGCGGTCGGCGCCGTAGCAGGCTCCATCCTGGCGGTGATTGTGAGCAGTGCCTTGTCGGCGGCCGGGCTCTCGACGACGCTGCCGCGCATGTCCACGCCCGTGCCCGTTCGCCTCTACCCTGGGATCGTCGCTGTGGTGCTCCTCTGCTTGGGTGGGGCGCTGGTCACCGCAGTCGTCTGCTTCTTTGCCGTCAAGCGGCGCATCAACCGACGCATTGTCCAGTTCTTCCAGCTCGGTGCTGGGGCGGCCGGGCTCGTGCTGGCTGCAGCCATCGTTCTGGGCGCAAGTCCTAGCCTTGCCCAGGGGGCAGCAAGTCCTACCCCTCAGACGACCGTAGCACCTCCGACGGTCGAGCAGGTCCGTGACTGGATTCGATTTACCGACCGCTCGAGAGGTGGCCATGGCGCCTACTCTTGGAACCTGACCATCGTCTCGGTGGAGCCTCAGGGAAAGACCGAGTCCCGCTACGACATTGATGTGAAGGGTAATCGTGCCGTCGCGTTCACGGAATACCCGACGTCGAGCAAGGGCGAGGCAATTCTGATCGCCGGAAGGGGGATGTGGTTCATGCGCCCTGGGCTACGCAAGCCACTCAGCGTGAGCCCCAGGCAGCGCCTCACCGGGCAGGCGGCGAATGGGGACATTGCGTCCGTGCAATATGCGGACAGTTACCGGGCGGTATTTCAAGGCGAGGCCACTGTCCTCAATCGACCAACGTACAAGGTCCTCCTGCAGGCGACCTCCAAGGACGTCACTTATGACCAGGTTATCTACTACCTGGATAAGGAGACTCGCCTGGCCATCTATGCCGAGTTCCTCACGGTGTCCGGCAAGCCGTTCAAGGTGGCGACCATGAAGTACGACAACGGCGTCGGGCAGGGGAAGACGAGGACTCCGTTTATTTCGGAGATGAAGATCTCCGACGCGGTCTACAAGGATCGGGTAAGCACGCTCACCTATCGCAACATACGTCCCGCGAGCCATCCCGACAGTCACTTTAGCCTGACCAACTTGGGTCAATAAAATCGGAGGTACCTCGTGTCGTCGCTAGCGCTAAAAGTGGCCCATGCAAGCGTGCGCCGTCAGTGGCGCAAGTCCCTGAGCACGTTGCTCGTCATGATGGGCGGCGTGGTCGCGTGCAACACTCTTTATGGTTACGTGCGGGCTAATCTCGAGATGACCCGCGACGCCTTCATTCGCTGGGGGGCGCGCGGCCACATCATCGTCGAGAGCCCCATGCTCGAAGGTGCGTCGCAGGAAGATGCGCCGAAGTCGCTCTTAGGTCCAGCCACGCAGAAAGAGGTGGACAAGATCCTCAGCGCAGAGCCCAAGGTACGCACGTTCGCGCGTCTCCTGGAGATATCCGGGATGGTGACCAACGGCAAGACCACGGCGATCTTCGCTGGCGTAGGCGAAGACGTGGAGCAAATCCGTTCGATCAAGGGTCCCTCCTATGAGTACGACGTCGTCGCGGGGCAGCCGCTCTGGGAGACCAAGGGGCGATCGACCGCGATCCTTGGCCAAGAGCTGGCGCGCATCCTCGGGTGCCAGGTTCCCCAAGTAGGATTTCGCGCCCTTCAGCCGGGAGAGAAACCGGAGGTTCGCCAGTTCGCCTGCGGCGACGCCGAGTTCCAACTGAGCACCCTTACCGTCTCCGGCCAGCTAAACGCGGGCGCATATCCGGTGTCGGGGATCATGGATTGGGGGATTAAGGAAATCAATCAGCGATTGGTCGTCATGCCGATCGCCGACGCTCAGGCGTTGATGGGCACCGACGGAGTGAGCAAGTACCACGTAGAGCTCACGGATGAGAAGTATATCCCCGAAGTTCAATCGTTCTTGGAGCGCGAGTTCAAGGCCAAGGGGCTCGACCTCAAGGTATATACTTGGTCGGACCGCGCCACGTTCTATCACCAGGTGAGGGGCCTTCTCCTGGGCTTCTTCTTCTTCGTGCTCGCCATCGGCGTCGTCATCTCGTTCATGAGCCTCATGAACACGAGCTACGTGAACGTATTTAGCCGCATTCGCGAGCTCGGCACGCTGCGAAGCCTCGGGTTTAGCAAGCGGTTCGTCCTCTTTTCGTGTGGCCTAGAAAATGCGCAGCTCGCCGTCCTCGCGGGAGCCGTCGGGCTCGCGGTGAGCGCGGCCATTACCCATGGCGTAAGGAGCGCCGGTTGGACGTGGGTGCCCCCCGGATCGAGCAATGCGATTCCAATCACCATTGCGTGGACGCCAGCAGTCTACGGCGCCTCCGTTCTCGTTCTTGTGGCTATTGCGACCCTTGCGGCGCTCTTCCCCGCGCGGAAGGTTGCCCGCAAGGAAATTCGTGAAGCGTTGTCTGACTTGTAAGAGGTTAATTGCCATGTCTGGAAAAAGACTTCGCATCAGCAAGTTCTTCAATCGCGAATCTGGCGCTGGTCTCCTCGTCCCCATTGACCATGGGCTGACCATTGGCCCCGTGTCAGGCCTGCGCACTCTTTCCGAAATCGGGTCCTGGATTAACAACCGGCATCTCGGCGGGATCATCGCGCACAAGGGAATGGTCGAGCGCTTGGCCCGTGCTGACCTCATCAGGGGTCTTCCGGTGATGGTGCACCTCAATGGAATGACGTCCATGGCGCCCTGCCCGGACACGAAGGAGCTCGTCACTCGCGTCGAGCACGCGATTCGGCTCGGGGCCGACGCCGTGTCCATTCAGGTCAATTTCGATGGGGACAACGAAGCCCACAACCTGACAATGCTCGGCGCCGTCGTCGACGAAGCGGAGCGTTTCGGCATGCCCGTTCTCACAATGCTCTACGACAAGGCCAAGATCGGCGACAAGCAGGCCAAGCACGCGCGACTTCGCCACCTCATTCGGCTCACCCTTGAGCTGGGAACTGACGCGCTCAAGCTCGCCGCACCGGAGAGCGTGTCGGAGGTGGCAGAGCTCCTGGAAGATGCCTTCGATGATACCGCGGTGTTCTTCGCAGGCGGCCCCCTCTGCTCCGACGACGAGCTCTTCTCGCTCGCCCGCGCCGTGTCTGGCTACGAGTGGGTGGGGCTTTGCGTGGGGCGGAACGTGTTTCAGCGCCCGAGCCCGAGCAAGGTCATTGGCGAGCTTCACAATATCCTGGCCATGGGCCGCGCCGGAGGCCGAGAGGCGCTCGCGAGCGTGGCTTAGTGCCCCGACCGGGACGTAATACTCCTCCGGGCCGCCGATCCGCGGCGCATCGCCGCGTCGCGCGGTCTTGCGTTACCGCCAGTAGCGCTGCGACCTCGCTCCTTGCGCTGCTTGCGTCTCGGCAGCCGGGAGAAGCATTACGTCCCGGTCGGAGCACTTGCTCAAGCACGCACGTCGTCTCCAGCGGAGGTTCTTTCTCGTGAAGCACGATCCCGGATGTACCTGGCTCCTAATTGACCAGAACGTTCGCAATGGTCTTGGGGACAAGGAAGCGCTCGTCGAGGTTGGCCCCATGGGTCGGCGCACGCTCACGTACGCTGAGCTCCTCCGCGTCGTGGAAAACCTGGCCGAGGAGATTCGGTCAATAGCTCAAAGCGACTCGCCATTGCCCGTGGCCATTGTCGGTTCTGCGACGCTGGAGCTCGTGACCGCTTGGCTCGCTACAATGCGGGCCGGACACGTCGCCGCGCTTCTTCCTCCAACCATGTCCGAGCCCGAGCTCGGATCGATGGTGAGGAGCTTGGGGTCCCGAGTCATCTTCCGGGACAGCACAGTCGGTATCTCGTTGGGCCAGGAGCTCGCCCCTGTCGAGACCTGGCTCCGCGCGCAGGGTAGCCCTAGTGTTGCCGCTCGGCCCGCAGATCCTGGGGCAGATGGTCCCGGCCTGGTGCTCTTTTCTTCGGGATCCACGGGCCAGGCCAAGGCCTGCGTCCATCGGCGCGGTGCTCTCGCGGACTTCCTCGAGCACGTGACCGTCGGTGCTTGGGGTATTGAGGCGAGCGACCGTGTCCTAGGAGCGTCGGGGCCGCATTTCTCTTTCGGCCTGCAAGGGATTCATGTGCCATTGAGCGTTGGCGCGACGGCGATTCTGCGTCCTGGGACGAGGAGCCACGTGGAATTCCTCGACGTCCTCGAGCAGGAACAGGTGACCGTGTTTCTCGCAGTCCCAACGCTCTTTCATATCCTTTGGCGCAAGGCAGATCGCCCTTCCTACCGATTCAATCTGCGCTTGAGCCTCTCGGCCGGTGAGCACTTGCCCTCGATTGTGCGGGAGCGCTGGGAGCGCTTCTCTGGCTCGCGAGTCCTCAATTCGATTGGCACCACCGAGACTTTTCTCCCGTACCTGTCTGAGCGTGCGAGCGAGCCGGGAAAGGGCCTGAGCGAGATCGGCTCCTTCGAATATCGCTTCGAGGCCACGGCACCGGTAGCGGGTGGCAACATGGTCGCCTGCCATGCCGTAGTGCGGTCGCGCTCCATGATGCTTGGCTACCTGCCTCTGGAGAAGCATGGGGGCTGGAACCAATTGCAGGCACCAGGCCTATTTCCGACGGGTGATCTCTTCACCTTGCACGAAGATCGGTGGGTATTTGCAGGGCGTCGATCCGAGTGCATCAAGGTGAGTGGGTGCTGGGTGGTTCCATCCACCTTGGAGGAGTACCTTCATGGCATCCCCGGGGTGGCGCACGCCGCAGTAACCCCTGTGACCACCGAAGTCGGCCTCTCGAGGTTGCGCGCATGCGTCGTTCTGACGAGCGAGGCTCAGTCGGACCGCGCGGCTTTTCTAGGGCAGTTGCAAGCGCGCATGGATCGCGAGCTGAGGCCCCGCGCGCTCAAGCCCGAGCGCGTCGAGATCGTCGATCTCTTGCCGACCACCGCGTCTGGCAAGGTTAAGAAACGAGACCTCCCAACCTACTGGGTTCAGAGCCATGGCAGCGTCTAGCCTTCCCATTGTCGTTCAGAAGTACGGTGGGTCGTCGGTGGCCGACGCCGACAGGATTCGCGCGGTAGCGAGCCGCGTGATTGCGACCGCTCGCTCTGGAAAGCGGGTCTGTGTCGTCGTCTCGGCCATGGGACGAACCACCGACGGACTCATTGGACTCGCGCGCAAGGTCTCTCAGGCGCCTAGGCGGCGCGAAATGGACATGCTCCTATCGAGTGGAGAGCGGATCTCCATGACGTTAATGGCCATGGCGATTACCGAGCTTGGCCATGAGGCCATCTCGCTCACGGGGCCCCAGGCGGGCATTATTACCGATGCGCGGCATTCAGGCGCACGAATTGTGGCGGTTCGCCCCCACCGGGTGCTGGATGAGCTGGAGCTCGGGAAAATCGTCGTCGTCGCTGGCTTCCAAGGGATTTCTTATCGTAATGAGCTAACGACCTTGGGCCGCGGCGGGTCGGACACGACCGCGGTGGCGCTCGCAGCCGCGCTCCACGCCGAATATTGTGAAATATGCTCCGACGTGGACGGAGTGTATACGGGCGACCCCCGCGTCGTGGGGGCGCCGATTCGGCTCGATTGGGTGTCGCACGAGGAGATGCAGGAGCTGGCCGATCACGGGGCCAAGGTCCTCAATGCGCGTGCCGTTGAGCTCGCACGCACCAATGGGCTCACCATCCTCGCCCGGGCGACCGATCAACTCCCGGACCTCACCGGTGGAACACGGATCGGTCGTGGGCCGACCGTCGGCCGCGGTCCCATCGGCGTCGCCGGGATGCGGAACCTGGTGCGCCTCCGAGTGCGAGGCGAGCGGGCGGATGAGCTTGTGGCTGCCCTCAAGGCCGATCGAGTTCCTGTCTTGCGCTTCACACCGGGCTCGCCGGCGACCGCCCTTTTCGCCCTCGACGACATCCCTGACTGGGCTGCCGTGCGGGCGAGGTTGGGTCAATCACTCGGTGACGACCTACTTTCTCTCGAAGAGGGGCTTGCCGCCGCCACGGTCGTAGGTGAAGGAATCGGCACCGCCGCCGAGCTCCTCGACCGCGTCCTCGACTTGGCAAGATCTCTCGGAGTTGACGTTCTTGGCCACGACACGTCTTCTCGACGCATTACCCTGGTGGTCCGGGTCGCGGTTCTCGATGGACTGGTACGCCTTCTCCATGGGGCTCTAATTGAAGAGCGTGCTCGCGGATTCGGCAATCAGGACCAATGCATGGATCGAGGAGAGTTAATCGGGGTAAACCGTTCGACCGTTCAAGACGGTTTCCACCACGCGTACATCGCCCAGGGTCTTGGGAGCACGGGGATCGTGCGAAAGGATCACGAGATCAGCGCGCTTCTTCGGCTCGATGGTGCCAACCCGATGCAAGCACCCACTGACGCGAGCCCCCTCACGCGTGTACATGGCGAGAGCGCGGTACGCGTCAATGGCCTCGTCTGGCTCGACGAAGACGCCGCCTGAGATCTCCCGAGATACCGCCATCCGGATCGCTTCGAGGGGCGCCACCTGTCCCACCGGCGCGTCCGAGCTGCCTGCCACGTGTACGCCCCGGTCCATGAGAGTCCGCAAGGGGAGGACGCGCAGTCCGTGCAGCGGTGGCACCAAGGATGGCGAGAACAACGACAGAAACCAAGGCTGCGTGACCACGCTCAGTCCGGCCTGGGCAAGACGGAGGGGCTGATCCTTCTCGAGCAGGATCGCGTGTTCAATCCGCGGCGGCGGGATGTCGCGATGGTATCCGCGGACCCTTCCTAGGGCCTCGGCGGCCTGTGCGACGGCAGAGTTCCCAATGGCGTGGATTGCCACAGCAAACCCTCGCTCTACCGCCCGTTCTACGAGCGCGCTCGCAGCGTTGTCGTCCGCGTGATAACGCGCGCCTGCGTGGAGCCTCAGGTCGGCTCCCATGCGGAACGGCGTTCGCCGCAGGTTCCCCAGCGGCGTGAGGGTTCGTTGGGTCCAAGACATCGCGACGGCCCGGCCGAGCGTCCCAATCGCTTGCTGAGGTGACAAGCAGACCGCACAAGTCTCTCCCCCGTCGAAAAATACCTTCAGCGGACCAATTGAAAGGTCGTGGCTGCCCTCGCCTGTCGGCCTTCCCTCGAGGCGATCCCAAGGAGGACAGAGGTAGCCGGTGTCACCGACCGGCATCATGACCACCGGCATGTGCAGCTTCCCGGCGGCGCGTGCCCGTTGAAAAAGGAGCTCGATGTCCGGCGAGACCGTGGGATCATTCACCAGGGTGATGCCGCACGCGAAAAGGGATCGCTCGTAGCGGGCGATCGAATCGAGGAGGTTGTCGCCCAACGAGGCGAGCAAGGCCTCCCAGGCAAGCCTCTCGACGGGCCCTTGGGCGGTCTCGACGAGCCGGCCCGTCGGTAGGCCAAGGCCGAAGGCAGACCGCTCGATGCGTCCTCCCACGGGATCGGGCGTGCTCCGCCCGATCCGCGCGAGCTCCAACGCTCGGGTGCTTGCCACGAGCTCGTGGAAGCTGTAATGGACCAGCACCGCCGGACGATCGCCGCACGCGGCGTCGAGATCTTGGCGAGTGGGGTATCGTTTTTCGGCCAGGCGGGACTGGTCGTAGCCGTAGCCGACGACCCACGATCCAGGCGGAATATCCTCGGCCGCGCGGCGGAATCGTCGCTGAATGTCTCCTATCGAGAAAACAGCCCCGGGCCTGCAGTTCACCGTTCCTTGAAAGAGAACGGCCGTCGAGAAATGGTGGTGAGCGTCGACAAAACCAGGGACGACGGCATGGCCCTCCAAGGTCCTCACTCTGGCGGACGGACCTGCTTGCGCCAGCACATGGTCGGACCTGCCGACCGCCAGGATGCCGTTTTCGTCGAACGCCACCGCCTCGGCGGTCGCTTGGCGCTCGGTCATGGTCAACACGGTGACGCCTTGGAGAACTTCCATGGGCCGCGATGATACCGGAGCAGGGGGTGATTCTCCATTGCATGGAGATCTCGAGGCATGGCAAATTCGCCCTCGCCGGAACGTCTACAGCGAGAGCACGCCATGAGCCTACGAATCCAATTAGTGGGTCACGCCACCTTCCTCATTGAGCTTGGCGGACAGCGAATTGTTACCGACCCCTGGTTCGCGGACCGCATTGGCATTCCATTTCGATTCTTTAATCTTCGCCGATCCGATTCCCCCGGGGTCTCGGGGGAAATCCCAAGCGTAGATCTCATCCTCTGTTCCCACCGGCATGCAGACCATTTCAACCTGAACGACCTAGCGAGAATGAACCGGAGCGCCGAGGTGTTCGTCGCCGACAAGTGGATGAAGCGAAAGCTCGGCGCCATGGGCTACCGGAACGTAAACGTGGTCAGGCCGTGGGATAAGAAGGACCTGGGCAGCGTCGCGGTTTCGGCGGTGCCCGCGATAGAAGGAGCCGAGGGACTACCGCAAGTGGGATACGTCCTCGAAGGAAGCGGCAAGAAAATCTACTTCGGGGGCGACACGGCGTACTTTGAGGGGTTCGAAGAGATCGGGATGAGGTACCAAATCGACGTGGCGCTCGTCCCCGTGGATGGCGTGAAGATCCTCGGACGGACCGTCACCATGACGCCAACGCAAGCGGCTTGGGCGGTGCGCCAGCTCAAGGCCAAGATAACGATACCGCACCATTACCACGTGACCTCTTCATTCCCTGGAAGCCTCCTGCACAAGGCCACGGGCACTCCAGAGCAGTTCCGGCGCGAGGTCCTGCGCGTTTGTGGTGAAACCGCGATACAGGTGCTCAAGCCAGGCGAGCACTTTCAAATTGCGTAGGGCCCGACTATCTCGCGCGTACGGTGAGGACGGGGCACGGGGACGTGCGCACCACGCGCTCGGCAATCGACCCGAGGAGGGCATGCTTTAGTCCTGTTCGCCCGTGGGTGCCCATGACGATGAGCCCGACGCCCTCCTCCACCGCAGTCTGAACGATGAGCTCGGAAGGAATTCCACTTCTCACCAGCGAGGATACGCCCGACGTGTCGTGGTGCGCGGGATCGGCCTCCTTGACCTGCTCATTGAGAAGGCGTTCTGCGGCCTCGCGCTCGCGGTCAATAATCTGCTGGAAGAAGGCGCGCTCCCTGCTGTCCAGGGGAAGAAACCACCGTCGAGTGTCGTAGGGAGGCTCGGTGACATGCAGGGCGGTCACCTTTCCACCCAGGGTGCGAGCGAGCTCAAGAGCTGTACCAACAGCCGCTCGAGACGCATCCGTGAGATCCGTCGCCACGAGGATCCTCTGATACATGACACCACCTCCGCGTGCTTGATCTGGCAAGCCCCATGCCGCCGAGTGCTCGGCTGTTGATTCCCGTCGAGATGTTAAGGACGAGCGCTACCGCAAGTCAACAAGATGGACCCAAGCTGGCCCCGAAAAGCTTTCGCGACATTCGTAGGACTCACGCAGGTTATGCGTGAGCGAGCGCCAGCATGCCGGGCACCGTTCTTGCGTCGCATGCGGAGCAGGGAGGTAGTCATGAACGCACAAGCGCCCGAGCTGCTTCGAGTCCTGGTACCCGTTGATTTCTCAGAGACCTCGCGGCGAGCGCTCGCATGGGCCTTTGATTACGCACGGCGAGCCCCCTGTGAGCTTCACATCGTCCACGTCGTCGAGGACCATCTCACCGACCTCTTGCCGCAAGGTGGGAAAGAAAGACTGGAAAGCGAGATCTCGTCCATCACAGCGGCAGCCGCGGAAGAGCTGGAGCGAATGGTGCCCGATGCCCAGGAGCGGGAGTGCATCGGCCCCATTCACCGGCACGTGGTCCGTGGCCGTCCCGCAGCAGAAATCCTTCGCACAATCGACCGGATCGGGGCTGAAATGGTCGTCATGGGAACCCATGGCCGTACGGGCCTGGCGAACCTTCTTATTGGATCGGTGGCAGAGAAGATCGTTCGGCATGCCCATTGCCCCGTGGTGTGCGTGAAACCTGGACGCGCTTCCGAGGTCGGCGCATGAGCTGGAAGCGAATCCTGTGTCCGGTGGATTTCTCGGAGCACTCCCGGAGCGCCATGCTCGCCGCCGCCCGACTTGCAGGCGAGCTGGGTGCCGAGCTCGTGTTGCTGCATGCCGCCCAGGTCCCCTCCACGGTCTTCCCGGAAGGAATCGTGATTCGAGACGCTGGGCTCGTGCAGGAGTACTTCCATGACATCAACCGCCGACTTGATGATTGGAAGACCATGGCGGTCGCGGTAGCAGGTAGGAACGTGGCGACCAGCACCGTGGTAGGAGTCCCCTACTCAGAAATCGTGTCGGTTGCCGAGCAGGGTCCATTTGATCTCATCGTCATGGGTACTCACGGGCGTACGGGCCTTGAGCGCCTGCTCCTCGGGTCCGTCACAGAGAAGGTTGTGCGAATTGCGCCGTGCCCGGTGCTCACCATTGGGCTAAAATCGGACCACGCAAGATCTGATTGAGGCCAACATGTCGACCTTATCCCTTGACCCCTCGCTGGCACCCGCAGCTACGCTCCCTGATTCGGAAGATCTCGAGGCACGGAAGAGGCGCAACGCCAGCCTCGATCCACTTTTCTTTCCGCGGTCGGTGGCGGTGGTCGGTGCTTCGAGGTCGCGCGGCACGATCGGAGGGGAGATCTTTCACAACCTCATCTCCGATGGGTTTCCAGGCCCCGTCTATCCCGTGAACCCCACGGCGATTGCGGTGCAGTCGGTGCGTGCCAGCGCGTCGGTGCGCGAGATCCCTGGCCCGGTCGACCTGGCGATCATCGTGGTCCCCAGGGACAAGGTGCTCGATGCCGTCGACGACTGCCATGAAAAGGGCGTGAAGGGGCTCGTCGTCATTAGCGCTGGTTTCAAGGAGACCGGCCCGTCGGGAAAGAAGGTTGAAGATCAGCTTGTCGAACGGGTTCGCCGCTATGGAATGCGGATGGTGGGCCCCAACTGCATGGGGCTTCTGAATACAGATCCACGCGTCAAGCTCAACGCAACATTTGCGCCCACCTGGCCTCCGTCTGGAAACGTGGCCTTCTCGTCTCAATCCGGAGCCCTTGGCCTGGCGATCCTAGACTACGCGCGCGAGCTGGGCATCGGCATTAGCACGTTCGTCAGCATGGGGAACAAGGCGGACGTGTCGGGCAATGATCTCCTCGAGTATTGGGAGGCAGACCCCGCGACGAGGGTAATCTTGCTTTACCTGGAGAGCCTTGGGAACCCCGTCCGCTTCATGCAGATCGCGCGTCGGGTGGGTCGGACCAAGCCCATCGTGGTCGTCAAGAGCGGCCGAACCGAGGCTGGGGCCCGAGCCGCGAGCTCGCACACGGGAGCCATGGCAGGCACCGACGTGGCGGTGGAAGCGCTGCTCCACCAGGCGGGGGTCATTCGCACCGATACGATTGAGGAGCTCTTTGACACGGCGCTCATCTTGGCGAATCAACCGGCACCCAAGGGTAATCGGGTCGCCATCCTGACCAATGCCGGGGGTCCAGGGATCATGGCCTCGGATGCATGCGAGAGCCGTGGGTTGAAGCTGCCCTCGTTGTCGGCATCCACCGACCAATCGTTGCGCTCGTTCTTGCCACCGGAAGCCTCAACGAGGAATCCGGTAGACATGATCGCGAGCGCGAGCGCGACGTCCTACGAAAAAGCGCTGCGGCTTCTCCTCGAAGATGAGGCGGTTGACTCCGTCATCGTTCTCTTTGTGCCACCCATCGTCACCGAAGCCGCCGACGTGGCTTTTGCCATCCGCCGCGCCGCGAGCGGTGCATCCAAGCCCGTGATTACCTGCTTCATGGGGACCCACGGCATCCCCGAAGCCCTTTCTTCCCTGCGCGAAGGGAAGTTCCCGTCCTATTCATTTCCCGAAGCGGCCGCCATCGCCCTGTCTCACGCAGTTCGTTATGGCCGCTGGCGCGGGCGCCCGGAAGAGGGGCAAGTATCGGTCTCAGGTGCGGCGCCGGGCCGAGCGCGCGCCACGTTGCTCGCCCGCGGTGCCGGCGGCAGGGAGGGACGGTGGCTCAACACGGATGAGGTTCGTCAGATCCTCGGCGCGTTCGGGATTTCCATGCCAGTAGCTGTTTTCGCACAAGGGGTGGAAGAGGCGGCGAGTGCCTCGGAGGCGATTGGCTTTCCCGTAGCGGTCAAGCTCGCATCGCGGACGATTGTCCACAAGACCGACGTCGGGGGCGTGATCCTGGGCATCGCGGAGGCTGATGGGGTGCGAAACGCCGTTCGGTCGATTGAAGAACGGCTCGAACACCTGGGCAAGCGGGCCGACATGGATGGCGTGATCGTGCAGCAGATGGTTCCCCGAGGGGTCGAGACCTTTGTCGGTGTGACGCAAGTGCCTCACTTCGGTAAGTTAATTGGATTCGGAATCGGTGGGGTTAACGTTGAAATTTGGAACGACGTCGTTTTTCGTGTCCATCCGCTGACCCGCAGTGATGCGGAAGAAATGGTCGAAAAGATCCGGGGAGCGAAACTCTTGCGTGGGTTTCGCGGAGCCCCTTCCGCCGACCGGGAAGCCCTCGTCGACACGATTCTCCGCATAAGCGCCCTCGTGGAGGCGCTGCCGGAATTGCAGGAGCTCGACATCAATCCGCTCGTCGCCCGACCACCGGGAGAAGGGGTCATCGCCGTGGACGCGAGGATTCGTGTCGCGGGCGACAGCGTGTAGATCTGTCCTTTTGTTTACACTCCAATCATTGAAGCGCATGCTCCTTTCACGGCTTTCGGAGCTCGAGACTGGGCGATCAACCACTTAGGCCTGGTACGCACGATGCGTGTTCTCTACGCACATGCGCACCGAGAAATGCTTTCTTCATGCTTGTGTGATTGCTGCGACAGCGTGCCTTCCCGCGTCGGCTCACGCCGTATCGCAATGGAGCCGCAAGTACGGGGTCGCGTGTACGACGTGTCACTCGCCAGCCTTCCCTCGCCTGAACTATTACGGCGAGAAATTCATGAGGAACGGTTACCAGGACTTGGGTTCACAGGACGGCGACACCACGGGCAAGCAGGCCATCGGTGACCGACTGTTCATCGATGATCTCAACAACTACTTTGGCGTTCGCCTGAACGTACTTCCATTCAAGGCCGTCACCAACGCGCTCGAAGAGGAGCCGGGCGACTTCGAGACCCGCGTTCAGCTCGGCAACCCCGACTGGATTCAGTTGTTCGTGGCTGGGAGCGTCTTCAAGAACGTGTCCATCTGGATCGAGAATGAGCTCTCGACCAAGGGAGAGCTCCATATCTCTTGGTTCCGCTTTGGATTCCACAACCTCGTTGGGCAGGCGCTTAATGCCTGGGTGGGCATCCTGGACCCACTAGAGCTTCACGCGGCGAATGGACGGCTGCCCATGATTCCGCCCGCGCGATCCGAGATCTTCTTCGTCAAGACCTCCGGCGGCAAGGGGGACGACTCGCTCAACCTCCGGGGCGGCCGACCGGCAATCGCCGTGTTTGGCTCTGCTGGCCCTCTCGTTTACGAGGTAGGGGTCGAAAACGGGGCAACGCTCTCGGATCCCAACACGCGGATGAACCTTTGGGGCACCCTGCGCCTCGAGGCGACCTCCGGCCCCATCGAGGGCTCCTCGGTGTCGGTGTTCGGCTACTTGGGAGAAGACACCAAGAAAATCGTTGACGCGGCTGGCACCTTCACTGGGACCAACGAAAATGACTTCTGGAGGATTTCCCCCGCAGCCAACCTGCGACTCCGAGACCTAGACGTGATCGCTGCGTACGTGTTCGCCAGGGACGACAACTACACCTTGGCCGCTAATGGTTCTGAAGTCGAAGCCGAGTTCCAGGGGGTGTTCCTCCAAGCGGGTCACCCCCTGGGAACCATGTTCCACTTGGCAGCCCAGTATGACGGCATATGGTCCGACGACGACCCGAAGCTCGAGCTGCAAAAGCTGGCGCTCGCCCTTTCCTTCCAGCCACGTGAGAACTGGCGAATCATCCTCATGCCACGGTTCGACCTGCAATCCAAGGACGATGCCCATCCAAGGCGGCAGCACGAGGTCACCGCCATGATCCGCACCATGTTCTAGACATGAGGCAAGCGGTGAGCGACGGCGAGGAATCAGGCGACTTCGAGCGAGGTGCAGCGAGCGAGGCGGAGCCCCGAGCCAGAGCGAGCCGCGGAGCAACCAAGGAGGTGATCATGCGTCCCTGCGTGCCATTCCTGCTCGTCTTCCTCTCCGGTTCCGCAGCGCTGGCGGCCGCCCCAGGGCCAGACCCGAAGGCACTTTACGGCAAGCTCTGCGCGAGCTGCCACGGCGCCGATGGGAGAGGGAACCCGGTGAAGGCCAAGTCGCTGAAGATCGATCCCGCCAAGTTGAACTTAGGGCGACCAGAGGTGGAGAAGCTCAGCCGCGAAGAACAAAGAAAGATCCTTCTCAAGGGGAAGGAAAAGATGCCGGCGTACGAGAAGAAGCTGAAGCCGGACCAGGTTGATCCGGTCCTCGACTACGCCCTCGGCCTTGGCGCCGCCATCCGGGCGAAAAAGTAGGAGAATGCCGTGGACCTCCATCGCCTGCTCGCCCTTGCCACCCTCGTCTCCGCCGGGGCAGCAGCCGTCATCCTGCTCGTTTTTCTCATCCGCCGGCCGCCCCTTAGCACCGCGACCAAGGCTTGGCTCTTCTTGGGAATAGGGGTGTTCCCCATTGCGACCGCATTCACCGGCAACGTGGCCGGCTACCAATGGACCAAGCAGAGGGAGTTCTGTTCCTCGTGCCACCTCATGGTCCCCTACGCCAAGGACGCAGAGAGCGCCGAAAGCACGAGCCTTACCGCGATGCACTCGCGAAATCACCTGCTTGGTGAGGAGAGCTGTTACAATTGCCACCGCGATTATCGGCTGTTCGGAGCCGTGACCACGAAGCTAACTGGGATGCGGCACCTTTACTCGGCCCTCACGCATCCACCGGCGAAGCCAAGGCTCTTCAAGCCATTCCCGAGCGGCAATTGCGTCCAGTGCCACTCGACTCGGCTGACCGGCTTCCAGGACGAGCCCGAACATGGAACAGTCGCCGAAGAGATCAAGGCAGGCACCGTGGATTGCGTCGCGAGCGGCTGCCATGGCCCCGCCCACCCATTCGCTCACCCAGAGGAGCTGGAGCAAGCCGGTGGGGAGGCGCCGGGTCCCAGCGAGGACATGGACGCATCCCCGCGCGGCGCGGCCGATGCGGGTGCCCGCACGGACCTGGAGGAGAGGTAATGGCCAACCCATTGCGTCTTGCCCGCATCTCGGCGGTGCTCGCACTGCTCGGTGTGCTCCTCATGGTCTCGTCGATTCTGGTGCCACGGCCAATCCCGGTCGTTCTCGCCATGACCGTGGGCCAGGCGGTGGGCACCTTGTCGCTTCTCATTTACCTGGCAGCGGTGTTCCTGGAAAGCCGGAGACCTCCCGCTCCCGCGCGAGACGGTGCTCCCGCGCGTCCGCGTGGAGCTACCTGATTGCGAAATTGTTGCGGGAAAGGGCACGCATCTCGGCAGTCCTTGCGCCCGCTTCGCTCGCACCAGCAAGCTCTCCGTCGAGAACAAGGCTCGTTACTTGGCTCGTTACTTGGCTCGTTACTTGGCTCGTTACTTGGCTCGTTACTTGGCTCGTTCCATGCAGTGCCGCAAAGGCTGGCCTTGGCCGAGGCCCGCAAGAAACGGCAAGAGTCGTGCATCAACAGGCAGGGTCGGCGTGCGGAGGATGGTGATGGAGAGCGAGCGAGTGGGGATTGGAAGAGCAAGGACACGCGATCGCCTGGTCGCGGTTCTTCTCAACGGCGGGGATTGGGCGTGCGGGCATGGAGACTACGAGGCATTGGAGATCGTGGCCGCCCAGCTGGCCTCGTTGCTTCCACCCAGGCTCTCGCAGCTCGCCGACCACGTGGCGTTCCTCGCACGAGGAAACTCCCTCGAGGCTGCGCTCGCATGGGGGCGGCTCGCGGCCGCCGTCCGGTCGGATCGCACGGGGGTCGAGCGGAAAACTTAGTCCTGCGGTCAGCGTCCTGCGGTCAGCCCTCCGGCGCCTTTTCTGGAGCTTCCTCGTTCTTCGGCTGTCTCTCCTCCGCGGGAGACGCTTTCTCGACGAGTTTTTCGAGCGGGATCCGGTTGGTGAACCCAGCCGTGTCGTTTACCGCACTGAGGTCAGCGGTGAGCTTCGGGCCCTCCATCACGGCGTCGCACGCGCCGCGGAATCGCTTCCAAAGCGCGTCCGACTGGTCTCGAGGCACGGGGCCAATGGTCTTCCACTCGCGCATGAGCTTCTTCACCGTCTCGACGGCGGTGTCATGATCGTCGGAGTCCGCGAGAGCCTGGACGTTCTGGCACAGCTGCTCCTTCTTGGCCATGTTCGCCACGCGCTCCTCATCCTGCTTGGCGAGCGCGGCCTTGCGGGCGTCGAAGAACTTGTCACACGCCGCGCGAAACCGCTCCCAGATGGAGTCTGCCTGTTCACGTGGAACAGGGCCCACCTTTTGCCATTCCTCCTGGAGCCCTTTGAAGCGGCGCGCGGTTTCCTTCCAATCCGTTGACCCAGCCATGGACTCAGCCCGCTCGCAAAGCTCCTCTTTCCGCTTGAGGTTCTCCGCCCGCTCCTCGTCGCGCACCTGATCGTGGGCCTTGCGGCGCGCGAAAAACACGTCGCAGGCAGCCCGGAACCGCTTCCAAACAGGGTCGGCCTGCTCCTGGGGAACGGGTCCAATGCCCTTCCATTCTTCCTGGAGCTTCTTGATCTGCTCCCCTGCTTCTTTCCAGTCCTCAGAAGTGGACAGGGCTTCGGCCTTCTCGCAGAGCTCCTCTTTCCGCTTGAGGTTCACGACCCGTTCCTCGTCGAGCTTGGCGAAGTACTCCTTGCACTTCTCGTAGACCATGTCGCAGGCATTCTTGAATCGCTCCCAAAGCGCCTGCGACTTTTCGGCGGGGCCGGGACCCGCGGATTTCCAGCGCGCCTGGAGCTCCTTGAGGACCACGGGTGCCCGCCGCTTGTCGTCGACGGTTTCGAGCACCTGCACGAGGGCTTCCGCCTCCATGCATAGCTCCTCGAGCTTGGGAATATTGGCCCAACGCTTCCAGCTCTCTGCTTCCTTGAGCTCCCCGACGTGTTTCGCCAGCTGTTCCTTGGCGGCCGTGAGCCGCGATCGCAGAGCGATCTCCTTTTCGCTTTCCGACGCTCTTGCCCTGCGCAAGACCGCCTGCGACCCCTTGAGGGCTCGCTCGGCCGCCTTGATGTCCTTGGTCGTGAGTCGCTTCTCGAGATCCACGCAGGCCTTGTCGAGCTCCACGAGGTACTGCTCGTGCTCGGGATCGATCCTCGGCCTTGCGGGCGGCAGGACTGCCGCTTCCGCTCTTGGAGCTTCACCTGCCTCTATTGCCGGAGCCGCCTCCGCGGTCCTCGCCGGCACGTCCTCGGCCACGCTTTGGGCGACCTTTTCGTGACGGCCGCGCTTGGGCTCATCTTGGGCCTGGTTCTTCGCTCGCTCACGGGCCTTTCGCGCCTTGGCCTCGGCGGCCGCAGCCCGGAGTGCGGCCTCCTTCTCCATGGCGGCCTTGCGCAACTCAAACTCGTGGAGCGCCTTTTCAAAGCGCTTGACGAGTGGCGCGTCCCCTGGCGTCTGACCTATTTCCGACCATTGCACCTGGAGCTCGCTCAGCGCCGACAGGGCCGCGTCCCAATCGGTGCTCTTTGACCATGCCTCGGCGCCAAGGCAGGCTTGCAGAAGCCGGGCCTTCCGCGTCTTCTGTTCCGACGATGACGCAGCGCTCTTCTTGGCGGGCCTGGCTTCCTCTCTCGGGAGCTTCTCGCGCGCTGCCGAGCGCGCTGCCTTGTTCTTGGCGTTCTTCGCGACGGCCTCCAGCGCCCGAGGGTCGCTGAGCTTGGACAAGGCGGCAAGCGCCACGGGCTTGTGCTCTTCCGCGAGGACGATGTCCCGAAGCAACTCCACGTCCCGGATCCGACCGACGGCCGCGATCCGCTCTTCCATATGGTCGGCTCGATGCGCGACATCCACGAGGATTCTCTCGTCCTGGATACGCGCCAGCGCAGCTTGCCGCACCACGGGCGACGCTGCCTGCCTGGCTATGGTCCCCAAGTCTCGCTGGTTGACCACAAGCCCCAGGGCGCGGATCGCTGCCGCGTCTTCTCGCTGCGAAAGGGCCTGGGTGACAAGTAGCTCACTTGCCTTTTCCTCGGCCACGCGGCGGAGGCCCTCATCGGGATCGTCAGCGGCGATCTCGCGAAGGACCGACGGATCTTCGAGCTTCTTGATTGCAATCTTGCGAATCCGTGCGTCCTCATCGCGCTTGGCGATCTGGATGAGGATATCCACTTGGTCGTGCCCGAGCTCACGGACGGCTTCGGACCTGACCTTCGCGTCACTGTGTCGCCACTTTGGCCTGAAGAGATCAAAAAAACCCATTGGTTTCACCCGGAAGTTCGTATTGAGCCGTACGAGTGGCACAGGCTACCCGATCACGGCGCAAGAATCGAGAAGCTAGCGGCAAGTTCATCGCCTCCTCGTTGCTCGCGACTTGATGGCGGGCAAGCCCTCTCCCGTGATTTTTCCTGGCGTGTTCCTCGAGATCGGTTCAGACCCCCAGCATGAGACACGGGATGCTTCTTCTTTCTGCCTCACTTGCGATTGGCTCGGTGGTCGCCACGACGGCTCCAGCCGAGGCAGCGATCAGGCGGGTTTCCTCTGCGACAGGGTTGACTAATGCCGTGGCTGCCGCGAATCCGGGCGACGTCATCGAAATCGCCGGGGGAAGCTACCGCGTGAACCTGGTAATCACGCGAAGCGGCACCTCCTCGGCGCCGATCACCCTTCGCCCTGTGAGCGGCCAGGCGGTCATCTTGTCGGCCGCTAACTCAGCAACACGGGTGATCGATCTCAGGTCTGCGAGCTACTGGAAAATCGACAGGCTCAAGATGAGAGGCACGCGCCACGCGGTGGTCCAGATCAGCGGAGGCACCCACAACACCATCAGCAACTGCGAGATCTACGACAGCACCAAGAAGGGCATCATCGCCAACGGCGACAGCATCGTCATCGAAGGCTGCACGTTCCACGACATCAAGCAGCCCGTGGGCGGTGAGGATACGCAATCGATCGCGGCGTGGCGGGCGTCGCGGCTGCGCATCAGGGACAACCTCTTCGCGTCACCCGGCGACGGGATCTTGATCGGCGGAGCGGGCCAGTTGTCTTTGACCTCGACCGACGTCCGCATCTACCGCAACCACTTCCACGCCAAGGATTCCTGGTACGGCACCTGGCATACCGAGAACGCCATCGACATCAAGAACGTCGACGGCCTCGTGATCACGGACAACGTGATTCATCACTACCGCGGCCACGCCGACGACGACCCCATGGGCACGGGGATGAACATCGTCACGCGCGACCCCGAGGTGAACGGCACCATCGCGAACGTGCGCGTGGAGCGCAACAAGTTCTACGACCTCGTGCGAGCGGTGGCCATCATGGGGGCCGATGGACCGGGGAGGAACCTGGTCTTTCGGCAAAACGTGGTCTATGCCGCGCTTTGGGACAACGCGGTGGAAGCCAAGCCCCCGGGGGCCATCTATATCGGAGACTGGTCGGGCGCCAAGATCGACAACAACACGCTCGTCGATATCGACAACGCCGCCGTGTACACGCATGGGGATCTCGACGGGTTCACTTTTCGAAACAACATCCTTCGTCGCTCGGCTGGCCTCGTACGCGAGAACTCCGGCGGCGTCATCGACTACACGTGCCGCTTCTCGTCGGGATCCACGAACGGCCGCCACGACGTGGTAGCCAACCAGAGATTCGTTGATGACGCTGGGAGGGATTATCGTCTCACCGCGGACAGCCCCTGCGTCGACCGGGGCGCCGGCGTTGGTCTCCCGTATCGCGGCGCAGCACCGGACATGGGACGGTATGAATACGACGGCGTGGCGAGGTCCGCGCTGACCATGCCGAGTGACGAGGAGCCTGCCGAACCGCCCGAAGATGGAAGGCCTCCCGATTGGGCTTCGGTGTCTTCTGAATCGCCGAGCGACGTGGAGCTCGGACCCGAGCTGGGTTGGTACACGCAGCCAGGCATGTCGGCGGACCTCCTCGAAGACGACCCCCCGGCTGCCCGCCTATCCCAGGACGAGGGAGGGGGCGTGCGCCACGTGCCCCCTCCCTCGAGCGCGGGCGTGGCCATGGCCGGGGCTTCGAACGGCGGCTGCGGCATCGCCCCCGGGGCCAGAGTGGGGTCCGGATCCTGGATCGTCGTGCTCTTCGCCTTGGCGAGCGCGACGGTCTTCCGGCGTGTCACGTAGCGGAGCGACTTGCGCGCCACCTCAGCTCCGTCGGGCTGGCGAGGAGGGCGCAGCCCTGAATGTTCGCGCCGCGGTACCGAGCTGCTCCCTCGGAGGCCGGGCGGGCCAAAGGTACGCGCGCAGCTCCTCCACGCTCATGAGCCGCTGCGGAAGGGAGAACTGCGTCCCCCGGAGGCGATCGGTTCTTCCGATCTCGCCAGCCACGTAGCGATCCAGGAGCGCCCGGGTGGCTGACGGGCAGCCGGACACGCGCTCCTCGATGGCTGCCCCCAGCCTCACCGACCAGCCGGGCACCCTGAGCTTTCGTCTTCGCGACAGGTAGATTGCCTGCGCTATTCGCTCCACCACCTCGGCGTAGGACAGCGGTTCAGGGCCGAGGAGGGACCACTCTCGGTACCAGAGGTCCCTGCGCTCCAGGCATTCGACCAGGGCGCGCGCCGCGTCGCCCACGTGTACCGGGAAGAGACGGCGGCCGCCGCGAGGGATTGGCACGAACGGCAGGTGACGCATGAGATGGACGAGCTGATTGGTGAACACATCGCCCGGCCCCCAGAGGATCTCCGGGCGCAAGATGACCCAAGGGAGCCCCGAGGCACGAACGAGCTCCTCGGCCTTTCCGTGGGCGCGAAGTTGCCGGCGCAATACGTGCGGATCGGCTCCAATCGCCGACATGAGGACCACGAGCCGCGCACCGAAGCGATAGGCGTCGTCGAGGCAAGCGCGCACGTCCTCGGCGGTCAGGTGGATGATGGCGTCGACCGATTCGGATGGGTGGCGCTCCGCGTGCCCGCGGCGTACGGGCACGTCGACCGCCTCATGACCCGCGGCGCGGAGCGCGGCATCCACGTGGGCACCCACGAACCCCCCCGCCCCGGTCACCAGAACGCGCACCTTCTCGCACCGATGCAGCGCACGTGCCGGGCCCTATAAAAGGTGTGCCATGCGCAGGTCACCACGGGCACCTTTTCCTCCTTCCCCGAGCGCCCGCCCGGTGCCCACGCCGGAGCTCGCCACCACGGTCTTGGCTTCGGGGCGGCCACGACCGATCTCGCGCCCTGCCATGGGCGCGTCGAACGATTTCCCGGAATCGATCCTCGGCGATCGCTACCGCCTCGTCGAGAAGATCGGGGTCGGCGGAATGGCGACGGTCTACAAGGCCGAGCACAAGCTCTTGCGGCGGACCGTCGCGGTCAAGCTCCTTCTTCCTGAGCTCGCGATCGACAAGGCGATGGCCCATCGGTTCGAGCGCGAGGCCGTGGCCGCGGCGCGACTGGACCACCCGAACTGCGTGGCCATCATCGACTTTGGCCGCGCGGCCGATGGCCGCCTCTTCCTAGTCATGGAGTACCTCGACGGAGCGCCGCTCTCGTCGGAGTGCGGCCACGGGAAGCGCGTGCACTGGACTCGAGCGGTCGAGATCGCCCGCCAAGTGCTGCGAGGGTTGGCGCGGGCCCACGACATGGGGGTGGTGCACCGGGATCTCAAGACCTCGAACGTGATGCTCGTTCGCCATGAAGGGGGGCAAGAGGTCGCCAAGATCATCGATTTCGGGATTGCCAAGATGTGCGACGGCGAGCCTTCGCCAGCGGACTCCTCCACCAAGTCGGGAATCGTGATCGGCACCGCGGATTTCATCGCACCAGAGCGGCTCGCAGGGCTTGGTGAATCCGACCCGCGATCTGACCTCTATTCGGTCGGGATCATGCTCTACGAGATGATCACGGGGAACCGACCGTTCCACGCCGACGATCCTTACGACATCGTGAAGCGGGCCCTCTCCGAGGCCCCCGTCTCGCCAACCGGTCTCGCCCCCGACGTGCGCATCCCGCGCGAGCTCGAGGCGGTCATCCTGAGGGCGCTGGCCAAGGCACCCAAGGATCGCTTCCCCTCGGCCAGGGACTTCTTGGCCGCCCTGGATCCTCTGGCCAAGCGCACCCAGCTCGCGCAGGTGCTGGCCGACGCCCCGGTTTCGGATGATGTCCTTCGAGAGCCGCTCCCCTCCGCCGAGACTACAACGGGCGGACTCAAGAAAGAGGAGCTCCAGCCAACGCCACCGTTCAGCGATCCACACCTGGCGGCATTCTCACTCACCGCAGGACAGGTCCCACCTTCCAAGTGGCGTCGCTCCCTCCTGGTCATCTTGTGCCTTTTGGCCTCGCTGGTCGCGGTTCTTGCCCTGACAAGGACTGGAGCGGACGAAGGTGCAATTGGCCACGTGCCCCCGCTCGACGCATCGCCGGTCGGGACGCCCGATGCCGCTCCCATGCTCCCGCCGGATAGCGGCGCCAACACCACGCCCGCCCCTTCGGAGGCTACGAAGGCGAAAAAGCCACGGAAGCGACCGCGGCCGCGATCACGTCCCAGCGGCCGTGACGTCCCAAGTCCTACCCAGGGAAAGCCTTCTCCTTCCGGGTCAGTCGGGCACTTTTAGGCACCTGATTTCTGCTATCTTGGCCTAGGTGTCAGTGAATAGCCGCCGCCAAGCCGCGTCGATCCTGGGGAAGAGAACCCCGGAAGTGGCAAAGGAGACTAGCCGTCATGCGGACGACCAGGAGCTGGTGGCATGCTGCCAGAAAGGAGATGGCCACGCGTTCCGCCTCCTTTATGAGAGGCACCATCGAAAGGCGTACATGGTCGCCTTGGGAGTGGTCCATAACCCTGACGACGCCTTGGATGTGGTGCAGGAGGCCTTTCTCAAGGCCCACCGGCACTTGGACGGATTTGAGGGATCGTCGAGTTTTTACACTTGGCTGTATCGGATCGTCATGAACGTGGCCATCGATCACCTGCGGAGGCAAAACCGCGCCCAGCATGTCGAATACGACGACACGCTGGCACACCTCGAGGATGACGCTCCTCTTGGGGAAGAGGCCCTCTTGCCCCAGCTGTTGTCCGGAGATCCGGGCCGGGAGCTCCTGCGCAGGGAGACCCGCGAGAAGCTCGAAATGGCCCTCGCGAAGCTCTCCCCCACGCACCGCTCGGTGCTGGTCATGCGCGAGGTGGATGGCCTCTCGTACGAAGAGATGGCCAAGGTCATGAAGTGCTCGAAGGGGACCATCATGTCGCGCCTTTTTCACGCGCGGCGCTACATGCAAAAACACCTGACAGAGCTCCTCGGTGATTCCAGCCAGGACCCACTTACGAAGGACGAATCGCCGTGAAGCGTTCTCAAGATGACCAAGAGCTGATGCAGTACCTCGACGGGGAGCTCGCCCCAAGCGACTCCCGTCGTGTTGAGGAACGGGTGGCAGCCTCACCCGAAGCCCAGGCCAAGCTCGACAGCTTGGGTCAACTTGGAGAGCTCCTGCGCGGGCATTATCATCGCGCCGCGGCCGACGCAGAGCCCAAGCTGGCGATGCTCTGGAATCGAATCGACGAGCAATTGGCCGCGCCGAGGGCCAGGGAAGAGCGAGCCGGCGGGTTCCTTGCCTCGCTCCGCGACTGGTTCACGCAATACCGAGGCTACTTCGTCACCGGGGCCGCGTGTGGAATGGCCGGCGCGCTGCTGGCGATTTCGCTGCGGGGGCCAACTAAGGAAGTCGTGGTGGAGCGCATCTATGTGACCACGCCGGCCATGCCCTCGACGCCGCCGCGCGCCCAAGCAGCCGTGGTCGAGAGCCTGGAGGTGTCGGGGGGCACCGGCACCATTTTCCAGATTCCAGGAAGCGGAGATGAGGCTGCCACCACCGTTATCTGGGTAGCGCCGCCCCAAGTCGGGGACGGCCAAGAGGAGCCGATATGAAAGCCATCGCGCGCGTGGTCGCCGTGACACTTCTCGTCATGGCCCCTCGTCCTTCGCGGGCGGAAAATCCGCTTCCGCCGAAAGCCGACTGCACGGTGACCGAGATCCAGGCCAGTAATGAAAAGAAAGGCGTCGACCCAAAGCTCGAGAGGCTGAAGGGAAAACTTACCAAGCCTCCCTTCTCCGCGTGGGATACGTTCGTTCGCTTGGGAGAGCCCGGGATCAAGCCCGAGAAGGACAAGCCAGCGACGGTGAAGCTGATCACCGGCGGCATGCTCACCGTCGTGTTCAAGGACAAGCTTCTCTCCCAAGGAGGTCGGCCACGGCTGCGCTTCGGGCTCGATGTCGATAGCAAGGAAGGGAAGCGCACGGTCTCCACGGTGGTCGTGTTCGACTCGGGCGACAGCGTGCTCATCGCCGGCGAGCCGCATGGTAAGGGGACGTACATCATGGCGTTCGGTTGCACGGGTCAGTAGGCGTAAAGGAACAGCCACTTCCCGTCGTATACTTTGTCGGCCGTGCATCGCCGTTTCCGTTCCCGCCGTCTTGTCGTCCTTGGCGCAGTCGTCATTGCTCTCGGCGGAGCCTTGTGGCTCGCCCCTCGGATTGGGCGCTGGGTCGTTACGGAGAAGGTTCTCCCACGCGTTTCGGCCGCTCTTGGTCGCAGCGTGACCGCGCGCTCGGTGAGCGTTGGACACGGCCGCGTGGAGCTCACGGACTTGATCATCGCGGGTCCAGCGGACCCGAATCGTCGGCCCATGGCGAGCGTGCCGCGCCTTGCCGCTGAGATTGATCTCCTCCCCTTGGTCTTGGGTGACGTGCGCGTGCGCAGGATCGTCGTCGATCGTCCCACGATCGCGTTGTCCCACAGCACGCAAGGGAACAACTTCGGCGATATCATGGACCGCCTTCGTCGCAGGGAGTCGAAAGAGCATGAAGGCAGCAAGGAGGGCTCCCGGCGCGCGCGCCTGGGCACAGTCGAGGTGCGAGGCGGCTCGCTTTCCCTCGCAGACGAGGAGCGGGGCGTTCTCCTGGACATCGAGCGCATCGACGGTCGCATCGACCCGCAAGGGAACGCCAGCGTGACCCTCTCTCGAGTGGAGGTGGCGACGCGGCTCGGTCCGAGCGCGTCCATTGACCAGGTACGTGCCGACGGCAACGTCCGCGAGCTCCAGGCGACCACGAAAGTCAGCATCCAAGGGGGCAAGGCAACGTTTTGGCCCAAGATGTCGCTGACGGGGATCTCCGGCCACGTCCGACCGACGGCCCAGGAAGGGCGCGCCGCGGTGCAGTTCACCGGAGGTTACGGAGGGGTAGAGGGCAACCTCTGGCATGCAGAGGGCTGGATTGAGCCGGAGCCGAGGAACGCCGAGCTCCACCTCCGGGCCGATCGATTCACGCTCGACAAGCTCGCTCCAATCCTCAAAGGGACGCCGGTGGTTACGCCCGAGCGAACATCCATCGACGCGTCGGTTGACCTGGAGCTCGTCGGCGGAGACCTGTCCTTCCGCGGCGGGCTGGGGCTGACCGGGCTCACGGTCTACCATCCCTGGCTGGCTGACGAGCCGGTCAAGGACTTGGGCTTCCGCGGCGAGATAAATGGGGGATACGGAAGCAAGTCAAAGGTCTTTTCGCTGTCGGGGTTGGACCTCGAGTTCCGCGGCGTCAAGGCCCACCTCGAAGGCACGGCGTCGCTGAAAGGTGCGAGGACGGCAGGCGGAGTCCCTCGGGCTCGGCCTCGGATCACCGGGCATCTCGTCGTGCCGCAGGTGAGCTGCCAGGATGTCCTCTCGGCGCTCCCAGCCGAGCTCACCCCCAGGCTCCAGGGTTTTGTGCTCCAAGGAAATTTTGCGGCGGACGTGCGCGTTGACGTGGATTGGCAAGACCTGGATGCCCTGGGGCTCGAGGGATCGGTGGGACTTTCGAGCTGCAAGATCAAGGAGGCGCCCGAGGACGCGAGCGCGGAAGTCCTCTCCGGCGAGTTCGAACACCACGTGGAGCTGGAGCAGGATCAGTGGCTAGGCTTCGTGGTAGGGCCGTCCAATCCCGATTACGTGCCCCTCGGCGAGGTCTCGCCGCACCTCATCAACAGCTTCATGACCACGGAGGACTCGGGGTTTTACAAGCACCACGGGTTCATCGTGAGGGAGTTCCGCTCGGCGCTCATCAAGAACCTCAAGGAGGGGTACTTCAAGTACGGCGCGTCGTCGATCACGATGCAGCTGGTGAAGAACGTGCTGCTCTACCGCGAGAAGACCGTCGCGCGAAAGCTTCAGGAGCTGGTCCTGACCCACTATCTCGAGAACTCGCTGAGCAAGGACCGGATCTTGGAGATTTACGTCAACGTCATCGAGTTTGGCCCGGGGATTTTCGGCATTGGACCGGCGGCCAGGCACTATTTCGGGAAGCGCCCAAAGGACCTAAATCCCGTGGAGGCGGCGTTCTTCTCCTCGATCCTTCCGAACCCCAAGCAGCGCTACATGCAGTACTGCGAGGGGGGGCTGTCCCGCTGGGGTGACGCCAAGGTGCAACGGATCATCAAGGTCATGCGCGAGCGGGACCGGCTCACAGAAGAGGAGTACCAGCTCGCGCTCGAGACCCCGCTCGTGTTCGATCGCACCGAAGCCCTCCCCGAGGACGAGTGCAAGAAGATGGTGCGGCGCATGCTGCAGAACGCACGGCCGACGCTCCCACCCACGAGGCCAGAGAAGGTGAAGGCTAAGTAGCCGGCGTCGACTACTTGGATCGGAGCGTATCCTTGACCGCTCTTAGCTTGGCGACCTTGAAGGTAGGCAGGGGAGTCACGCGGCCGATGACCTGGGCGGCATGAATGATGCGCGCCGAGTGCTCCAGCGACTCCAGGCGGTTGTAAGCCTCGTCGAGGGTCTCGCCCACCGTGACGGAACCGTGGCGATCCAAGATGACCGCGTTGGCCTGTGCCACGAAGGGGCGCAAGGCCGCCGGCACCTCGTCGGTCGTGGGCGTCGCATAGGGCACGGTCGGAACCGGGCCCAGGGCAATGTAGGTTTCGGTGAGAATGCAGGGTTCGAGGGACACGCCTGCCAAGGCGAGGGCCACCGTGATCGGGGGGTGGGCATGCACGACCGCGCGCACGTCGGGACGCTGGGTGTAATAGGCGCGATGGAGTAGGAACTCGCTGCTGGGCCGGTTGTGGCCGGCGACTCGATTGCCGTTAAGGTCGCACACGACGAGGTCGCCTGGCGTGAGGTACCCCTTGTGCAAGCCGCTCGGGGTAAGGAGGACGAAATCCCCGTCGAGCCGCACGCTCACGTTGCCATCCGCCGCGGCGATGAACCCGTGCTGGTACATGCGTCGGCAGACCTCCACGACGTGAGCCCGCAGCTTGTCGTCAGCGTGAGAAGAGGGCAGGTACGGCATCATGGAGGGGGAATCCTATGCTATGTGACGGAGGTGGTCGACGAGTGGATTCATCGATATCGTCCTTACGACGTGATTTGCGCGCTCGAGCCGACGCTGACCGAAGAGCGTCGGGCCCGGATTGAGCGGGTGCTTGCCGAGCGGCTGTCCGGTCTCACCGTGGTAATCGAGAACTTGCACGACCCCCACAACGGCGCCGCGGCGTTGCGATCCGTCGAGGCCTGCGGCCTGTGTGAGCTGCACGTCGTCGAGGCCTCGGAGCCCTTCCGGTTTTCCGCTCGGGTGTCTCAGGGCTGCGAGAAATGGGTGAGCATCCGGCGTCACGCGGATTTCGCACGTTGCGCCAAGGAGCTCCACGAGCGCGGCTTCGCCCTCTACGCAGCCGTGCCAGGTGCAGAGCGGACGCTCCATGAGCTCGACGTGAGCAGGCCCGCGGCCCTGGTCTTCGGCAACGAGCACGCCGGCCTGACCCAGTCCGCCGTGGAGGCTTGCGACGGCACGTTCGGCATCCCCATGCACGGGTTCACGCAAAGCCTGAACCTGTCGGTGAGCGTGGCCATTTCGGTGTTCGACTGCGCCAAAAGGAGACGGCTTGCCCTAGGCCGAGAGGGGGATCTCCCAGCGGAGCATGAGCTTCGACTGCGGGCGCGGTTCTGTGCGCTTTCCTTGGATGAGCGCGCGGCCGAGGGGTTGGTGGCG
>JACQUZ010000037.1 GCA_016210055.1 Deltaproteobacteria bacterium | reverse complement strand
GTCCATCCCCCTTCACGTTGTTCGTGGGATCTGCGTCCGTGTCTTCCCCAAAGAACCACTCCATGTCGACGGGCAACTCGGCGGACTTCGCGTTACCGGACAAGCCCGAGGCGACGGTCTTGTCCACGCCGACCAAGTGGATGAGGTAGACGGTCCAACCACGCTCGATCGAATCCGCCCAACCTTGGTTCGTTCCGACGGCCAAGGACCAGAGGGCGTTGTCCGGCGTTCCATCACCGTCCAGGTCAAACCCCTCGCCTTCCGACCGCATTTCGACCACGCTCGTCACGAAGGTCAATCCGGGACGAACCTGGCAAGTCGTCACTTCTGGGTTGGTCCCCGCGTCCTTTTCGGGCGCGGCTCGCGCATCCGGGCTCGCCTCTTGATTCGGTTGGCTCGTGCAGGCCCCCCCAGTCAGAACGCCAAACACGATGGGAAGCGAAAATATGCGCCGCATTGGAATCCAAGGGTCATGATCGGCGCCGAAGGCGGAAACTTTACTCGCCTGGCGCCAGGTCCCGGTCCCCGTTGAGCCACCTGATGAGCGCATCTGGGCCCACGTCCTCGCCGCTCGCGTCCAGCATGAGATCGCGAAATCTTCGCGCGGCGCCGCTTCTGAGAAGGCGGGCCAGCCAATCACCTGCCTCCGGATGGTCCGTTCCGCCGCCGAGATCGCGAGTCATGGCATCAAGGATCTGCCTTGCGGCGCAGTCGGCGAGTAGGTAGGTCGCGGCCGATCCCGCGCCACGCACGAAGTGCATGACACGCGCCCACGTGGGGATCTCCTCGTGGAAGGGCACGCCGAGAAATCGCTCGAAGAGCCCCCACCAGAACCGGGTCAATTTGGGGCCGGGCGCTCGGTAGGCCTCTGCCTCGAAATGAAAGAGGGCCAACCCCAGGCGCACTTCGGCAAGGGCTTCAAAGCGCGCGAACGCCGCCCCCCGCCTCACGAGCTCGGCGGGCATGCCCACGATCCCTTGCAACCATGACCTGCTCCAAGCCATGCTCGCAAAGAGCTGCGCGATGCCTTCGTGGCCATGCGGGCACGGCGCGTCACGAAGAACCCATGAGAGTGTCGGTTCGTGGGACGCCGAATAAACCGCATGGCCCATCTCGTGAAACAGTTGTCGCCAGTCATGGATACCGCGGATCCTTGGGACGAGCACGCGAACGTCCGTGGGCGGGTCCACGGGCAGGGTCCAAGCATGGGCGCTTTTCCCTGCCCTGTCGTCGGTATCCAGCTGGATGGGCAAGCGCGCAAGAGGAAGGCCCATGCGCTCTAGGGCCCGGGATAGGAACTCGAGCGAGGCGGGTCGATCAAGGTGGACGCCCGCTTGCCGGGAAAAGCCAAGGGCGTCGAACTGAAGGTCCCACGGGCGCGGCTCACTCACGCCCAGCGTCTCGCAGTGCTCCTCGAGCACAAGGCGCCACGCGTCCCGGGTTTCCGACTCGAGCGCCTGGGCGAGCGCGTCCAGGCGTTGCTCGTCGATTTCAGCCTGGGCAAGTTGAAAGGAGTGGAAATTGCCGATCCCTAAGGACGACGCAGCCTCGTTGCGTGTCTTGAAGAGCTCGATCATCGAAGGCTCCAGCATGGCGGCCGGCGCCCCTCGTGCCCGCCACGCCCGCTCGCGCTCGCGGCGATCCTCCTCGAACCTCAGCACTCCGAGGAGATCGGAGTCGGCGAGCTTTGTACCATTGCCCCCGGCACGCATGTCTGCGTGAAGCCGAAGAAGTGAGGCCTCGCGCATCGCCAGGTCACGAAAGGAGAGGATCCGCGCCGCGTCGCTTTGGCGAAGGAGGAGCTCGGCCCGGCGTGCGATCGAAGGCTCGGGTTCCGGGTCCGAGATGAGGCGGTGGAGCCACGCACGGGCGGTCGGCTCCACCAAAATGGTCATCCGTTCGGCTTCACGCCTGGCGGTGTCCTTGTCGTTCCCGGTGGCAAGGTAGCGCCAAGCCGCGCACCGAGAGGCACGGGTCGCAACCCGTACCTGCGCTTCCCAGGCGTCGAGCCACGCCGTGCGCCCAAAAGACATGCGCCGGGCTACTTCCGGTTGAGGCTGGACTTGAGGTCTTGGCTTGGATTGAACGAAATCGTAAACGAGGACGGGATGGTGATCTTGTCGCCGGTGCGTGGGTTGCGCCCACGCCGCTCTCCCCGCTTCCGCTTGGTGAACGTGCCGAAACCGGGATAGGTGAATCGAGCCCCTTGCGCGCGAGTGACCTTTGATTTCACGAAGTAGTCGCCGAGCTCGCCGAACGTGGCCTCGATGATCTGGCAGAGCGCCTTCTTTGTGATGCCCGGCGGCAATCCCTTCATCCGGTACACGCGCTCGATAAGCTCCTGCTTGGTCATCCTTCCCTCGCTTCCAACCACGTGGGCATGGGGTTAGTACCCAGCCTCAAGAACAAGTTACTTTGTTGCCGACCCGAACCAAGGGCCCACGGCAAGAGCGCCGTCCCCACGCACCATCGACGACCGGACCAAGCACAAAAACCTACAGCGCAAGACAAGAGCGAGGATGCGCGAGATGATTTCTTCCGTCAAGAACGAGGAGACGGAGAGGAGTGGGAAAAAGGTGTATAGTGACCATGGCGATGCTCCACTGGAAGATCACCTCCCGGGATCCCGCGGGAACCCATGCGGTTCTCTATGGTGAGATAAATGAAGCCACGGATTTCGGAGAGCTGACACTGCTGCGGGGACGCATCGTGTTCGACCTCACGGGGATCCGTCGTATCAACTCCTTTGGCGTGCGCCAGTTCCTCGGATTCCTCGATGCCTTGCACGACCAAAAAGTTATCGTAGAGGTCGAGAAGTGCTCGCCCGCGGTCGTCTCCCAGCTCAACATGCTCCCGGAGTTCTCACGCAAGGTCTCGGTACGCTCGGTGCAAGCTCCTGTCGAGTGTCCAAAGTGTCTCGGCGAGCGCGAAGTACTCGTGGAAATCCCCCGAGGATCGAGACGTCCTCCCCAACCGATTTACACGTGCGAGGAGTGCGGGTGCGTGCTGGAGATGTCCGAGCCGGAAGACCGCTACTACGCATTTCTCTCGGAGCATTGAGCGGCTACGGCTGGTAGTGGAACACGCCCTTTAGATCCTCGCTGAGCGAGATCGGGCCGCGCGAGCGGAAGGACACCACCCTGAGCTGGTAGAACATCCCCGGCACGAGGGGACCGCCGTACGCCACCTTTGGAGTGGTCCCCGTGTGCCTGGGTTCCTCATGGGTCCACACCGCCGCGCCGAGGGCGTCGTACACGGTCACGTGATAGCCATCTTCCGACGAGTCGTCTTCCCACGACAGCGTGGGAGCCGACGCCACCCGCGTGGCCCCGCTCGCGCCAGGGGAGATCATCTCGAGCGCACCCGTCACCTTAAAGCTCTGCGGGAGAACTACGCTCGCAGAGCTCGTGACCTCCTGGTGCAACACCTGAGTGCCCGCGATCCCGGGATCCGGGTCGCGGACGAGAGCGTCATCCTCGAACGCTGCCAAGACGACATACCGCCCCTCGGGAACCCCATCGATCGTGAAATCGCCGGTGACGTTGGGCGCCACCCCAGGAGCAGGGGTGCGCAGCCCTGGCGGCGAGTCCCCGCGTGCCAGGCTCGTGTTGAACGTGGACTCGACGACGAGGATGACCGACGTGCCCGAGCCCGCAGGGGCGTTGACCAGCTCGACCTTGCCCGCCACCGACGATGTCGGCTTCGCGTTGCTCTCGAGAGCGACCTTCGCAGTCTTCCCCGGTTCCACGGTTACCTCGTGCAGGTCATGATTCACCCCCTTGGTGTACGCCCGCACCCGATAGGGACCTTCCTTCAGGTTGAAAATGATGAAATCGCCGTCGCGGTCCGCGATCGCGGCCGTTCCCCGGCCGTCCAAGGTCTCTGCCACCACGAGCACGCCGCCGTGGGTTTTCGGCACCTCGACGGTCCCGGCGATCGCGCCCGTCCCCGCCCCTTCGGGTAGTGGTATGAGGCCGATGTCGGTGAGCGCCGACGCCACCACCAGCTTCCCCTCCTTTTTCGTCGGGTTCGACGTGTCAATCGGGAGCGAGGTCCGAATCCCCTGTGGGAAGGACTGGAACCCGGCGGCGTCCGCGCGCAGGGTAACCTGGCTCCCAACGGGAGCCCCGTCGGGCTTGCGCGGGCTCGGGACGCGGAGCCAGTAGCTCCCGTCGCTGGTCGAGACGGCCACCGCGCTTTGAGGCGCTCCGTTGATGTCGAGGGCGACGACCCGCGCCCCTGCCACCGCAGACCCGTTCGAAAGGCTCGTCACCTTCCCGGCGAGGACGACGGGCGCAAAACAGGCGGGCGCCCCCCCGGGGACCTCCTCGCAAGCAAGGCTGCTCGGGCAGCCAGACTGCGCCGCCACGTCGCAGGCACGCTCGTCCTCCTCGCTGCACGAGACGAGCAAGAGGGCCAGTCCAATTCGAGAGAATCTAGGCAATGGCGTCAGCATGCTGACCTCCTTCTGAAACTCGCAGAAGCTCGCACGCTGCAAATTATCGCGACCGCAAGTCACTGGTTCAATAGGTGTTCAAATCGTAAGGGACGTTCCGCTAAAATGCATTGGGTGGCCGAGAAGGGTTCAACGGAGGAGCTCGCCACCCAGAAGCTCCTCAACGCCATGGCGTCGCCGACGTTCCGGCCGGTCATGCTGCCGGCGCTCGCACGCGAGGCGCTGCAGCTCTCTCGCGACCCGAACCTCGACCTGCGCGTGATGGCGCAGCTCATCGAAAAAGATCAGGTCCTTGCAGCGCGATTCCTGGCGGTCGCCAATTCGTCGTTCTTTTCTCGTGCCGCGGCCGCCATGTCGGTCCATGCCGCACTTTCGCGCATCGGGCTGGAGACCGCGCGCAATGTGCTCCTCCTTGCGTCCGTAGCCCCCTTTCTCTTCGCGGCGGCGTCCAAGCAGTTCGAGGACGGCATGAAGCAGCTGCGGATCCACTCCCTCGCCGTTGCCGCTGCGTGCACCTACCTGACCAAGTACAAGGGCATCTCGTTGCCCGACGCCAGCCTCGCCGGGCTCGTCCATGATCTCGGCGCGGCCACGCTTCTTCGCCACGTCTCAGAGCACCAGGCCGACTTCGCGGAGCTCGTCCGCTCGGGACCCACGATGGTGCGCGTGTTCCAGGTGCTGCACCCGCTGGCTGGAGCACGCGTGGCCGATCGCTGGCAGCTCCCTGAATCGATTCGAGAGGTCATTGTCGGGCACCACGCTGCGGCCTCGTCGAGCTCGCTGATGGTCAAGGTGGTTGCTGCCGCCGACGGATACGTTCACGCGCTACTCGGTTCTTCCGCGCGAGCTAGCGGCGGCAGCAGGTGTCAAGCATACAGGGAAAACCGGAACACTGAAGATCCTGCGTCGGGTCATCCATGGTGAACTCGTGCGTGTCAGGATGTCATCGACTGATGGTAAATGCCGGGGCGAGACCACGGCTCTCGTCCCTGATTCGGAATGGAATAAGGGGCTCCTTCTCGGAGGTGAGTTCCTGCAAGACACCAAAATGCACGTCGGCGCGACGGGTGAAGCGTATTACCCTCGCCCCCGACGTGGGCGTTGAACATGCCGCGACTTCTCCTCGCCGGCTATCCCGTCTACCAGGTCGCCAAGGACGAGCAGCCAAGGACCGGCAGAAACTATTCCTCGCTGGCTATCCCGTCTACCAGGCCTCCAGGCCTCCAGCTAAAACTACTCCTCGCTGGCTATCCCGTCCTCGGGTTTTACTTGGCTTCTTTGGATTCCAGCTCCTTCAGGTACCCGGAGACGATCGAAGTCGAACTCGGCTGGCTGCACCAGAATTCCTTCTGGCTGGCTGGTGGGCCCTGGGGTAGCCGTCCGCCGGCTTTCTGATAGTCGGACTCGGACTTCTTGATCCGGGCCTCGATCATCAGCTTCGTCTCCGCGTAGCTACGCCTTTTGTTGAGATCGACAGTACCGGACGCTTCGTCGACCCGACGCATCTGCGCTTCAGCGTCGAGAACGATCACGTAGTTCCCGTAGTCTTTGCACAGATACTCGGCGGACGTAGCCTTTTGAAAGAGCGGGTCCTGTCCCGCGAGCGTGCGGGCGCGTTGCTCACGTTCGTAGCGCCTCAGATTCTCTTCCTGTTTCGCCTCCCGCTCACGCCTCATCCGCTCAGCTACAGCGGCGTCGTCCTCCTGACGGAGATCTCGGGCAAGGCGAGCCTGATCGGGACAGGTCCGCGTAAAATAAAGAGCGGATCGTAGTGTTGGATCCTTTTCCACCGATACGCTTGTTGTGTTCGCGAAGGTGTTCGCGAGGCAGGTAGATAGCTCGACAGAGGTAGACTTCGTGTTGGAGAGGCATCTCTCGCGGAAGTCTTTTTGGTACGCCTCCAGTTTACTTTGAAGCTCAGCGCAAATCCCCTTCGGAGTCCTCACCGCGTAGGCCTCAATCTCACTGCTCACGGCAGCCCATTTGCTCTTGAGTGCAACGAGCCTCGGACAGTTCGCCTTAACCTCCTTGGTCCAGACGTCTTTGGCCTTCAAACACTGGCGCGCTCGCGCAAGGATAGGTTCGCCGGTCTGGCGATCGGCTTCCTGGGCCTCGGCGGCGATTTGGCGGCACCGCTGCAGGTTGACCCCATACGTCATCAACGCGGTTTCGTATGCACGCTGGAACTCACGGGTCCGAGCGTGGTGTGAAGCTGGGGGAGGAACGACGCCGACGGCTTGGTAGCACCAAGGGATTTCGGCCTCCTCGGCTGCGGCAGTGGAAGCGACAAACGCCAAGATGATCGCGAGTGAAAGCGTGTAGGGCCGTTTCATCGTAGTCACGCTCCTCTGTTCAAAGCGCCAGTGTCCGGGACGGGTGCCGTTCTGATTTCATGATTCGACTCAAGGCGCTGGCTCCTCTCTCCGTTCCAGCTCGTCCAAGTACCTCGTGACGATCGAGGATTGACCCGGTTGACTGCACCAAAACGCCTTCTTCTTTACAAAGGAGCCACCGGGTAACGCACCGCCTATTCTCCGGTAGTTTTCCTCTGACATCTTGATCGCCCTCTTCAGGTAAATCTTTATTTCCGCGTAGCTGCGCCGTCTTTTGAGATCAACAGTACCTGACGCTTCGTCGACCTCGTGCATTCTTGCCTCGGCGTTGAGGATTCCGGCGTAGGTACCGTAGCTGCTGCATAGAGAAATGGCGAACCCAGCTCGTTGAAAGGATGGATCCTTCTCGGCAAGCTTTCGGGCTCGGTCTTCGCGTTCGTAGCGTCTCATTCTTCGTTCCTGTTCGGCTCGACCAATTGCCTCGCGCGCTTCTTCCTCCCGCCGGACGAACTCTTGGACGATGGCCTCATCCTCCTTGCGTATCGCGAGGGCGATGTCCACCTCGTCGGGGCAGATCCTATCGAGATCAAGGGCCGGGATCCCCGTGCCGCCTTCGTTCAAGGGTATCGCCGTGGTTTCTTGAAACTTGTCTGCAAGGCAGGTAGAGACTTCGGTGGGCGCTGCCTTCTGGTCGTCGGTACAGAGGGATCTAGCACTCTGTCGGTAGGCGTCTAGCTTCCGTTTCACTTCCAGGCAAACCGGCTTGGTCCTGTCTTGCAGAACTTTCTCGTGGGCGTCAATCTCGTAGCGCGCGGCTTCCCATTTGCCTCTGAGCGCGTAGAGCCTCGGGCAGTTGGCCTCGACGCCGGCGTTCCACACGTCGTGCTTCTTGAGACACTGTCGAGCTTGCACGATGAACGCCTGAGCGCGTCCACCTTCGGCTTCCCCTGACTTGAGGGCGACCTTACGACACTGCTCTAGGCCGATCTTGTAGCCAGAGAGACCCGCTTCGTATGAACTCCGCAAGACCTTGGAGCGCTGCGGCTGCGGCAGCATAGGAGGTGTGACGCCGACCGCGCCGTAGCAAGCGAGGGAGTCAGACTCTTCCTGGGAAGCTGCCGTTCTAGGAATCGTGATAGCCGACACGGCGAGGATCGTCGCGAGCGCGCGGACGGCTCTCTTTCCTCCGTCTTTCACCCCTCCGCTCACAGGGCTCTGTACCTTGCACAGACTCCGCCCGAGTAGCCTGCTTCGATCCACTGATCGGCGACCCGGTACCGCTCGCCTTCGCAGTCATGGTAGGTGATCTTGACGCGTGGTGGCGTCTCGCGGGCCAGGATCTCACAGGCGTCCGAGACTACTTGCGCTGCGCTGTAGGTGCTGCCGCTGCCCTTGCCCGGCATTCCACGCTCGTGGATCAGGTTGTCCCGCAGGTCCAAGGGAAGTCGGTCCAGTACGGCGTATGCCGTCATGGCGCGGGGCCGGGCACCCTTGCCACGGTTCGCTCGGGTCAGGACCTCGTACACCGTTTCGACGATATCGGAAGGCATGATCATCGCGGACATGGTATTTTCTCCTGGCCCCTCGGGGCGCACAGGAAGCTTAGACGGAACGAGAGTGAAAATCTTCAGGAAGGATTGAGATCGTCGAGAAACGGCCTACATACAACCCGGTGCGCCGGTCGGTTCTTTCGTGATCGGGTTCACGCACGGCGCGCACTTGAATTTCTCCGCGCAGTCCCCGCGAACGAGCAAGAACCCCTGGATCCCGAAGTCCAGGCACTCGGAGAGGCAGACGCCCGTGTAGTCGCCGAGGAGCCCCTTGGCCATACAGCTCGGCGGCACATAGGCCGAGTCGAGCATCTCCTTGGGCACGCACAGGTACGTGTCGGGCTTGACGTCCTTGCACGTGTCCTCCTTGAGGTTTTTCTTGTCGTCCTCGGAGATCAGCTCCTTCGGGACGCACTTGGCACGGTCCTCGCAACACGCAGACAATGGCTTGGCCGGCTCTTTTGGTCCTGTGTCGCACGAGATCCGGCACGAGCCGGTGTCCATGCCGTCGAGGGGGCTGTAACACGGGACGCAGCGCTCGTGTACGGTGCAAGTGGACTGCGGCAACGTGGCTTCCTGTTCCTTGACCTCGGGGATCACACGGGAGACGCAACGTCCCTCCGAGTCGTTGACCGATCGACAGGTGGGCAGGATGAAATCGCCGCCGGTCTCTAGAAACAGGTCCGGCACACACAACTTTGTGGTGTCGGCACAGGCAGCCAAGCGATCTTGGAAGTCGGCGGGGACAAGATCCTTCCTCAGGCAGTGTGCGTCGCCAGCGCACGCGGGCAGGCTGGTCGGATCCACGACAGGCTCGTCGCCATCGTACACACAGGTAGCCGGATCGTCCCCGTTGTCTGACGGAGCCGCATCGGGCGTCGGAGGCGGGGGCCCCTCGCCGAGACACTGACCATCGGCTTCGCAGGCGCCGGTGGGCGTACCATCGCGTGGATCAGTACATGGCGCGCATCGCTCCCCGTCGGCGCAGATGTCCATGGGGAGTAGGTCCGCGTTCTTTGCTACGTCGGCGATGCAGACCGAGACGCAAGCGCCGGGCTTCTTGCCGATCGATTTGCACAGCCTCGGCACGAAGACGCCGCCGGTGCGGATCCACTCGTCCGGGACGCAGTAGCCGCCAGACGGGCAGGTCACCATCCGCGACGAGAACGATTCGGGGATGTCGCTCAGGCAGTGGCCATAGCCCAGGTTCTCCTCGCAGCACTTGGTCAACGTCGATGGATCCCGAGGTGGACCAAGCGGACCCACGCATCCGTCTGGACCGCCTCCGGTGCTAAACAATCTCATGTGGGTTGTGGATCACGATCATCGGTACCTCGCGACATGAGCTGCGATCAGAGCAGGACGTCGTCGGAACGTCCGAAAGGTTTTTCGAAGTGCGGCGTCGCGTTCTTGGGTCGTTCGATAGAATCGATTGTGCGTGGCGAGCTTGCGGGTTGTCTTCCAAACCGGCTCCATGGGGTTGAACTCGGGCGAGTAGGGCGGCAGTCGAAAGAGTGCGAGCCGCGTCGAATTCTCTTTCAGCCAGCGCTTCCCGTCCTCGTCGAGATTGTGGCAGGGCCCGTTATCCATGATGAGGAAGACCTTCTGACCGCGGTACTTGGCGACGATCTGCTTGAGGAAGGCGAGGAAGGTCATCCCGTTGAAGACCTCCTCGAAGCGGAAGGTGAAGCGTGCGCCGGATAGGCTTACGGCTCCATAGATGTGCGCGGTCTTTCGCTGGCCAAAGGTGTCCACGCGAGGCTGGTGGCCGATGCGGGCCCAAGTGCGGTGGAGAGTTCCATCGAGCCAGAAGCTGGCCTCGTCTTCGAACAAGACGACGCCGCGACACGCGGCGGCTTTTTTTTGATCGCGGGGAATCTCTCCTTCAGCCACCGCGCCTGCTTCTCGGCATCGGCGCGAGCGAGTCGCTTTCGTGGACGTTGCACCGAGAAGCCCAGGTTGTGCAGAAGCTGAGGAACGGTAAGCGTTCAGCCCCTGGACCGGCACCTTGCGCCGAAAAGCTTGACTCTCCCGGCGGGAGGATCTTAATGCGGAGATCAGCCCCGAGGACAAAGACCGCCGGATCGCGGAGCTGGAGGCCCGGCT
>JACQUZ010000036.1 GCA_016210055.1 Deltaproteobacteria bacterium | reverse complement strand
GGCTTTCTCGTCGGGAGGCGACATCGTGCGGGGCGCGGCCACGATGTCGGTGAAATTCTAATGCGCGCGCGGGTCCTCACATTCTCGTGCATGCTTGGCTTGGCCACGTCATGCGGCTTTGCGCCGGAGACCAACTTCACGGGGCGGCGCATTGGCGACGGCATCGCTCCCTGGGAGGACCTGGGGGCCATCGACATCTGCCTCGCCAACCGCAGGGTTGGCCCCGAGAGCTCGAGCACGGGCGGCTTTTGCTTTGATAGGAACTCGCCGAACGAGAACCCCTGCAGCGAAGACTCGGATTGCCTCTCTCGCGAGCGGTGCACGTGTGGTCGGTGCACCGTGAAATTCTGCAGCACGAGCGGCGAATGCGGCCCAGGATGGACCTGCGCTTCGTCGACCGGCGGCGACCGCGGTTCACGCTGCGCCCGCCGCTGCATCGTCGATGACGACTGTCCGGCCCGTTACGAAATCTGCGTGGGAGGCGCATGCAGGGGGCGGTGCCGTGACGACAAGGACTGCCAAGCCGGAGAGGTCTGCAGCTCGAAGGGACGATGCGTGGTGGCCGCCTGCGACCAGGACGAAGACTGCACCGAGAGCGAGATCTGCAAGGTCCAAAGGCAGCCCAGGAGCACGGCCCAGCCTGCACCCCTCGCCCGGGGGGCGAGCGATCCAGTGAGCGCGCCCTTGGTCACGATGTACTTCGAAATGACCAACGAAGTGGGGACGCGGAGAGGGATCTGGCGCGCGATCTCCCGGGACGGCCGCGCCTTTGTCATCGACCCGGCGAAGCCGGTCATGGAACATGGAAACATCGCCCTCGCGCCCTCGGTGGTCCGGACGGGCACCGGGTACCGGCTCTACTTTGAGTCGAGCGAAGGGATATTCACCGCCGAGAGCAAGGATGGTGTCTCCTTCGGCGAGCCAGAGCTTCTGCTTCGGGGCGAGTACCACTCGCCAGCCGCCGCGGTGACCGACGACGGGAAGGCCTTGGTCTTCCTCGAACGCGGGGAGCGCGAAGGGATTTCCTTGTTCAGCGGCGATGGGAACCCCACTTCGGTACTCCTGCCGCGAGACGTCACCGACAGGGTCCTTTGGCGTGAGGTCGAGAGGGTGGGCTCACCCCACGTGCTGATTGAATCCACGCCGACGGGGGAATCCACGATCCGCCTCTGGTTCGACGCCTTCGGGCAGGAAAGCGCGGTTTCCAAGCAGTTCGGGAAGGAGGTGCCGATCCCCCCCAACGACTCCATCGGGTTCGCGTCGGCTCCCGTAGCGAAACCCAGTCCCATGGTGCTCTGGCCGTTCAATCCGGTCCTCGATCGCGTAGAAGCCTTCCTTGACCACCGAGGGGAAAGGGCTCCCGCCGTGGTGGCTCTTCCCGACGGGGAGGAATACCTCCTCTACTTCCAGGCCACCGCGGCCGACGGGAGTGACCCCGAAGGGATCCGGGTGGCCAAGAATCCTCCGGCGCTGTGAAGGACTCGTGCAGATGTTGCAACAGCGCGCGGTAATCCGTAGATTCGACCTTGATGATCGCCGTAGTGGGAAACCTTGTCGTCGCCGGAATCGCTGTCGCCCTGTTCGCTGCCACCATTCGAAGCAGGCGGCCTTGAGCTCAGTGTTCTTCTTCCCCCTCCCGCGCCGGTGATCCATTACACTCCGCGGCGGAGAACGGTCTGTGGTCGAACGATCAACGACAGGGAATGGTTCACCCCCCCACGACAGGCTCGAGGGGGTCACGCTCGGCGACTTGGAGGCGCTGCGCCTGCTCTTGCGCGGCGGATCGGTCGTCGATTGGCATCGCCTCGACTTGCGGGACGAGCAGGAAGTAGACCGCTTCCTCAGGGTGAATGAATTCCAGCCCACGAGCGACCAGGACATGCAAAGGATCGAGCACCTCCGATCCGAGGCCGTCGACTTCCTGCGCCGCAGCCTGGGGTTTCGGATCCCCGAGGACGTCGCCGATGACCTGCCCGCTCGGGACCTGTTCCTCCTGGCCGCCCGCAAGGGTCGCCGGCAGGTGCACGCGTGCTTCGTCCTCAAGACCATGCACATCATCCATCACCTGGCAGGACGCGAGCTCCTGTTCCGGCTCCCGATCTCCGACGATGAGGTCTTCCACCTGGTCGAGCGCAAGGTAGTAACCCTCGTTGAAGAAATCCGCGCTGCCGGGCACCCGATCGTGGAGTTCGAGTGGAGCCGGAAGCCGCGCGATTCGCTCATCACGAAGCTTCTCGCCAAGAAGTCCACCCTGGCGGCCAACGTCTACGACAAGTTGCGCTTTCGCCTGGTGGTGAGGGATCGAGACGCCATCCCGCCCTTGCTCATCGAGCTCCTCCATCGCCTCATCCCGTTCAACTACGTGGTACCCGGCGAGTCGGTGAACGACATCGTGCCGTTTCGCAAGATGGTTGAGGATTCGCCGCATCTTTCGCCGCTCGGGCACCTTCTTCAGGAGGACATCGGGAACGAGGAGCGAGAAGACGAGCGCAAGAAACGCCTCAACGAGTTCTCGGGGCCAGGTTACCGAATCATCAATTTTGTCGCGGACATGCCCGTACGGCTCGACAACTTCCTGTGCCGCGTGCAAGACCCGAGCAACCTGGAGTTCGGGGTCATCGCGTTCGTGTTGACCGAGTTCCAGGTCGTGGACCTCCGCACCGCCCGGGAGAACGAGGCGGGGGAGAACAGCCACGACAAGTACAAGGAACGCCAGCTTGCGCGCGTGCGGACCCGCTTGCTCCGCGGGCTCAGGGAGGAGTGAGGGTTGGGCCGCCCGGCGTCTCGATCGGCAGCTGCTCGATAAGGCGGTAGTCCGTGCCCACCTCGATAGTGATCGGGTAGCTGAACTTCTTCTCCCCCACGACAAAGGTCACCGTGTGCTTGCCGGGGAGAAGAGGAAGCCTGGTCCTCGGCGCGATCGGCGTGGTGCGACCCGTGTCGCGGTTATCGATGAGCACGCGAGCCCAAGGGGTGGTGTTTGCGATGAGGTAGCCGAATTCTTGGGCCTGGCTCAATGGCACCGTCCGCGGTCGAGATGAACCTGGCGCCACGGACGGGCGCGCGCCTCCCACTCCCGACAGGGGCTGCAGCTCAACTCGCCTCGCGGCCACTTCGCCCGGGCGAAGGCTAAGCGTCAGGGAGCTCGAGACGTAGCCGTCGCGCTTGACCACGATTTCATGCGGTACGCTCGGCACGAGGACCATCGGCTCGCGTGCCGCGTCGGCGCTGATCTCTTGGTTGTCGAGGAGCACGATCGCCCCTTCGGTGGCCACTTCGAGATGCAGCGTGGCACTCGGAGGGGACGTGAAGAACCTGCAGGAAACCACCTCGGTGCCACCAGCCCCCAATTCCACTGATGATTGGCAATCCGCTGCCCCGGCGCGTCTCACCACCACTTGGTAGGAGCCCGGCGGCATCCCCTCTATCTTGACGGGGTCGCCGTGATCGATTTTCCCCTTGAGGATCCCATTCACCAGCACCTCGGCCGGGTGGGTGTCGGCGACCGCCACGACCAATGTGCCGTCGTTCGCCACCACGCGGGGGGCCTGCTTCCGGGAGATCCACGAGTACACCCCTGCCACCAAGGCCATGACGACAGCGGCCACACCCACGCCAATGCCGATGTCCTGCCACAGCGGGGCACGTCGTGCCCGGGACGTTGCCGGGGAAAAGCGGGGCAACGCCGCGGTTTTATTGCGGGTCTCCTTGGCTGCTGCTGGCAAAGAGCCGCTCTGGGCGAGCCTGGCTTGAAGCTGGGTGGGTGCAGCCTTAGCCGACTCTCCGGCCGTACCCATGGCGAGAGGCGGAACACTCCCTCGCCGGAGCGGGACGGTTTCCTCGGTCAGGGTCGCTCTTACCGCGAGGGGCACTGCTCCTGAAACCACGGGAGCTGCCCTCGGAGTAGGGTTCGGCCGGGTCAAGGCATCGCTCACGATCACCGGAGCTGGGGACACGACCGCGGCGGGCTCGATCCTCGGGCTGAGCGGGACAGGCGCCACGGGCTGGACCTCTCCAAAAAGCTCCGTGGGACCTTCCTCTCCGAATGAATGGGCGCCTCCAGTCACATTCCTTCGCTGCGCGCCGAGGCGCGGCACGGTCTCGAAATCGACGAACGTGGAATCTCCGAGATCTTCGCCGACCTCCGGCTCGGCCTGCCGTGGCGCGAAGGGTTTTGGACCTTCCGAAACCGTCGAGCCCTCAGGTACCTCGACCATGTCCGAAAGCTCGGGGATTTCCTCGGTATCGCCCGACCACGACGCGCCCTGCCCCTGCTCGAGCCGCCTGAATTGGTCGGAGAGCTGCTGCTCGCGCGCGAGCTCATCCCGAAACGCCTCTTTCATCCACTGGGACAGGTGCTTTGCCGAATAGATCGGCACCGTGCTCTTCAGGAAGGACATGAGGTCTTCCTGCAGGTCGCTTGCCCATTGGTAGCGGTCCTCCACATCACGGGACAAGGCCTTGAGGATGATTCTCTCGAGTCGCTCGGGCACCTCGGGGTTGAAGAACCGAGGCGGGTGAATGTCCACGTTTCGGATCTTCTCCAAGGTGGAGAAGTCGTTTTCGCCCTGGAACAGCCGCTGGCCAGTCAAGAGCTCGTGGAGCATGGTGCCTACGGCGAACAGGTCGGAACGCCGGTCCAGCGGCAGGCCCCTCACCTGCTCGGGCGACATGTATCCGAACTTCCCCTTCAAGACGCCTGCCTGGGTCTTTGACGATCGCGAGGTGGCCTTGGCGATGCCAAAGTCGATGAGCTTCACCTCACCCTCGTAGCTCACGAGGATGTTCTGCGGCGACACGTCCCGATGAATGATGAAGAGAGGGCGCCCCTGCGCGTCCTTTTTCCGGTGGGCGTAATCCAAGCCCTCACACGTCTTGGCCGCGATAAACGCGGCCATCTGGGGTGAAATCGACTGGCCGACCTTGCGCAGCCTCTGCTGGATCTGGAGGAGGTCCTTCCCCCAGACGAACTCCATGGCGATGAAGTGCGAGTCATCGATCTTTCCCAGCTCGAAGATCTGGCAAATGTTCGCGTGCGAGAGCTGGCCGGCGATCTTGGCCTCGTCGATGAACATCTGGATGAACTCCGAGTCCTCGGCCATGGACGGAAGAATTCGCTTGATGGCGATGTTCTTCTCGAAGCCCTCGACGCCAAAGCTCTTCGCCTTGAATACCTCCGCCATTCCGCCCACGCTGATACGCTCGAGCAGCAAGTACTTCCCGAACGGGATGGGCTCTCGCAAGGCAGCCTGATCGTAGATTAGCGAGAAAAGCACGGTCAAATGGAAATAGCCTAAAATCGCCGCGTTATGCCGAAGATGAGCGCTTCGCCCACCCGCGATCCGTCGAGCAGGATGCCTGACGAACCGCCTTGCATTCCACCTTCCGAGAGGAGCTCCTGTTTCTCCTTCCTCCGTTGCCCCAGGAACCCATCGACGACCCCATAGACGACGACTCCGATGAGGAGCGTGCCAGAGACCAAGTTGGCCTTCTTCAAGGCGCCGGCCAAGCTACCATCGAGATCGCACGTCTTGTCCGCGTTGCAATTCGAGCGCAGCACCAGAAACGTGGCGACGTTGGTCGCGGCGAGCACTCCCTCCGCCACGCCAACGAACATGGCCTTCCCACGCTCGCCGTTTTGCACCTGCCCAAGTGGCGGCAGGAGGTTTAGCGCGGCGTGCCGCTTGCGGCGGGGACGGGGACGGCGGGTGCGAAGCTCGCCCGCGTGGCGGCTACGAACGTCCTCGACGAATAGGACCGCCTCGGGCGGCACGAGCATGGGGTCCAGGTGCGCATCGGGCTCCAGCATGAGGTACGCGAGGATCGAGCGCTCGGCTGGCTCTTTTTGACCGACCTGGAACAGCGCAAGTCCGTGAATGCGAAACGCCTCAGCCTGATCGGGCTGCGAAAGCCCCCGGCGTGAAAGGAGGGGCGTGACCCGCGCGATGGCCTGCTCGTACTCGCCTCGGGCCAGGTGACTCGCCGCCTCGGCGAGCTCCTGTGGAGCGTGAGGAGTTCCCAGAGCTCGCTGAGGAAGCCAAGCGAAGAGCGGCGGGAGCAGGAGGAATAGGGCCCTAACCCTCATTGTCATCGATGTTCTTACCTTATCCTCCATTTGCCGCGTTTCTGCGACCCCCCTTTACTCAAGCGCGAGCGATCCCCGCCGATCGGATTTCCAGGAGCCGGTCCCGCAAGACGGACGCCGCGTGCTCCACGTGGAAGCGAGGCAGCCCTATGGTTCGAACCGTGCTGTACGTTGACGATGAGCCAGCACTTTGCAAGGCATTCGAAAGGGCGCTTCGGGGACCCGAGCTGCGCGTCGTCACGACCACCAGCTCGCCCCAGGCAGTCGAGCTCCTCCAAGCAGAATCCTTCGACGTGGTTGCCACCGATTATCGGATGCCCGTGCTCGACGGGCTCGGGGTTCTGCGCGCTGCTAGGGAGCGCTCGCCGGGGACCTGCCGCCTGCTCGTGAGCGGCCAGGCCGACGCCGAGCTCCAGCCCAGCGAAATGGAAGCCGCGGGCGTGGACCTGATCCTCACCAAGCCGTGGTCACTCGATGACCTGCGCCGGGTGGTACGGCAAGCGGCCGAGTACTCGGCGATGCAGCGGGAGAATCGCCGGCTCGCCCAGCTCCTTTCGACCCGCTCGGACCAGATTACCGAGGTACTCCTGCGCGCCCTGGACCTCAAGGACCCGGGAACCTATCGGCATTCCAGGCGCGTGGCCAAGTACGCGCGCGCCCTCGGCGAGGCCGTTGGCCTGGCTGGGGAGGAGCTCCTTGCCGTGGAGCGGGGCGCGTTGCTCCACGACATCGGCAAGATCGGGATTCCTGATGCCGTGCTCCACAAGCCGGGCCCGCTCGACGACGCGGAATGGGCCGAGATGAAGCAGCACCCCGAGTACGGCGGGCAGATCCTCGCCGAGCTCGGGAGCATGGATGGGGTTCGCCAGATCATCCTCGACCACCAGGAACGCTGGGATGGGAAAGGCTACCCGCGCGGCCTCAAGAGTCACGAGATCTGCCTTGGGGCCCGCATCTTCTCCATCGTCGACGCCTACGACGCGATTCGGAGCGACCGCCCCTATCGCAGGGGATCCCCTCATGAAGAAGCGATTTCGGAGCTGAAGAAGTACTCCGGTGGGCAGTTCGACCCGATGGCCGTGGAGGCCTTTGTGAAGATCCCCGTCTCGGTCCTGGACATCCTTCGAGCCCAGGCAGAAGGGATGTAGCGTAGCCGGCTCAAGGCTCAAGGCTCAAGGCTCGACGCCCGGATCGGGCACAATCAACACGTACTCACCGCCCGTGGTCGTGGTGGTCTCTGCTTGTGGCAAGGTCCGATCGTTCCACTCCCCGCTCGACTCGCCGACGTCGTACACCTTGAGGATGTTGGGGTGGTCGAGGGCCGCAGCGGCGCGCCCTTCCCTGAGAAATCGGGCTGCGTGCTCCTGCCGCCGAGCATGCGACCTAGGATGGGCTCGCTTGGCTACTACCCCTCGCCCCAGACGACGAAGTTCGAGCCCTCTCGCTTCTTCGAGGTGCGCTTGGCTTGGGCCACGAACCGCGCCAGCTCGCCGGTGGTCTTGGCGCCGGTCTTCTGCGCCTCGACGATGGCGATGGACAGGGTCATCCGCGTGGCCATCTGCTCGGCCGAGGTCTCACCGGTGTACCAGCGGGCGACGCGCCCGTCGAACGACTCGACGAGATCTTGGGCCAGCTCCTCGGCGGCGACTGAATCGACCACGACCAGAAAATCGTCGCCACCGACGTGACCCACGAAGGCCGACGCTCCAGCGTAGGCACGGGCGCGCTCGAGGATGAGCCCCCCGAGCTCGGCGACCACGTCGTCGGCTCGGTGGAATCCAAAAGCGTCCGCGTAGGCCTCGAAATGGTCGATGTCCAGGTAGAGCAGCGCACAGGCCGCTTTTTTCTTCAGCAGCGCGTCGACGTGGTCTTCGACGGCGGTAGAGCCTGGGAGGTTGGTCGTGGGGTTGCGATCCCGCTCGCGGCGCGACGCCCGAATCAAGGCGCGCGCCCTTGCCGCCAGCTCCCGCAGGTCGAACGGCTTGGGCAGGTAGTCGTCCGCTCCGGCATCGAGGCCGCGGATGCGCTCGTCTACCGACCCGAGCGCCGTGAGCATGAGGATGGGCGTGCGTGAGGCGAGAAGATCCGACTTGAGGCGACGGGCAACCTCGAGTCCATCCAAGCGCGGCATCATGACGTCGAGGATCAAGAGGTCCGGCGCCTCGCGCCTAACCAAGGTGATTGCCTCGTCGCCGTCGCGCGCTCGCAGGCACAGGAAACCCGCGTCTCCGAGCGTGGCGGCGACCAGGTGTGCTACCGAATCGTCGTCTTCGGCTACCACGATCTTTTTAAGTAACATCGGATACTCGATCGACGGGGCACCATCGTTTGTACCCTCCGGCGAGCGGGGAGTCAACGGAGGTGCGTTGCGGGTGTCGTTGCGGGATTCGTTCGGCTTCACGTGGTTGTACACGGGAGTGGGGCCAGGCTCGCTCGGTCCATGCAGGTCGTCCCCCGCTACGCCACGACTCGCGCGCATTGCCTGCTTTCGCTCGGTGTCGGCGTTGCCCGGTCCACGCGGCCGTTTCGGGGTGAAGCGACTGCCCCATCACCCGATCGTGCTAGCATGCCGCTTCCATGCTTCCGAAGTTCCGTCACGTCAAAGGCGTCCTCGACAATGGCTTGCGGGTGGTGACCGTTGAGCTGCCGCACCTCCACTCTGCCGCGGTGGTCATGTACGCCAAGGTTGGCTCCCGATACGAGACCCCGGACGACAACGGGCTCTCCCACTTCGTGGAGCACATGCTCTTCCGCGGCACCAGCCGGTACCCCAACTCGTATGCCCTCAACTTCGCCATCGAGGACCTGGGAGGGACCCTGTATGCGGAGACAGGGCGCGACTACTCTCTCTACCAGATCTCCCTCGACCCCGAGCTCGTTCCACAGGGGCTCGAAGTCTTTGGTGACATCTTCGGCGCCCCGGCCTTCACGCAGATTGACGTCGAGCGGCAGATCATCCTGGAAGAAATCAACGAGGACCTCGACGACGAGGGCCGCGACATCAACCTGGACGACTTGGCCAGGCGCACGTCTTTCCCGGACCACCCCCTGGGGCAAAAAATCACTGGCCCAATGGAAAACGTCAAGCGCTTCAGCGTCGACGACGTGCGCCGCCACTTCGCGTCCTTCTACGGGGCCGAGAACATCATCCTCTGCGTGTCGGGGCCCGTTGAGGCACAGGCCGTCATGACGTCGGCGGCGCGATGGCTTGGTAGCCTTCCCAGCGGCGAGCCAGCGAAGAGCGAGCCACCGCCCGACATGAACGACGGAGCACACTTCGCCTACGTCGCAAGCCCCGGGGCCCAGACGTCGGTGCAGCTCCTGTTTCGCGCACTCCCCGAGTCACACCCGGACTACGTGGCACTCCAGACGCTTGGCCGCGTGCTCGACGACGGAATGTCGACCCGCCTGCACTACACCCTCTGTGATCAAAAGGGGCTCGCGTACTACGTGAGCGCTGCCATCGAGCCATTCCACGACACGGCGCAGTTCGAAATCTCCGGTGCCGCGGCCCACGCCAAGCTCGCGGAGCTGGTACAGGAGTCGCTGGTGCTCGTGGGCAAGTTGCGCGACGAGCCGGTAACCGACCGAGAGCTCAGGAAGGCCAAGCGTCGCTACTGCCTAGACCTGGCGTCGGCTTTTGACGATCCCGACGCCATGGCAGGTTGGTTCGGGGGCACGGAGCTGTTTTACCCCCCGTCGGAGTTCGATCAAAAAGTAGCGCGCATGGAAGCCGTGACTGCGGATGACGTCCAGCGCGTCGCGCAGGCCATGTTTCGCACGGAGCGCCTGGTCGTCGCCGCCGCCGGCGGGCTTACGGCAAGACAGAGAAAGGGGGTCGAGCGGGTCATCCGCGCGTGGAAGTGAGAGCCTAACCTACGAGCACCCACCACGCAGCCTCAGCATCGGCAAGTTCCTCGGCCCTCCCTTACCGGTCCCCTGTTAAACTCGATCCATGGCCTGGGTGCGGGATTTCCCGGGGACCGAGCAAAAGCTCCCCGCTCCCTCTCCCGCCGCCGTCGAGGTTTTTCCCCTTCCGCCGGCGGCACGCCGCGTGAACGGATGGAACGCCATCCTCGAGCAGCCACCTGTCATCACCATGGGCCTCATCGCCGCGTGCGCGGCGATGCTCGCTGTGACGAGCGCCCAGGGTGGGCTCGAGGACCCCTCGGTCCTTTGCGCCCACGGCGCAAAGGTCGCCGAGCGAATTGCGCGGGGCGAGGGGTGGCGCGTGGTGACCGCGAACTTCCTTCACGGCGGCCTCACGCACCTCCTGTGCAACGCCATCGGCCTCCTCGTGCTGGGAAGGATGTGCGAAAACATCTTCGGCCGGAGCGCCTTCCTGGCGCTGGTTGTGGCCACCGGGATAAGCGCACAGGGTCTCAGCACCCTTCTCGTGCCCGCCGTGTCGGTGGGCATCTCCGGCCCGATCTTTGGAATCCTCGGGGCCTTGATCGCCTTCCACGTGCGGCACCGCAGCGAGGTGCCCCCCATGCATCGAGGCACGCTGCTCGCGCTCGTGGTGTGGACTGGGTGGAGCTTGGCGTCCGGTTTCTTTGACCCGGAGATGGACAACTGGGCGCACACGGGAGGCCTCTTGGGCGGATTGGTGCTCGGCGGGTTCATTCCAGCGCCGCAGGTCTCCGAGGGCACGCCGCCATGCCGAAGAAGAGTGCACGTGATCATGGGCTTCGCAGCGACGGGCGTGGTGGTCCTGTCCTGCACGCTCCAGGTGATGACGTCTCTCCGACCGCGCGTGATGGTGGCCTATCTTCACCTTCCCGGGGGATTTCGCATCGACCATCCAGACGACTGGACGGTGACCCGCCTCTTGGACCAGGATTCGATCGAGATCTCGGACCACGTGGGGGGACGGGTCTTCGTGGGACGAATGGACCGGTGGTCCGACGACCTTGGCGAAAACACCCAGGGGGCCGTCCGGACCCTCGTGGAGGGACTTGCCCAGGCCAGCCTGGCCGGCATGCCCGGGTTCGTGAGCTCGCGCGCCGCCTCGCGCAGCGTGGACGCGGCAGGGCGAACCTGGTTCCGCCTCCAGGCGAGCGCGACAGCTACCCGAGGCCAGGACATCGAACAGCGGATCGACGCCACCTACGCGGGGGGGCATGTCTACTTCGTGATTGCGGTCAGCCCCAAGGGCGCGTGGCAGCGGTACCGCCCGGCGTTCGACAGGATCCTCTCGTCGTTCGAGCTGCCGTAAGGACCGGTTCTCACCCTACAAGACGTTCGAGGCGAGCTCCGCCAGGGCTGAGCGCTCCCCCTTGGTAAATGTGACGGTCCCGGCGAGTGGTTCATTCTTGAATCGCTCGACCACTGTGGTGATCCCGTTGCTCGACGCGTCCACGTACGGATTGTCAATCTGATAGGGATCGCCCGTGAGGACGATCTTGGTGCCGTCCCCGGCCCGCGTGATGATCGTCTTGATCTCGTGCGGCGTGAGGTTCTGCGCCTCGTCGACGATCATGAACTGGTTGGGGATCGAGCGGCCCCGGATGTACGTGAGGGGCTCGATCTGGACATAGCCGAGGTCAATGAGCTCGGTGTAGCTGCGACCGTCTTTCTTGTCGTTCTTGTTGAAGCCGAGCAAGAGCTCCACGTTGTCGTAGATCGGCTGCATCCAGGGATTGAGCTTCTCTTCGATGTCGCCGGGGAGGTAGCCGATGTCGCGGCCGAGGGGAAAGATCGGACGCGAGACGAGGAGCTTGTGGTAGATATTTTCCTCGACGACTTTTTGTAGCCCAGCAGCGATGGCGAGGAGCGTCTTGCCGGTTCCCGCCTTTCCCACTAGGGACACCAGCTTGATGTCGTCATTGAGGAGCAGGTCGATGGCGAAGTGCTGCTCCTTGTTGCGCGGCCGGATGCCCCATGTCCCCTCTCGGAGCTTGCGCACTGGGACCATGAGCTTCTTCTCGGCGTCGTAGCGCCCGAGTGCCGTGTGGTTTGGGTTGTCCCGATCGCGGAGCAGGATGAACTGGTTGGGGTAGAGGGAGTCAGACGAGGCCGCAAGCGACCCTTCCTGGTAAAATGCGTCGACCTCGGCACCGGAGACGGAGAGCTCGCCAGCACCGGAATAGAGCTCCTGGATGTCGATCTTCTCAGCGTTGTAGTCGGCAGTGGTCAGGCCGAGGGCATCCCCGCGGATGCGCAGGTTGACGTCCTTGGTGACGAGGATCGTCTGCACCGCCGGCTCCGAATCCCGCACCTCGAGCGCAACGGCCAAAATGTAGTTATCCGCCACCTGGGCCCGACGCAGGGGATCCGGCAAGGCGCGGTGCCCGAGGGCCACGCGCAGCCAGCCTCCCTTGGCGATGGGGACCCCTTCAGAAAGCCGCCCAAGCTGGCGAAAGCTGTCGAGCTGGCGAGCTATCTCGCGGGCATTTCGTCCCCGCTCGGAGAGCTCCTTCTTGAAGGAGTCGATCTCCTCGATCACGTAGATCGGGATGATGACGTGGTTGTCCGCGAAGTAATGGATCGCCCGCGGATCATGGAGGAGGACATTGGTATCGAGGACGAAGTTCTTCCGGGACATGAAGGGTCAAGAGGGTGGCGCGGATCTCGGGCCATGTCAATGGAGGGGACTGAGCTTTCCGAGCTTCTGCTGCCCGCCGATGATAATCGGCG
>JACQUZ010000034.1 GCA_016210055.1 Deltaproteobacteria bacterium | reverse complement strand
GCCGGGGACGTGGATGCCGGGGACGTGGATGCCGGGGACGTGGATGCCGGGGACGTGGATGCCGGGGACGTGGATGCCGGGGACGTGGATGCCGGGGACGTGGATGCCGGGGACGTGGATGCCAAGGCAGAGGGGTCGACTGGTCCTACCCAACTCGCCCTCCGCGATGTTGCGTCACTCGCCGTCGGGAATGCCCATGCTTGTGCCCGCCTTCTCGACGGCACCGCCTGGTGCTTTGGCGAAAACACCAGCGGCGAGCTGGGCGATGGCACCAACGCCTCGAAGGTGGAGCCAGTCCAGGTCAAGGCACTCGAAGGAGTCCTGCAGGTCTCTGTAGGAGCTCACCACTCGTGTGCTAGACGGGCAGATGGCACCGCGTGGTGCTGGGGCATGAATCACGTGGGTCAGCTCGGTGTCCCATCGCCCGCCTCAAGCGCCATCGCGCTTCAGGTCCCTGGCCTCACCGATGTGGTCGAGATCGCCCTAGGCAGTGATTTCAGCTGCTCGCGCAAGGTCGACGGGACGGTGTGGTGCTGGGGCGACAATAAGCAGCGGCAGCTTGGTGATCCGAGCAAGTCGTGGAGCTCGGTGCCGCTCAAGGTCCCGTCCCTCGGGTCTACCACCTCCCTGGCAGCCGGTGGCTCACACGCGTGCGCGCTGCGGGAGGACGGGAGCGTCCGCTGCTGGGGCTTGAACGACCAAGGTCAGTTGGGACTTGGAGATCCCACGGTCAGCGCCGTGCCTCTTAAGGTACCAGGGGTGCTCGCCACGGCTGCAAGCTGCGGCAATTCCCATTGCTGTGCGCTTGCCAAGGACCTCTCGGTCGCGTGCTGGGGGCGAAACGACATGGGGCAGCTCGGGGCGGGCTCGATGGGCCCACCAAGCGGCGTCGTTCCGTCGCTGCTGGGTTGCCCGTGATGGTGCGCTTCACTCGCGCGCGCTTGCCGGGACTTCCCAGGGAATAATCAGGCGGTGCCGGCGCCAGCCCGTGGTCAGGAGCCAGGTTCGCGCGGGCACTATCGGGGCCAGCTCCTCGGGCGGCGGCGGCATGCCGTCCGCCCAGCCATCGAAGTAGCCCGCCGACGAGTACGGGTCGTACCAGTCGCGTGGGAGCATGAGCCCTTCCTGTGCTGCATGCCTCCGGGCGTTGAGCAAGCAGTAGGCCAGCGCATGTCGCGTCTCGCGCGGCGTCTTCAGGACGTGGACATGGTAGCGGTCCGCAAGGACCTTCCCCGAGCGCTCGAGGTGCTTGTTGACGTGGTACGCGATGCGGATGCAGAGGCCTTGCATCCCGCGTGCGAGCGCCCGCGCGTCGTCAGCCTCGGCGATCATGTGGATGTGGGTGTGCTGGATTGAGAAGTGGTTGAGTCGGAAGCCAAAGCGATCACGACCGCCATGGAAGCAGCGGCGCAGGATCGCCCACGCATGGCGGTTGCGCAGCCCGTGGACGCCTGGTGCCAAGCGCAGCGTGACGTGGACGGGGTGGTGCCGCCCTACCTTGGGGCGAACCACGTGTCGCATTCGGGCCATGTCGCCCTTCGACTTGCGCCCGGCCCCCTCGCGGGCTCCACCTCGGCGGGTGCCGTCGCGTGCGCGTCTTGGTAGCTCGAGTTGGGCAGGCTTGCGGGTTCGCGCCATTGTTTGATTGGGCACTACTCTACAGGACGGGCATGACAGTCGGTGTTGCAGCGTTGTGGCGTTGTGGGGTGCGCGAGCGACGCGTCCACACCGATCCTTTGAACCTCAGCCCACGGGGTTCCGGACAGGGACAGGCCGGGCGCGCCAGCACCGCGCACCAGCGCCGCACGCCGTATCGCCACCCCCGAGCTCACCCGCCGATCTCAAACCCCTCGAAGAACCTCGTCGCTGATGCGACCTCCTCCTTGCTCATCCACGCCTTGCGCTCGTAGCGCACCTCATGTCCGACCTTCCGCGCCTTGTCCGGCCAGAGCGGGTTGTAGGGCAGGAGCGCCACCCGCTTGACGCCGGTTTCCCTGAGGAACGAGGCGAGCGATGCCAGGTTCTCGGCCGTCGCTGTTCGCTCGGGCACCAAGGGAACACGCGGAAGAACCGGGGTTCCCCCGTCGAGATAGCGCCGGTAGAGCGCCTCGAAGTTGGTCAGAACACGCCGATTGTCCCTGCCACAGAAGCGCCTGTGGGCCTCGGGGTCCATGATCTTCAGGTCGAAGTAGACCTGATCCACGTGAGGATCGATGAGCGCCAGGTACCGCTCCAAGCTGAAATCACCACAGGTCTCGAGGAGCACGTGGATGTCGCGCGCGCGAAGCTCGACGAGGAGCTCCGAGCAGAACTCCATGAACAGGGTCGGCTCGCCGCCGGACAGGGTAACGCCTCCTCCCGACGTGCGATAGAAGGGCCGATAGCGCATGAGCGCTTGGACAATTTCGGCCACGCTCCACGTGCGACCCACGACCTCGAAAGCGCCCGCTCCGCACGCTGGGACGCAGAGAAAGCACGAGGTACAGCGTGCCCGGTCCACGAGTCCCCTGCGCCGCAGATCGATGGCTCCGTCACGACAGGCGAGTGCACAGTCGCCGCTCTTCACGCAGCTCGTGGCGTCAAAGGAGAGCTCTGGCCCCACCCGCTTGGTCTCAGCGTTGTGGCACCAGTCGCAGGCAAGCGGGCAGCCCTTGAAGAAAACGACCGAACGGATGCCCGGCCCGTCATCCAAGGAATTGCCCTTGATCTCGACGAGGAGGGGCTGTTTCTTCTCCAGATCCTTGGGCACGCCTACCCGTACTCCGCCCGCTCGATCAGCTCGATCTGCATGTCACGGTTGAGTGTCACGAAGTACGCGTTGTAGCCCGAAATACGCACGAGCAGGTCCCGGTAGTTCTCGGGATGCGCCATGGCGTCGCGCAGGGTTTCTGAGCTCACCACGTTGAGTTGCATCTGCATGCCGCCCATCTCGAAATACGTCCGCGCATAGGATCGCATGTGCGAAACCGCCTGGGCGCGGCTCTCGCCTGCCGAAGGGACGAACTTGATGTTGAACGCGATGTTGTTGTCCATGTGCTCGGGGTCGAGCGAGGCCACGTCGCGCAGGTTGTCGAGGAGGTTCTTCGTCGCCTGGGGTGATGGCGTGAGCCCCGGCGTGAATGCCTTCCCCGCCCGCCTGCCCGAGGGGAGCGCGCCGGTCAGGCTGCCGAACGCCACGTGGTTGGACATCGACCAGAACCCCGTCGTGTAACGGCCGCCACGGAAGTTGCGATGCGCCGCGAAGCAGGTGTTGATAAGCTTCACGACCCGCTGCGCCATGGCGAGTGCCTCCTCGCTCCCCGACCCGAACTTGGGGACGCGCTTCATGATGCGCGCGTGGAGCTTCTCGTGCCCCACGAAATCGGCGGCCAGGGCATTCCTCAATTCACCGAGGGTAATGACGCCCTCGCGGAACACGAGCTGGCTAACCACCATCAGGGAATCCACCACGTCGGAGAGCCCGATGCAGGCGACCCCCGAGGTGTTGTATCTTGCGCCGCCGCTCGTCACGTCGCGGCCGCTCGTGATGGTTCCGTCCATTAGGGCGGAGAGGAACGGCGTCGGGCGCAGGACGCTGTGGGCCTCGCCCAGCATCCTGTTGTAGGCCACAGCCTGGTCAATCAGGAACTCGAGCTGAACGCGGTAGGCGTCGAAGAACTCCTCGAAGTTGGCAAAGGCGCCGCGTGCGGGGCCCACCTGTGGGCCCACCTTCCAGCGCATGAGCGGGTGGTAGCCGTCATGGAGGGCCATCTCCAGTGCGGCCACCATGTTGAACATCATGGAGCCGGTGTGCCCCATGTGCTTGCCGGAGATCGTGGGCTCGACGCAACCGGTCGCCGACCAGTCCCGGACGTCCTCGGTGCTGTACCCCAGGCGCGCCTGCGAGCGGATGACATTCTCGTCGCCGTGGATCGACGGCGACGCGGTAGTCAACAGGTTCACCTCGCAGAGCCTGTCGAGATACGCGTCGCTGTTCTTCTCATGGCTGAAACGGGCGTTGACGTTCGGATCGCGGAGCCGCAGCATCTCGGTGACCTTGAGGAAGACGTAGGTCAGGTCGTTGACCGCGTCCTCTCCTTCCCGCGTGACCCCCCCAAGGGTGATCGCCTGGTTTGCCGAGCTCCCGCCGAACAGGTAGTTCCCGATGTCCGGGATGAGCGGCACGTGGTCGTTGCACCGAAGGTAGAAGCAGCCGATGAGCTCCAAAGCCTTCCTGATGTACGCCTCGCGCTCGGCTTCACCAGTGAGGCGGGAGATATCGGCCTCGAAGTATGGAAATAGCCACTGGTCCAACCGGCCGAGGGACAAGCCGGCGTTCGTGTTCTCGAGGTGCATGCCCACCCACGTGATCCAGATGGACTGCAGGGCCTCGTCGAGGGTCGCGGCTGGGTGCTCGGGCACGCGCTCGCATGTTTCGGCCATGCGCAGGAGCTCCGCACGCCGCGCCGAGCCTTTCGCATGTTCTGGCGCCCGTTCTGCCTCGCGCCGCGCCTTGCTTGCCACGTTTCGGGCGTACGCCACCAGGCCCTCGAGGCAGAGCCGCATGGCGCGCAGAGCCTCCCCCCCGCCGTGCGCTACCCGCGCGAGCTTCTCATCGATCTCCGCCATGATCCCTCGCGCACCCAGGCGGAGGATCTTTGGGAAGTCCGGGATCGTGTGGGAGACGGCAACCGTCTTCCAGATGAAGTACACGGCGAACCGCTCGTCCAAGCGCTGACAAAGGGGGGCGTGGTACTTCTCCCTGACCCACTCGCGAAACGTGCGGTGAAGCCAGAACGGAAACACCTGATCCGCAAGCAGCCGCGCGGTTTCCTTGCTCACGCGGCATGGGTTGAGCGGCCGGTCCCCGATCGAATACAGCTCGCCCCAGAGCAACACGCCGTGGGCATCGGGGTAGAGCACCACGCCGACGTCCTTGCTGGTCGTCGTGCCGCCGATGAGGTCGTTCTCGCGAATCATCGGTCGGCGGTGCTCCATCAGGAACTTGAATGCATGCGCTTGCCTGAGCACCGGGTTCCACGGCTCGCCGCTCTTGTCGCGCTCGAAGCCGTTCTCGCGGAACCAACGGGTGAGAAGGAGCGGACGCTCCGGGCAGACCTCGGGAACGGTGTCGAAGTGGGCGGCACGCAGGGCCGCGAGCCGAGGGAAGTCCTCGAGGGAGTAGCGCGATAGGTAGGGATCCGCTCCAAGCCGCTCGCCTCCTCGCGCAGCAGGGAGGGATGGCTTGGCGCCCAATCGAGTGGGCTGCCCGCTCGCAGCCACGCGCTTGGCTCGAGAAAGAAGCCGCTCGTGCCACTTGCCCAGGACGAGCGACAGGTAGAAGTGAAAGAGGGAAAGGCAGCCCAGGTTCCCCTCGGCCCGCATTTTCCCCTTCATCATTTGAATCAAGACCTCGTTGGGAGGGAGCGACAAGCTCTCCCTTAGGACCGTCTCATCCTGGTAGATGACCGTGGTGGAGACGTCGGCCGGAATCCTGGATGCGACGCTGACGTGGCCATTGGCAAAGCGGATTGCCTGTGCCACGGAACCGGACTCGGTGCGGAAGCCCACGCTGAAGTCGATCCAACCATCAACGCTCTTCATCATCCGGCGAAGCGACCGCCGGGTATTGAACTGGTGCGAAAGGAGGCGCAGGAGCAGATGGGTGGCGACATTGGCCAACGAGGGTCGCGTGCTCTTCACCTTGGACTCCTTTTCGGGCGTCTAGGCCGAGTATACCCGGCGCCTGCACTTTGTCCTACCCTCGGCGCCGGAGGGCGGATTACAACACGACCATGTTCGTCGGCCACTTCGCAGTTGGATTTGCAGGAAAGAGCATGGCGCCGCGGGCGTCACTCGGGATGCTCATGGTCGCACCACTTCTTCTCGACATGCTGTGGCCCATCTTCCTCGCCACCGGTGCGGAGTCTGTCCGCATCGTCCCGGGGATTACCGCGGTCAATCCGCTGGACCTGCATCATTACCCCTACTCCCACAGCCTGGTCACGTCGCTCGGCTGGTCGCTCGGGCTCGGGCTCCTCTATTACGCCGTGACCCGCTACAAGCGCGAGTCAGTGGTTATCGCGTTGGCCGTGTTCAGTCATTGGATCCTGGACTTCGTCAGCCATCGCCCGGACATGCCCATCGTCCCCGGAGGGAGCGCGCGCGTGGGGCTTGGGCTTTGGAATTCCGTTGGCGGCACGATCCTCGTCGAGGGTGCGCTCTTTTTCGCGGGCGTGTTCAGCTACGCAAAGAACACGACCGCTCGGACTCGGAGGGGCGGGATCGGGTTTTGGTCCCTGGTGATGGTCTTGGCAGTCATGTACGCGGCGAATTTCTTCGCACCGCCGCCGCCTAGCGTGGAGATGCTCATCATTTCCGCCTTCGCCATGTGGTTGTTCGTCCCGTGGGCGTGGTGGGTGGATAGGAACCGGAGCCGGGTGGTCTTGTGACGTGCCCCTACGGACGTCGTGCAGCCGAGGGCAAGAGCCGACGCCATCCAGATCCAACTTTTCATGGTCGCTCCTTGTCGTCGTATAGGCCCAGGCGCCGAATGGCCGGGGCCGCCCTCGACACCTCGATGACCAGTCGCACCCTGCGCGTTGTCGCGCCCTCGATCCGGGCCAGCCTCTTGTGGCCGATGGTGGTTCCCGCATGCACGGCGTTGAACACACCGTTCGTTTCGACCTCGACTCGATACGCTTCCACGCGCTGTCCGTAGGCAATCGCTTCCTCGATCTCGATGACGTCGAAGAAGACGGGCGAGCCCAGGTCGAGCTCCAAGGTGGCGCTCACGACGTCGTCGTCGGTGGCCCAGAAAGTCTCGTCGTGGCGGTCCACCGCGAGGGCCGCCCCGTACGACGCCTCGTCGCCAGCGCGCACGTTGCTCGCCGAGGACGCAGCGCCTTGGGCCAGGTTGCGGGCGAAGATTCGGTCGCGGGACGCGGCGAACACCCTAAGCGGCACGAGATCTTGTTCGGACATGAGCCCATCGCTGTTCGGCGGCACGTTGAGGAGAAGGCCGCAATTGCGTCCCACCGATTGGAAGTAGATCTCGAGGAGCTGATCGGCTCGCTTGATCAAGATCTCGCCCGGATCGCTCCAAAACCAGGTGAAGAAGCGGTTAGGCACATCGCACTCGGAGGGGTACCAGCGATCCCCCACGACGCTCCACTGGGTCTCTCCCGCCTCCCCGTTTTCGTTGCCGACGTACCGCACGTCCGGCCCGGCGATGGCCATGACGGCGTCGGGCTGAAGCTCGCGGACCACCCGGTACCAACGATCGGTGTCGTACGGCGAGGCCTTCACGTCGGGGCCAATCGCGCCGTCCAGCCAGACTTCGAAGATGGGGCCATAGCCGGTGAGCAGCTCGGTGAGCTGGTTGACGTAGAAGTCGTTGTAAGCCTCCGTGCCGTAGGTGGGCTCGTGGCGGTCCCAGGGGGACAGATAGACGCCGAACTTCAACCCCGCCTCGCGGCAGGCTTCGGCGACCTCCTTGACGACATCGCCACGACCGTTCTTCCACGGGCTGTTCTTGACCGAGTGCTCGGTGGTACGGCTCGGCCAAAGCGCAAAGCCATCGTGGTGCTTGGCGGTCAGGACAATCCCTGCAAAGCCGGCCTCCCTGGCCACCCGCGCCCACTGCCTCGCATCGAGGCGAGTTGGATTGAAGATCTTCGGATCCTCCGTGCCGTCACCCCACTCCTTGCCCGTGAAGGTGTTGACCCCGAAGTGGACGAACATGACTTGCTCGAGCTCCTGCCAAGCGAGCTGCCTGGGGGTCGGAACCGGGCCAAAGTTGGGAATGGGAGGCGAGGCTCGCGGCGTGTCGACCGGTTCGTTGCACGCGACCAGGCCGACAAGAACGGGAAGGGCGAAGGATATGCACCGCTCGTGCACGGTGCCGCGGAGTGTACAACCACGACCGGGCGCTCGGCCATCCCCCCTTGGCAGTGTAGACTGCCCAGATGCCCCTGGTGGTGGATCTCGTTCTTTCCGGCACCGGAGCTAACCAGGATCGCGCTGAGCGCGATCCTGGTTAGCACTCAGAGCACCTACGTGCGTTCCCTGCCAACGACGTGTGGTGCGAGCGCCCACTGCAATTCCTGTTGACCGACGCAAGCGAGCTTTACGGATTCTGTCAACAGATCTTGCCTGAGATCTTGCCTGAGCTTTCTGTTCCATGCCGACGGGCGGCAAAAGCGCTTGTCTCACGGGCTCGCAGGCGGGCTCGCAGGACGGACGAAGAGGTGGCATGCCGGGTGCAGATGCCACGCCACTTGGTGAACGGGGAGGTGTCATGCGTGGAAGGTCGTCCGGGAGCCACTCATTTCTAGCCCGATCGGTCGTCTTGGGAATCCTTGCCGTGCCCGCGTTCGCGTGTGTTGGCCTCGATGAGCCAGAGGGGGATGAAGTCAGCTCAACCCAAGACATGCTCGCTAGCCTACCGGCCTCCTGGGGCTACTACCGGCTCCGGTTGCCCCTTCTCACGAACTCATGCATGGACGTGTACGGCGCCGGGAAGAACGACGGGACCAACATCATCGAATGGCAGTGCCACGGTGGAAAGAACCAGATATTCCGCCTGGAGACGACTGCCGCTGGCTACTACCGCCTGGTGGCGAGCCACAGCGGCAAGTGCGTCGATGTCTCTGGCAATGGCACGGCTGACGGGACGAACATCCAGCTTTGGAGTTGCAACGGCTCGAGCGCCCAGGACTTCCGCGTCGAGTCATCGAACGGCGCCTATCGGCTCGTCGGTCGGAACAGCGGCAAGTGCATCGACGTGGCGGGCGCGAGCTCCACAGACGGCACGAACGTGCTCCTCTGGTCCTGCCACGGCGGCAAGAACCAGACGTGGAGCCTCGAGCCGGTAGCATGCTTTGCCGCGTACACGGACGCGGACTACCGCGGCGCCGAGAGCGTGTTCTGCGAGGGCGCAAGCAATACCTTCGTGAACGACAGCTATTCCTCCTTGCGGGTTCCCAAGGGGGTGTGGGTGCGTGGCTACGAGCACGGCAACGGCTCGGGGATTGGTCGGACCTACTTCTCCGACGCCCACTGGGTGGGCAGTGATTACAACGACAAGTTCTCCAAGTTCGACTGGGGGACATTCTCGGACAACGACCTCTTCATGTTCTTCGTCTCCGATCCGCAATTGGACTGGACGCATTGCCAAGACAACCCGAGCTCGGCGGATTGCGAGACCGAGAAGCGGCTTTATGGGACGGACAAGGAGACCATTGGCTGGGATTACAATAAGAGGCTCGTCGCGGCGATGCACAGGGTCCAGAGCTACCTTGGAAACCGCCGGGTCGGCGGGCTCATTGTCAACGGAGACCTCACGGAGTTCGGCAGGCACATCAGCGCTGAGGAGGGCGCATGGGATGACTTGGACGAATACAAGGAGCTGTACGCCGACTACCGGCACGAGTCCGGCTATGGCGAGGTCGGCCTCAACATGAACGTGTACCACGGCCTGGGCAATCATGATTACGTTAACGCCATCGACGATTGCTTTTTCCCGTACTCCAATTACTGCTCTTCCCACATGGTCTGGTTCCTCGCCAACCAGGTCGGCACGCTCAATCCATTGAGGTTCGATTACAGCTCCAGTACTTCCACGAGCTGGGATTGGTCGACGTGGGCTTACTGGAATTACCAGAAGAACCAAGGCAGCCTCGGATATTCCTTTGAGGTAGGGAACATCCATTTCGTCCAGCTCAACGACAACCCGACCTACGCGAGGAGCTGGAAAAGCACGAACTGGTGGGACTACGAGGAATATAGCTTCAACATCTCCAAGGCCTTGGACTGGCTCAAGGCAGACCTGGCCGACGCCCGAGCACGCGGCCAGAAGATCGTGCTCAACCTCCACGACCTGACCGCGCAGTGTGAGAAGTACGGTTGCAACGCGGCCGACTTCGCCTCACTCGTCAACGATCCGGCCTCCAGGGTCTCGGCCGTCTACGCGGGCCATCACCACAGGATATTTGGCTATCCATCCGAGGGTAGCTGGTACAAGGCAGGAATCTCCATCCCCGTGCTCTATTCTGGCTCGCCCCACGTGGGAACCTTCCTCCTGACCCGTTTCCAGGGGGACAGGATGCGCACCTGGGTCATGAAAGTGGATCAACTAGGTGACAAGAAGCTCAAGGTGCGGAAGTCGGGAGCGTGGGTCGACGTCGACACCCTCGGGCTCCCGGCGATCTTCGACGGGTCGACCGCGTATTACGACTACGATTCGCCGCTCAAGTAGCACGCGCCCCCACCTCCTTGACCGCCGCAACCACCATTGGCATTTCATCCGGAAGGATCGTCCGCACGTCGAGAACGAGTCGCTCCTCGACAATCCGTCCGACCACAGGGGGCTCGCACCGGCGAAACGCCTCATCGAGCTCCGTCGCGGACCGGCCGTCGGTCGCCGCCAGGGAAACGGCGTAAGACGGAGGCTCTGCAAGGGGAAGTGCACCGCCTCCGACTGCCGATGTGATGGCGGTCACCTCGGCACGAAGGCTTCCCAAGTGGTGCTCGATGGCATCCCGCAAGGAGATGGCCCGCGCCTCCAGCTCATTCGGCGTGGCCGCCAGCATGCGCAGGACTGGCACCTTGGAAAGCGCTATTCCGTCGCGGTAGAGCTCCAAAGTGGCCTCGAGCGCGGCGAGCGTCATCTTGTCCGGCCGAAGCGCGCGCATCAAGGGATGACGGCGCACGCGCGCCACGGCCTCTTCGGATCCGACGATGATCCCGGCCTGCGGCCCGCCAAGGAGCTTGTCTCCGCTGAACGTGACGAGAGCCGCACCGGCCCGTACAGCCTCACCGACCGTGGGTTCCCTTGGGAGCCCTGCCCCTTCTAGGCTCGCCGGATCCACCAAGGTGCCGGAGCCGAGGTCGATCAGGACGGGCACGCCGCTCCTTGCCCCGATCGCCACCATGTCCTCATAGGACACCTCCTCAACGAAGCCCACCATGGCGAAATTGGAACGATGGACCTTCATGAGAAGCGCCGTGTCAACGCCGACGGCACCTTCGTAATCCGCCGCCTTGGTCTTGTTGGTGGTACCGACCTCGACGAGGCGAGCGCCCGAGGCCCGCATCACGTCCGGAACCCGGAAGGATCCGCCGATCTCAATCAGCTCGCCGCGAGACACGATCACTTCTTTGCCGGCGGCCAGCGCGGCAAGGGCTAGAAGCACGGACCCCGCGTTGTTGTTCACCACCACGGCCGCTGGGGCTCCCGTCAGGTGAGAGAGCAACGAGCGCAGGTGATCATGGCGCGAGCCACGTGCACGCTCCTCGATATCGTATTCTAGGTTCGAATAGCTCCGAGCCATTTCAGCGGCCCGCGCCGCGGCTTCCTCGGCGAGCGGCGCCCGGCCGAGATTGGTATGCAAGACCACGCCGGTGGCGTTAATGACCTTCGTAAGGGAAGGCCGGCACAAGCGCCGCGCGTGGCCGAGCACGTCCTCCGACGCAAGTTCCACCGAGGACGACCTGCCGCTAAGGATCCCCTGTCGCAGGTGCTCCACCTCTCGCCGAACCGCCTCGACGAGCGCCCAGCGCGGCAAGTCCTCCAGGGAAAGCTCTGGGCGACGCAGGACCTCGTCGACCTTGGGGAGCTCCCTGAGCCGGGACCGAGGATCGTGCTCGTCGGTTTCCATGGGCAGAGCCTACCTCGTCTTGGGTGGATGATGGGCTGGTCTAGCCCGACTTGCAGGAAAGAGAGCGCTTCCGGTAGCTCAAAGTCTTCGGAACCGGCACGCGGCAGCGCCCGCGGACCCCATGCCGCGGAATTTACTCATGCTCCTATTATGGCTCGTGAGTGCCAGGAGGGCGCGGCCTGGGCGTCGACATATCGCACACATCACCCTTCCCATCGCGATCGCTGTCGCGTTGGTCGGGGTTGTACCGGCTCACGCAATTGTCGCAGGCGTCGCCAATTCGGTCGCGGTCGGAATCTCTCTGGTCCCGGTTGGGAACCGTGCGGCAATTATCGCAAGCGTCACCCACGCCATCCTGATCGGTATCTTTCTGATTCGCGTTGGCCCGGATCACGCAATTGTCGCAGGTGTCGCCAACCCCATCTCGGTCAGTGTCTTTCTGTGTCGAGTTAGGTCTAATGCGGCAGTTATCACAGACGTCGCCGACACCGTCACAGTCACCGTCTTGTTGAAATGCGTTGCTCACATTGGGACAGTTGTCGCAGGCGTCGGCAATCGTGTCGTTGTCGCGATCGCCCTGGTGCACGCTGACCGCATGGGGACACCGGTCGCACGCATCGGGGAAGCCGTCTCCATCGAAGTCACTACCGTCGTCCTTCTTGGCAGGGCAAGCATCACAAGCATCGCCACGGCCGTCGGCATCGGCGTCTTTCTGGCTTGGATTCTGCACGGACAAGCAGTTGTCACACGCATCGCCTATACCATCGCCATCGGCGTCGGCTTGATCGTTCGACACGAAGGGACAATTGTCGCAAGCGTTGGGCGTCCCGTCTTGGTCGGAGTCGGCTGTGTCAGAGCTGGCACATGCGTCGCAGGCATCGCCCACTCCGTCACCATCACCGTCGGCCTGAAGGGGATTGGAAGCACGTGGACAATTGTCGCACGCGTCACCTACTCCGTCTCCGTCGGAATCACGTTGCTCGGGGTCTGACGCATTGGGACACGCGTCGCAAGCGTCGCTAATGCCATCGCCGTCGCTGTCGATCGAGTTGGGCGTGCATTCGCAACGATCTCCCATGCCATTACCATCGGTGTCTTGCTGATCGGGGTTGTACACAAGCGGGCAATTGTCGTCTTCGGATAGAATTGCATCTTCATCGGGATCGCAGGCGTTTCCGATGTTGTCTAGGTTGGCGTCTTCCTGACCGGGATTGTATATTCCTGGACAGTTATCACAGGCCTCCACCACCGAGTCTCCGTCACTGTCGTAGCGCGCGTTGACCGATGTGCCGGGGTTGTTGCAGTAGTACGGCGCAAACGTGTTTGCAAACAGGCGCGTCACATTCGCGCTGCTCCCGTCGGCGGCTGGCGCTGCAAGTGAGAAATTGGTGTGATCGAAAGAAAGCTGCTCGGTGAGCTCCGGATGTTCCTCAGAAATCACGCGATCGATGAGAACAGTACGATGTCCGTTGAAATCGGGCGCACCGCGACGCTGGTTTTCAAGATTGCGCACGAGTCGAGCTGTTACGCCTTCATGGTGGTAACTCTCCATGTCGTCGGGATCGTCGATGCTTGCAATGCCGTTACAGAGCAGGTTGTAGTCGACGCCTTGACAGAGCAAGTCTGTGCCGTTAGGCCGCACGAACCACGATATGGCCGTGGCGATGCGGTCGGCCATCGCGACCGCTTCACGCAAGAACGCGCACGTCGGAAGCGAACCACCTAGCCAATTGCAGCTCAAGCGAAGCCGAGTCGGCGCCGGTGCTCCTCGCAACCCGTCCACGAGGGTCGCGAGCGCAACCCCATCCCCGAGTAGTGTCTCGCTGGGAAGCCCATTCGCCAGCTTCTCAAGCTGGTGAATGCCACGCAGGCCAAAGGCCGCAAGCTTGTTGAGTTGCACGGTGTTGAAAAACGCGTTGAAGCGCTTGGCAACCATCGCCTGCCCCGAACGCTCCACGTTGAGGAGACGCTTGAGCTCTTTGACCTTCTTCCCTTCCAGCTTTAGGAATGACTCCGACTGCAGCAGCGTCGTCGCAAGGACACGCACGCGACGATTCGTCTCCTCGAGGCTCCTTGGGATACCAGCGCGCAATTCCTCGAAAGCGTTTCTAGCCGCGCTGCCGCTGCTGCCCAAGATGGCTTCGATCTTGGCGGCATAGTCGGGATCCGATTCGGTATCGTCCTTGAGGTACGCAAAGTTGATCATGACCTCTGGCGTGCCACTCTTGAGCATGTCGCCGAGCAGCTCCACGGTGTCGTAGAGCGCGATTGCCTGCGGCAGGTATTCCTTCATGACGTCGTTGCAGATGCCGCCGATGGTGTCCGTCATGAGGTTCTTCAGAGGAGCGCCTACGTAGTCAAACAGTAGCGTTTCCAGGCCGATCCACAGAATCAGGCCTAGTTTTCCATCGATGCCGAGGTCCTGCGGGCGGATCCCGAGCACCTCACCAATGGTGTGGTCAAAATAGAAGACCTGTAGCTTCTTCAAGTTGGGACCGACGCTGCCGTGGTCCACCGACATGGACGGAGCCGGAGGCGCGTCGTCGCGGGCCGACTTGCCTTTCATGCACTGGTCCAGCAACGAAGCCGTCGTGGGAGGCTTGCCTATCACGCTGGCGATCACCCGCTTCACGGAGTTCTCGAGGTCCGCGTCGCGATACCACTTGTATCGCCTGCAAGAGTCCTCAAGTGGGAGACCAGTGTGGTTGGCCGATCCGGCCACTAGGTTCTGTGCCACGCAGGTGGAAAGCTGATGCCACCGGTGAAGCTGCGCGTCAACGAGCGCGGCGCGCTCGCGCAGGAACACCGACGGAGTGAGAATTGGAATGTCCGTGTTCGGGCAGAACAGGCCAAACGTGAGCCCGCACACGAGCTTGTCGACAATATCGAGAACCTCCATCGCGAAATCGGCAAGCGCACCCACGCCATACTCCGCAAGGTAGTCACCAACGAACGGAATGGCGCCGACGTATTCCTTGGCAAGGGATTCGGCAAGGCGCACTGGATGGAGGCTGATCCCTTCGACCGCGTCGGCCCAGCTGTGCATCTTGTCGCGCGCTTCGAGAAGGAGCTTGATGTGCGGGCCTGCCAAGTTGCGCTTCCGTACATAGTCCATTTCCTGGACCGTGATTTCAGGACCGTTGCGCAACACCTGCGCGATATCGGGAATGCGACCCGTGGGGTCCTCAATCATCGTCAGGTAGAGGAACTCCTGCGGCGCGTCGATCTCCGTGCTGTACAGGAACTCGGCTTGCTTTGACGGGTCGGTAAAGCGGCTAGGATCCGAGTTGCAGCTAGCCGCTTGTGCCCGTGGATCTTCAAAGCCAAGGAATCCAGGAATCGGACAAGCGCGGGAATTGTAGGCGCAGTTGACCAGGATGCACTCGTTTACCCGCTTGGTGAATGGGCCGAACCTGGTGACAACAACCTTGTTGGGATTACAGGATGCGTTCAACGGGACCTGCGCGCCTTCGAAAGTACGATTGCACAGTCCGGCCGTGGGGTCGTTAGGGCACACCACGCCTTCGACGACATAGCCACAATCATCGTTCACTTTCTTCTCGAATTCCGCCTGCTTCTGGTCGGCCTGGGACTGCGTGAAACAGCTCTTCCGCCACGGATCACAGGCGCCCCAAGGATTCTCTGCAAGGCCCTGGCAGGAGCGTGCAAAGGGGCTAGAGCTCACTGTGCTCGACGAGAACTCCTTGAGCGGGTTGCAGTACTTCCACCGAGGCTGCTCTGGCACCGGACAGCTGATCGACGGCAATTTCGCGCCGTCGGGCAACACGACCGCGTTGTTGCCAAGGAACTTCCCGTCGTAGTTGTCCGGATCCTCGGTGTAAGCAGCATTGGAGAACATCTCGGGCATAACGGCGTGGTCCTGGAACGCTTCGAGGACAACATGCTTGATCTCCTCGGTGGGTTTTCCGTAGAGGCCACCCCCCGTAAAGAGATTGAAATACTCACCCACCATGCGGTTCACGATGGCGTGGTTGTTGGCGTCGCCGGCCATGTGGAGCAGATAGCCGTAAGCGAACGCCAGCGCCTGCAGGTGCTTGTGGTACGCGGGACTCCAGGTTGGCGCGGTGGCGTTGTAACGCATCGCCTTCCAAAGCAGGTAGATGCCGTGGTCAATCGAGCGCCACGTAAATGGATCCAACGGATCACGAAACGCCTGGTCCTTGAAAGGCCAGACGTCGTCCCCTCCCACTCTTTGGCGGATATGGAACGGCAAGCCGGAATAAATGTCGCTCTTGTTGCTGCCCCCAAACTTCTTGCGCCACAACGTCGGCTCGCCGTGTTCGAGGCGACCGTGGTTCACGTGGGGCAATTGCTGCCCCCAAATCAGGTCGGACCACCCATCAGGACCAATGGCGCCCGCGCGTACGAACTGCGGATAGAGGAAGATCGCCTGTTGCAGGTGCGGATTCTGAATCGGTATTTCTGGGGCATCGAATTGATGGCAGTCGAGGACTGGATCCAGGTCTTCGCAAGCCTGCCTGAGGGAGGCATCAACTGGCCAAGCTACATCACCGAGCACCTCGCGCAGAAGGTCGTCGTCGATGCGGTGCACCGATGTGAGCCCGGGCAAGTGAGCCTCGCCGTCCACCAAGTCCATCATGGCGACGTTCGAGGTCACCACGTGAGTCTTTATCTTGAAGGCAAGCGCCTTCGGCATGCTCGACGTGGTAAATGAGAGAAACAGGAACAGTGCGAGCACGCGACGCACGCGGTTCAATGCACTCGCACGCACTAGGGCAGATCTCGGCATGTCATTTCCCACTGGACATGAGGCGCGATAACCACGCGCCTCGGGCCTCGCTGCCCCTGCCATGAACCTTGCCATTCGACTCATCGCGCCGTCTCCTTGCTAAACAATTTGCGGATGCCCTTGCAGCGCGATGGTGACGACGGTGCTCGGGAACCCTTCTCTATTCCTGGTTCGGAGGAAAGGATGGCGAGTCCACGGCCAGGGGCCGACAAGACAGCCCCATTCGCTGGCATGGCCATCCCTCACGCCTTGATCGCCCGGCCTGTTGCACGGCATGGACCAGGTCGCGGGAGGCGAAGCCCCTCGGAATTGCGAGGGATGGACGCTCAAGCTTGAGGCAGCGTCACGCTCTCACGAGGTGACGCTCGCGTGACAGGTGTGCGAGAGGTGACAGAACGGCGATTCGGCGACGATTGCGTTCCCAGACGACACGCAGTCACACGCTGGTGGCGTCACCGTCACATGCGCAGGGCGATACAGGGAAAGTGCACGTGGTGTCGTCTCCTTGCGATTTCATGGAGATGACGACGGAGCTGCCTGGCATGTCGGGTGCAAGCTCACCGCGTCATTCGCGGTCCGACCGGCTTGCATAACAGCTGTACGCATTCGTCGCGTACTGCGACCAACCACCAGATGTCGAAAGGCAATGGCGATGAAAAGAGCAGTGACAGTAGGCATTTTGTTTGGGGCGATCGCGGCGGCGGATGGCGCATCCGCCGCGGAAGACTGCACGAGGTCATTCGTGCAAGACAAGGTACTTGCACCAGCCACGTCGAGCTCGACCACGGTCTCGGTAACCTGCAATCTCAAGCTCGAGCCGCATGACGTCGTGACCCGACGGATCATTTTGGAAGGCTCGGCGGCCTCGGGCGTGACCGTTGATTGCAACAACGCAACGATCAACGGCGGCGAGGGCACGATCAACGAGGGAAAGGACATGATCGAGATTCGATCCCGCAAGTACTCGGTGACGCCCTTGCCTGGTTCTCCGGACCAGACGACGAATCGGTGGGAACGCCCCCAGGACGTTACCGTCAAGCACTGCAATATCGTCGGCTCGATGCGCATATATGGAATGGCAAAGAATGGCGAAGGTGACGACCTGCAGGAATCCTCGCTTTGCACCCATCACATCCGTCGCGCGCGCAACAACGCGCCACGGAGGATTTTCCTCGACGACCTCAAGATCACCGGCACTGGAGTCCGCACCCCATTTTATATTGCGCCAGGAGTGACCTACGTCACGCTCGAGAACTCAGAGATCACCGGTGAATCGGAAAGCGTGGGAGTGTATCTCGACACCGAATCGGGCTTTAACACCCTGCGAAACAACTATTTTCACACGACGAGCCGCAAGGACTACGCTTGGGGAATCTACACTCGCAAGCGTGAAGAGATGGCCATCGACAATTCGACCGGCAACAAGATCATCAGCAATCGATTCTCGTCTCTCGAGGGTGGCGGCATCTACCTCTATCGCAACTGTGGCGAGGGTGGCACGATTCGACATGGCACGCCGAGCGAGAACCAGATCATCGACAACGTCTTCTACTACAAGGACTACTCGGGCGCTAATCCGGCGGTGTACCTGGGCTCGCGCGGCGAGGGGCGTGGGTATTGTGGTGACGACGAATTTAGCAAGTCTGACGCGCAGGCGATCTGCTCCAGGCTTGGAGCTTCCGTTTTTCAGGGAGGCAGCCGGGCTGATAATCGGAGCTATGCGCGCGAGAACGTGGTCATGGGGAACCAAATCTACAAGCGCACGGGAGCCGACAAGGTCAGGACGCGTGACGACGGCAGCAACGAGCCAAACTACATCGCGCACAACGACACCGTGACGACGGAGAAAGTGCGCTTGGCCGGCTGCTACGTATCCAGCGTGTACGGAACCGGTTTCCTTCGGCACGGCGAGACCACATCGGTGTTCAAGGACACAAGCGGCCGTCCCGTCTGTTCCCCGTACGCCGTCACCTGCAACAACAACGAGGTCTCATACACAAGCAGCAGCGCTTGTCCCTTGCGGACAGTGAGCTTCGATTGCCAGGTAACCGGGAACAATAACGGCTGCGAGAAGACAGCCTATTGTCCCACCGGGACACGCGCGATCGGCGCCGTAGCCGCGTGCAACCTTGAATACGGATCCGTATCCGACAGCGAATTGCAGTCGGTCAAGGGCAACGTCATGAAAGTCGTTCGCGCTTCCGATAGCCTTTCCGACGGAATCTGCTCTTTCGGCACGTGGAACATCCACGGCGGGGAAAAAGAGCTTTCCGAAGACTGGGGCCGCGAGTCCGTGCGGCTAGGTTGCGAGGAGCACGATAGCAACGGCGGGGACTGCCACATCCGCGGCACCCTATACTGCCGCTAGCAGTCGCGACGGCCTTGCGTTTCGCGGATTTCCCCTCAACCCCGTTCACGTACCCCTCCGCCACGAATTGAAACCAACTCAAGACCCCGCGTGGACCCGCCCGAACTGGTGAAGGGATCGTCGCCCTTGGGGTTATCGAGCCCGGCCTTGCGGAAGGCGGCATAGAGGAACCTTCGCGCCTTGGGCGTGAGCTTGATGATGATGGGGCGGGAACCGGACTCGTGGACCGCGGCGACGTTGAGGAGCGGCTGGCCCGAGGCGCCCTTGGCGGTGCGCGGAACGCCGACGAAGGCCCCGCCCGGCTAATTCACGCGCGGCTGATCGCCGGGCGCCTGCTCCGAAGACCCTCGAGAATCTTGGTGCGGTAGAACTGGGCCTCCTGGAGCACGGCCTTGTCGGCCGCGTCCTTCACGCGCTTCTGCGCGGTGGAGACGAGCTGGCGAGCGAGCTGCCAGTCGCCGACCGTGGTGATTTTCACGCCGCGCCGCGCGGACCGATCGTATGCCCATCAGTCTCGGGTTCCGGCGTACTCGCAACCACGCAGGAACCCAAAGCAGAAGAAGGTCGAGCCTCAGACCTCAGAAACACCGTTAACGCAACCGCAGCTGCGAGTGCTGTGACGCCGATGCCTATCGCGCTTCCTTCCAGACCCCACTCGCCACCGGATAGCCATGGATTGCTGTGTTTCGTCACCTCCCAAAATCGAGATGATGTCAGCAACGATTGGGTGAAGTTCCAGCCGACGTGCATGCCGATCGGGAACAGGATGTTCTTCGACGCCAGCATCGCGTAGCTGAGAAGAAAACCCGCGAGTGCCACCGAGACGATCGCGGCCACCGTCCACTTGGGGTTGAAGAGATGCGCCAACCCAAATGCAGCTCCAAGACCGATCGCGATCACATGGGGACCGAGAGCTCGAGCACACACCGAGAACGGCCATCCCCGGAACGTGTACTCTTCCCACGCAGCGTTCAGGATCGTCGCGAAGAAGGCGGTCAGAAGCACGCTCGCCAAGGCGAGGAATCCGATCGGTTTCCACTCGACATGGATGCCACCGGTGGCCAGCACGAGCGCAAACACGATTGCGAACAACAGGGCTCCTGCCAGCAGTCCCCAAAAGACCAGGGGAGCGCTCCGGGAACCCACAACGGGGACCAAGACCAGATCTTTCCGCTGCAGGGTTGGGCGCCATCGCTGCGCGAGAAGGGTCGCCGCTACGACCAGTCCCAGCGTCAGAATGCCGATCACAGTGTTTCGAACGATCGACTTCTCGTCCCCCAGAAACGAGAGGGTCCGCCAGAAGACAAGCCTGCATGCCACGCTCACAACAACGAAGCCAAACGCTAGTCCGACGGTCTTTAAACGTGAAAGAGCCGATCGATCTTCTTGTGTCTCGGGCATCGTGTCCTTAGGTTGAGCACATTGTTGAGCACATTATGACCTTGTCTTCAAAGGTTGGAGCGGAGCTCGCGCGCGCTTCGCCTTGCAGTTTTTCACGCCGCGCCTCGCGGGCCGAGTTCGCGTTCATCGAACGTGACGAGCAGGAGGTTTCGGGCCGAGCCCAGTCCAAAGGACTGAGGCGCAACCTCGGTCGCGTACAGTCCGGGCGGCGTGCGCACGCGCTGGACGAGGTTGCCGGCCACGTCGTGGATGGCGACGAGGCGGTCGTTCACACGGATGAGCGCGTCGCCGGAAGCGGCGTCGACCAGGCCCATGCGTTCGAGGTCCTGGAAGTGGAAGACCAGGACGACGCGCGAGTTGGGCGAAGTCCCCGTCGCGAGCTGCTGGAGCGCCTCGAAGGCCCCGACCTCGACCTGGCAGGGCACGAGCATCGGCGGCATCTCCTGCCGTGCGTCGCGTCGAGCGCCTGCGTCGTCGAGCACCACCGTCTCCTTGAAGTCCGGGTCGTAGCCGGAGACGAGCGGGCCCGTCGCATCCGGGTCCGCCGCCGTGGCAGTGGTGTCGAGCCGGGCGATCTCCGCCAGGAACGGGTTGATGAGGCGCCCGCGCATCAGGCCGCCCCCTGGTCCGGTGGCCGCACGAAGGCCACGAGGATGTTGTCGATCTCAGGATCGCCCGTAAACGCGCCGTGCAGGCGCAGCGCCTCGAGCGTGTAGCTCTGGTCGCGGGTCCGCTCGCCGGTCAGCCGCCAGCGGCGCTGCGCATC
>JACQUZ010000002.1 GCA_016210055.1 Deltaproteobacteria bacterium | reverse complement strand
TAGCACTACCGTGTCACTTCCGCGCCTGCTGCGAGCGCATCCGCCGGGCATCTCGCGCCGTGCGTCCTCGCTTGCTCCTCGGCGTACTTCAGTACGCCTTCGTCGCTCGCTCCGGGCGCCGCCGCGATCTGCCGCGGCGGGCTGCGCTCTCGCGACGGCCCGGAAGTGACACAGTAGTGTTAACCACATGGGTACGCTTGGTCGTCGCGAGATACCGACTACGCGCCTCCACGCGCCCGGCGCCAACCAAGCGCGCAGGCGGATGTCCGTAGATTCCACTGAACTACGGTCGACCGTAGTTCCCCCGAAGCTCGAAGGGTGCCGTGCATGGCAGCCTGTAGCGTGCCCCCTCGAATCGTGTATGTTCCGACTCCGATGTCCGACAAATTGTCGCAAGATCTCGCCTCTCTAAGGATCGACCGCGAAGAAAATCCGGAAAAACGTGGGAGTGCCCTGCGGCTGGTCGCGATACTCGTGGTCTCCTTAGCGGTCCTTGGGGGCACGTACCTCGTCGTGTCTTCGTACCTGCGCGCCAAGTTGTTCAAGACCGAGGTGCGCGTGACCGAGGTAGCGCTGGTATCCCCCGCCCAGGCGCAAGTGGAGCTCGCCTCCACTGGCTACGTCGTTCCGCAGCTCGTGTCCAAGGTTGGGGCGAACGTGGCCGGCCGCATCGCGCGCGTGGCGGTTAAGGAAGGTGACACGGTCAAGGCCGGCCAAGTCCTCGTCGAGCTCGAAGACATCGACCAGCGCACGGCCATCGCCACCGCCCGCTCCCGCGCTGCAGCCGCTAAGGCCCGGGCACTCGCGGCGCGCGCCAACATGGCAGAGGCCGTCCTGCAAGCGGACCGTGAACACACCCTCGTCGAAAGAGGCGTAGCACCGCCCGCCAATGCCGCGGACCTCGACGCCCGCGTCCATTCGCTCAAGCAGGCGGCCGGCGCCGCCGACGCCGAAGCCAGGGCCGCCGAAGCAGAAATCCAGGCGCTTGCCGTGAATCTGAAGCACATGACCATCCATGCCCCCATGGATGGCAAGGTGGTCACCAAGCCCGCGGAGGTCGGCGAGCTCGTCGGGCCGCTTGCTGGCAGTGGACCAATCCTCGAGCTCGCGGACTTCGGCACGCTCCTCGTCGAGACCGACGTAGCCGAGGCGCGCCTCTCCATGGTCAAGGTGGGCGCACCGTGCGAAATCGTCCTTGACGCCATGCCGAGCAAGCGGCATCGAGGTCAGGCGGTGGAGATCAGCCCGCGGGTGAATCGCGCCAAGGCGACCGTGATGGTAAGGGTGAAATTCCTCGACGACATGACCGGCGTCTTGCCTGACATGGCCGCGCGCGTCAGCTTCCTAGCCATGGAGCTCGACGCCCAGGCCATGAAGGAACCGCCGAAGCTCGTCGTTCCGGGCACGGCGGTTGCCGACCGGGCGGGGACCAAGGTCGTCTTTGTCCTGGACGGCGACCGCGTGCGCATGACGCCGGTCGTCCTGGGCTCGTCCTCCGGCTATGGCGTCGAGCTCAGGCAAGGCCCGCCGGCCGGAACCCGTATCGTGAACACGCCACCCCCTAACCTAGTCGATGGAACGCGCGTGAAGGAAAGGACCGAGTAATGGAAAAGCCTATCGTTAGCCTCCGTGGCATCCGCAAGACCTTCTGGCGTGGGAAGGAGTCGGTGAAGGTGCTCCAGGGGCTCGACCTCGAGGTGCCCAAGGGATCCTTCGAAGCGCTCATGGGTCCGTCGGGCTCTGGGAAGTCCACCCTGCTCAACCTGATCGCGGGGCTCGACCGCCCCTCCGAGGGCACTGTCGAGGTGGCAAGCTCCCAGCTTCACGCCATGTCGGATACAGCCCTGGCGAACTGGCGCTCCCGCACCATCGGATTCATCTTCCAGTCCTACAACCTCCTCCCGGTGCTCACCGCCCTCCAGAACGTGGAGCTGCCCCTGCTCCTCACCAAGCTCTCCTCTGGCGAGCGAAAGAAGCGCGCCCAGACCGCCCTTCGCGTGGTCGGCCTCGAAGAGCGCGTGAACCACTTCCCCCGCCAGCTCTCGGGCGGTCAGGAACAGCGGGTCGCCATTGCCCGCGCCCTGGTCACGGACCCGCAGATCATCGTCGCCGACGAGCCCACCGGTGACTTGGACCGCCAGAGTGCCGACGACGTGCTCGCGCTCCTCGAGAAGTTGAACAAGGAGTTCGGCAAGACGATCTTCATGGTCACCCACGACCCAGCGGCCGCAGAGCGGGCGACGATCATCCGTCGCCTCAACAAGGGGACGTTGACATGAACTTCCCCCTTCTCGCCACGAACAACCTGCGCCGAAACAAGTTCCGAAACGTGCTCACCGTCCTCGGCGTGGCGATCGCCATCATGGCGTTCGTGCTCCTAAGGACAGTCATCAAGGAGTGGTACGCCGCGGCTGAAGTTGCGGCCAAGGATCGCGTCGTGACCCGAAACAAGGTCACCTTCGTGGTCCTCCTGCCCAAGCGTTACGTGGAGGACATCCGGGGGGTGTCCGGCGTCAAGGCGGCCACGTTCGCCAACTGGTTCGGCGCCAAGGACCCGAAGCGCCCGCAGGATTTCTTCTTCAACGCGGCCGTCGACAACAGCTACTTCGACGTCTACGACGAGGTCGCGATTGCCCCAGAGGTCAAAGAGCGGTGGATGGCCGACCGTCAAGGAGCGCTCGTCGGGGACCAGCTCCTCAAGAAGATGGGCTGGAAGGTCGGAGACACCGTGACCCTCGAGGGGAGCATCTATCGCGGCGACTGGAAGTTCCGAATCTCGGGCATCTACACCGCCACCCGAAAGACCGTGGACCGAAGCTCGTTCCTGTTCCATTGGGACTACCTCAACGAGTCGCTCGAAGACCGGATGAAGGACAAGATTGGTTGGGTCGTCACCCGTGTCTCGGATCCGTCGCAGGTGGCCGCGGTGAGCTCGACCATCGACAAGCTCTTCGACGAGAGGGACATCCAGACCCTGAGCATGGGCGAGCGAGCGTTTCAGCTCTCGTTCATGGGGATGATCTCCGCGGTGTTAAAGGCCGTAGACATCATTACGGTGGCCATTCTCTTAATCATGATGCTGATCCTCGGTAATACCATTGCCATGGGGGTACGCGAGCGCACGAGCGAGCACGGGGTCATGAAGGCGATCGGGTTCCTTCCCAAGCACGTCGCCTTGACCGTGATTGGCGAAGCTCTCGCGATCGGCGTGCTCGGCGGCGGGCTGGGGATTGGCCTCGCGATTCCCATCCTCAACGGCGTGGGGCAGGTGCTTTCCGAGAACATGCCCCAGTTTTTTCCCTACTTCTCCGTGGCGCCTGACACCGCGGCCATGGCATTCGGCATGGCCACGTTCCTCGCCCTGGTCGCCTCGCTGATTCCGGCGTACCAGGCGTCACGGCTCAAGGCAGTGGACGCTCTGCGGAAGGTAGGCTGACCATGGCGCTCATCCCAATCACCTACAGCCTGCGCAGCTTGGCCGCGCGCAAGACCACCACCATTGCGAGCGCATTAGGCATTGGCCTCGTGGTCTTCGTCTTCGCCTCGGCGTTCATGTTGAAACAAGGGATCCACCAAGCCCTCGGCCAGTCAGGACGAAGCGACATCGCCGTCGTGCTTTCCAAGGGGGGCGAGTCCGAGATGGGCAGCAACATCGACATCCCCACGGTATCGCTGATCCTCGCGTCCCCAGGGGTCAAGCGAGACGCCAATGGCCTAGGTCTCGGTGTCGGTGAGCTCGTCGTAGTGGCAGCCATGGAAAAGATCGGCTTCGACGGGGTCTCCAACGTGCAAATCCGTGGCGTGCCTCCCGAGTCCATGGCGTTCCGGCCGGAAATCCGAATCGTCGCTGGCAAGCCAGCCCAGCCGGGGACCGCCGAGGTCATCATCGGCGAGCGAATCCGGGGCCGCTTCAAGGGGCTCGACTTGGGGCAATCCTTCGAGCTCAGGCGCAACCGCCCGGTCACGGTGGTGGGGGTCTTCTCGGCCGACGACTCCTCCTATGAATCCGAGGTGTGGGGCGACATCGACCATGTTCGCGAATCCTTCGGAAGGCAGGGGATCGTGTCGTCGGTTCGGGTCAAGCTCGAGACCCCGACCAAGTTCGACGCCTTCAAGGCCGTCATCGAGCAAGACAAGCGCTTGGGCCTCGAGGCGAGAACCGAGCCTCGCTTCCTCGAGGACCAGTCCGAGGGGACCACGTGGTTCATCACGATCATCGGTCTCCTCATCGCCGTGTTCTTCGCCAGCGGCGCGATGATCGGCGCGATGATCACCATGTACGCGGCCGTGGCGCACCGGATGAAGGAGATCGGAACGCTTAGGGCCCTGGGCTTCTCGAGAGCGAGCATTCTCTTCTCGTTCATCGTGGAAGCCTGCTTGCTCGCGATCCTGGGCGGCATCATTGGAGCTGTCGCGTCGCTCGGGATGGGCTTCGTCAAGTTCTCGATGATGAACTTCCAAACCTGGTCGGAGATCGTCTTCTCGTTCAACCCCACCCCGGGGATCTTGCTCGGCTCGATGGTCGCGGCCACGATCATGGGTCTCCTCGGGGGGCTGTTCCCAGCCGTGCGCGCGGCAAGGGTGTCACCCATCAAGGCCATGCGAGAGTAGCCTCATGAAACCATCCACTCGTCATGCCCTCGTGGCAACTCTCCTCTTCACATCCTGCGGGGGGCAGTCGGCGACGAGACCCACCGCCGTCGCCTCACCTGCGCCTCGGGAGATACCGGCCCTCAAGCCACCGGCCGTCATGCCGGCAAACATCATGGCACCCGAAGCGGCTCCTCCTCCGGCGCCCTCCCCCCTTGTGGCCACCTACCGTGAAACCGCCCAGCGCATCTTTGCCGCCGCCAGATCGGATCAGGATGCCTGGAAGAAGCTCGAGTACCTGACGGACCGCATCGGGCCTCGCTTGAGCGGTTCGGTCGCCCTCGACCGGGCCATCGCTTGGGCCATGGCCACCATGGCTGCCGACGGGCACGAGGTGCGCAAGGAAAAGGTCATGGTGCCCAACTGGGTTCGGGGTGAGGAATCGGCCGAGATCGTCCTGCCGATCCAGCGTGGGCTGCGCGTCCTCGGGCTGGGCGGCACCGTCGGCACGGCCAAGAAAGGGATCGTCGCTGAAATCGTCGTGGTCTCCACCTTTGAGGAGCTCGAGGCGCTGGGCGACAAGGCACGGGGGAGGATCG
>JACQUZ010000033.1 GCA_016210055.1 Deltaproteobacteria bacterium | reverse complement strand
GTGCTCGCTTCTCTTCTCGTCGTGGCGGCCCTTTCAAAGGCCAATCTCCTCCTCACCCCGCTGTCAGTGTTCCTGATTCCCGCTGGAGCGCTTCCGCTCTTGGTAGGCGCGTTGGTCGATAAAAACGCCGGATTGGGCTGCGCCATCGCGTTTTCCCTGGTGGTCTCCTCGCTGTCCCCCTTCGACGCACCGGTTGCCATCGTGCTCTCCGCCCAGGGGATAGGGGCACTCCTGGCTTTCACGCGGGCCAAGCACAAGCGGTCGTTCTTCGTCTCAGCTCTCGCGTCGGCGTTGGCCGCGAGTGGAGCGTACGTGGCCACGACGTTTCTCTATGCCCAAGACTTATCCTTGGTCGAGCTCAAGGACCCCATCCACTCGGCGCTCTTGGCGTCTGCGGCAGGGGGGCTCCTCGCAGGTCCCGTCGCGCTTTTCTTGCGTCCTTCCGTGGAACGGCTCCTCGGGGAAGTTCCGAGGTCTCGCCTCATCGAGCATGCGGATCTCGAGAGCCCGCTCCTCAAGCAGATCGCCGCCCGCGCTCCCGGGACGTGGCAGCACAGCTTGGCCATGGCGAACATGGCCGAGATTACGGCCAATGCGATCGGTGCGAACGCGCTCCTCGTGCGGGTGGGTGCCTACTACCACGATCTTGGGAAATCGCTCAATTCCCAGTTCTACATCGAGAACCTGGAGCCCGGACAGCAGAGCCCCCACGACCAAATCCCGCCAGAGGCCTCAGCAGAAGCAATCTACCGCCATGTGACCGAGGGGATCCGCGTGGCGCGGGAACGCGGGCTCCCCGAGGCCATCGTCGATTTCATGCTCATGCACCACGGCGACGGGATCCTGGAGTACTTCTGGAGCAAGTGCCAAGAACAGGGAAACCCGCGCAAGCTGACCATCGATACCTTTCGCTACCCAGGCGTGCGGCCGCAAACGCGGGAAACCGCAATCCTCGCGATTTGTGACGCGGTCGAGGCCGCGTCACGATCCCTCAAGCAGCCCAATGCACGGGCCATTTTGGCCCTGGTTCAGAGGATCGTGTACGGCAAGCTGCACCTGGGACAGCTCGACGACTCTGGCTTGACCATGGCCGAGCTTCGGACGATCGCGAACACCTTGGTGGAGATCCTCAAGCACGCGCACCACGTGCGGATTGAGTACCCTTGGCAGCGCGAAGAAGCAGCTGTGCATCAAGGGGCGACGCAAGCCATGGGTGCCGGAGCCCCCACGGCAGCTCCCGATACTGGCGACGTTGGCGCCGACGCGTCGGCGCCGGCGACCACCATGGCCGTCTCTGCATCCCAGGGGATCACCATGTCCGGAAGGCCCCCGAAGGGGCGCGTGGAGAGCACGGTCCGCTTTCTAACGGAACACGTCCTCGACTCGGCGGATGCGCCCAGGCCGTTCTGGGACAACGGGCGCGAGGGCCGGGACGGCCGTGCAGCCCCCGAGCTGCCGGTCGATTCGGGGGTCGCTCAATCGCTTTCTTTTGAAGCCGAAAAGAGCGCACCCACCGTGGCCCCAGCGATCCCGTCGCACTCCATGCCGCCTCCTCGTCGACGGACTTAGTCCTACTTCCCGAACCCCGCGCCGCGATCCCGCCTGGAGGTGTCCGCGCGATCCATCTTCACGGCGCGGATTTCGTCCCGGGACACCACGTAACGCTCGCCCTTGACCGTATCGAGGACGAGGAGCGAATCGAGCACCTCGACCCGCGTCACGCGCGAGATGGGGAGGGTTTCCCCTTCGAGGGCCACAAACAGAGTGAGCTCGGTATCCCCGGAGACCAGGTAGCACGAGCCTTCTTTTCGTGCATCCAAGTGCCGGGACAAGATCTCGGTAAAAAGTTCCAGCTTCATTGGGTTCCTCTCTTCCGGCGAATCTTATGCCTGCTTTCGTGCACGTTTCAACGAGGCGGCGCTATACTTCCAGCGCATGCGCCTCAGGGTGCCGTGGCTTCTCGCCCTCCCACTACTTCTCGGCGCGTTCGACTGGGCTGGCAAGCTCCTCGCCGCCGCCGAGGGGCTCAAGGCGCCTGATCCCAAGCGTCGGGTCCACGCCATCCAGGACCTCGCGGGGGGAGATATCGAAGCGACCAAGCCGTACCTGCTCCCGGTGTTGGACGACCCTTCACCCGAGGTGCGGCTGGCCGCCGCGGTTGTCCTCGGGAAGGCCAAGGTCGAGGAGACCGTAGAGAAAGTCGCAGAATGGCTTTCCTCTCCAGACAAGACGGTCCGCGTCGCGGCGGCCGGCGTCCTGGGTGACATCGCGTCGCCGCGGGCTGTCGCGGCCCTAACGCGGACCCTTGTGGACAGCGAAGCGGACGTGCGCCGAGCTGCAGTGGAGGCGCTCGGCAGGATCGGAGGCAAGGACGTCGCAGCCGCCTTGGCCGCACGCCTTGACGACGACAGTGCCCTGGTTCGCCGTGCCGCGGCCCAAGAGCTACTCGCGTGTGGGGACAAGCGCTCAGTCATTCCGCTCCTCGAGCGATTCGACGACACGTCGAGAGAGGTGCGCGTGGCGGCCATCGAAGCCGTGGGGAGGCTCGGGGATCCGAACGCGACTTCGGCGCTGCTTCGGCTCCTCGTCGATCCCATGGAGGAAGTGAGGATTGCCGCAGTCGAAGCGCTAGGAAACCTGCGCGCGACGAGCGCCGTGGCAGAGCTCATTCCCCTGCTCGATCGCTTTGGCGACGAGTTCCGGGCCAAGGTGGCGCTGGCCCTGGGTCAGATCGGCGATCCTGCGGCGGTGCGGGCCCTCGTGCAGGCGCTGGAAAAAGAATCGGTGCGGCCTGCTGCCCGCGAGGCGCTCCTCTTGGCTGGGTCGCGTGCGCTCGCACCCCTCGTGGAGTGCCTTGGAGGTCACTTGGACTGTGATCCAGCAAGCGCCGTGTCGATCCTTTCGGCGCTCAAAGATCGCCAGGCCACACCGGCGCTTTTGGCCGAGCTCCACAAGAACCGCGTGCCCCTCGAGGTCTTGGTCGACGCGCTGGGCCACTTGGCAGATCCCGGTGCCTTCCTCCCGTTGCTCGCTCTTGCGGGCAATCCCAGCCTGGAGGTGCGACGCAAGGTCATGCGGGCGCTCGAGCCCATCGTCGACGGTCGCGGCGCGGACGTGCTCATCCATGCCCTTGCCGATGAGGATCCGCTGGTGCGCTCTCTGGCCGCGCGATACCTAGGCCGCTTGCGTTCCCGTGCGGCAGTGCCGGCCCTCCTGGCTCTCGCTGGGCCCACGTCGCCAGAGCCCGTGCGCGCCGAAGCCATTCGAGCCCTTGGCAGCATTGGGGACAGGCGGGCGACGAGCCGCCTTCTGTCGCTGATTTCGAGCCGCGACCCCGCGGTCAGACGCGAAGCCGCGACGGCGCTCGCCTTGCTTCGCGATCCGACGAGCATTCCCAGCCTTCTTGCCCTGGTGGAATCCAAGGAGTCCTTGTTTCAGAGCGAGGCCCTGACGGCCCTGCAAGGTGTCCTTCGGCGCACGCCGCACCTGGCTGCTGGCCACCTGATGACGGCCATCGCCCGGGGCGAAAGCACAGCCCTTTCTCTTGGGGCCATTGACGTGCTGTCCGCCATGCAGGACCGGGGGAGCCTCCCCGTGCTCATGGAGATCGCCCGCGAGCCGTCCCGCCACCTCGCTCCCAAGGCGCTCGAAGCGCTCGGCAACTTCGGAGGCACCCGGGCCGTTCCACTGCTCGTCGAGAAAGTGCTGGGCGACGACACCGTCTCCCAGGCCGCCGCGGCCTGGTCGTTGGGAAAGCTCTCGGGCGTGCCCATGGACCCACTCCTCCGTGCAGCACGAAGCCGCGATCTGTGCACGGCGATTAACGCCACCGCGGCCCTGTCTCGGGTGGCCACGCCCCTAGCGCACGCCGATGCCCTGTTCCTGGCCTCGCACGGCCACCCGCTGGTTCGGGCGAACGCTTCACTTCTCCTCGCACGGATGGGTGGCGACGAGGCGCACAAGCGCCTGACAGAAATCGCAGATCGCGACGTGAGTCCCTATGCCCGTGCGAGCGCGGTCCTCGCCCTGGGAGCCAGTGGCGACACCGAGCCGGCCCGCCGTGCGATCGAAAAGGAAAGCGATTCCTGGGTTCGCGCGGCTTCGGCACGAGTGCTCGAGCACGGGTCGGGACGGCAGCCGAGAGACAGCTTTGCACGCGCGTATTTCACGAGCGAAGACGGCATGCCCCTCAAGCACGAGCGTTACGTATTCGTGGATCCAACCGGGCTCGTGAAGTGCGGCACCACGGACATGCGCGGCGAGGCCAGCGAGGAGCAATTCCCCGACGGTCCGTGGGCCTATGAGATCCTCGATTCACGAGGGAACGCGCAGCCGCTGAAGTAGGTCGTCCATTACGCAGCCCGCAATCGTTCCTCCGTCACCACGTGCGAGGCGAGCTTCTCCTCGAGCTTCTGCCTGGCGCGAAACAGGCGAGACATCACGGTTCCCACCGGAATACCGAGCATGTCGGCGATCTCTCGGTACTTGAGCTCCTCGACGCATGCAAGGAGCACGATCTTTCGATACCCATCGGGGAGCGAAGCGAGAGCGCTCGTGAGCTCATCTCCCATCGAATCGTGGAGGTACCAGGATTCTGGATCCCGGGCGCGCTGGCGCGTCTCGTCGCCGAAAAACGCCGACATGGGCTCATCCCCCGGGCGCTGGACAAATCGCTTGTGGCTGCGCCCACGCCTGTATTGGTTGATGAAGCTGTTGGTCATGATCCGCACGAGCCACGGCCGGGCGCACGAGCCAGGGCTTTCCGAGCTGGCTGCCTGCCGATGACAATCAGCGGGTTCGAAGCGCTCCCACGCGCTGTACGCCCGCAAGTAGGTCTCCTGGACGAGATCCTGGGCGTCGTGAGGGTTGCGCGTGAGGCGCATGGCTAGGGAATAAAGGTCGTTGAGGCAGGGGATCGTGGCTTGCTCAAACTCGCGTCTCTTTTGTTGCTGCGTCGGCATGAAGGCGGTTTGAGCAAGCTCGGTGCCAGCCAGTGGAGCGAAGAAAAACACTACGTTTTTGCCTTGCTCGACTCCCTTCGTGGATCGGCTGACACGACTCATTGGACGGGTTGACGCGCGCGAGGTGACAGCTTGTCACTCGGACAGGCCCCTTAGAACCCCTGGCAACGCGCTCAAGAGGTCGCCCGCCATGAGCCCCATCTCGCCCAGCTGGTCCCTGGCGACATCTCCCGCAAGCCCGTGGGCATGGACACCCACGCATGCGGCGTCGAACGGCGGCAATCCCTGCCCGATGAGCGCCGCGACGAGGCCACAGAGCACGTCGCCGGTTCCACCGGTACCCATTCCAGGATTCCCCGTGGGGTTAATGGCGACACGCCCGCCCGGTTCAGCGACCACCGTGCGTGCACCCTTTAGGACGACCGTCGCACCCGACGCCGCCGAAAGGCGCTCGGCCGCAGAAACCCTGTCCGCCTGCACATCCGCCACGGAGACGCCCAGCAGCCGGGCAGCCTCCCCAGGATGCGGGGTCAAGACAACCGGAACCCGCGCCGCTCGCAGAACGGGCACATGCCCCTCAAGGTGGTTCAGGGCGTCCGCGTCGAGCACCATGGGGACCTCGATCGCAGAGACCGCGTGACGCACGAGTTCCCTCGCCCGCGGGGTGACCGGAATTCCGGGTCCCCACGCCAGTGCATCCTTGCCAGTGGCTAGCGCCGCAAGGGCCGCGAGCCCCTCCGCGGATGGGAGATCGTGATCGAGCTCCGCGCACATGGCCTCGCGCACCCGCCCTTCGAGCTGCGGGTGGACCGACGGGGGCACCGCGCAGGTGACGAGCCCTGCCCCGCCGCGGAGCGCGCCCTCGGCGCAGAGCAGGGCTGCCCCGGTCTTTCCTCTTGAGCCGGCCACGACGAGGACGTGGCCGAAAGTGCCCTTGTGACCGCCTCGGGGTCGCCTGGGGAGCAGGCGCCGCACGTGATCCTTGTCGAGGAGACACCGCTTGGCACCGACGCGCTCCGCGTGAGATCGCGGAATCCCGATGTCCGCGACGCGAAGCTCCCCTACCCGCTCGCAGCCTGGCCACGAAACCAGGCCCAGCTTGGCGAATCCGAACGTCACCGTCCGGTGGGCGTCCACCGCGATACCGAGCACCTGGCCGGTGTCCGAATTGATGCCGCTCGGAACGTCGGCGCAGATCTTCGGCGCGCTCGACTGGTTGAGGAACGCGATGACCTCTGCCAGGTAGCCGCGAACCTCGCTCCTTAGGCCAGTCCCGAGCAACGCATCTACAATGACATCAGCGTTCCAAATCTCGTCGCGCGCGCGTCCCAGAGCGTCCGCCGTCGTGACGTCGACCACTTGGCCCCCAAATCGCTCAAATGCTGCCAAGTGGAGCGCCGCATCGCTACCCAGCCTGGGACGCGCGGCACAGAGATACACCCGCACCGCGTGCCCACGCTCCCTGAGCCATCGTGCACAGGAATAGCCATCGCCACCGTTGTTGCCGGGTCCACAGCACACCGCCACGCGGGCCGGCGCGGAAAGGCCGCGCGCCACCTCTTCGGCGAGGGACCGCCCCGCGTGCTCCATGAGCAGCGCGCCTGGGAGCCCAAGCTCCTCGATGGTGATGCGATCGAGCTCACGCATCTCGGCAGTGGTCACGACGATCATTCACGGCTCCTTAGGCGTTCCCCTCCAAAACCACCACCGCCGCCGCCATGTCCGCGGCGTGACTCAGCGAAAGATGCGTGCGCGTGACCCCCAACCTGGCTGCAGAAGCGGCCGCGGCGCCGTGGAGAAGCAGCTTGGGTCCTTGGCCCGGCTCCTTGACCACCTCGAGCTCATGCCACGAAAGCCCGCGTGGCACGCCGAGGGCCTTGAGCGCCGCCTCCTTGGCCGCAAATCGCGCCGCGAAGTGCTCGGCGCGGCTGGCTCGCGCTCGCGCGTACGACCGCTCGGCCTCGGTAAACAGCCGTCCCTCCATGCGCTCTCCCCACTTGGCGATCAAGGCGTCGATGCGCGAGATGGGACAGAGATCCAGCCCGATCCCCAGAATCATTGCGCTGATGCTTTGGCAGGCGGGCGGAAAAGGTCCAGCATGTCCCGCACCGCACGCTCGAGGCCCACGAACACCGCGCGGGCGATGATCGCGTGCCCAATGTTGAGCTCCCGGACCCCCGGGATCCGCGCCACCGGCTGGACATTAGGGTAATCGAGCCCATGTCCTGCGGCGACGTGCAGTCCTCTTGCGGTCGCAGCCCGTGAAGCCGCGGTCAATCGATCGATCTCCTTGGCCACAGAAGCCCCGCGTGCATGAGCGTAGTCTCCGGTGTGCAACTCGATGCGCGGGACCTTGAGGGCGGCCGAGGCGTCGATCTGCCTGATCTCTGGGTCGATGAAGAGCGCCACTTCGATACCTGCAGACATGAGCCTTTCTACGGCCTTCGCGAGCTTGCCCCCCCCCTTTTCCACGTCGAGCCCCCCCTCGGTCGTCCGCTCCTCCCGCTTTTCCGGCACCAGGGTCGCGATCTCGGGGCGCACCTCGCACGCAATCCCCACCATTTCGTCGGTCGCCGCCATCTCGAGGTTCATGACCGTGCGAATGGTTTGCTTGAGAATGCGCACGTCCCGATCGCTGATATGGCGCCGGTCCTCACGAAGATGAGCGGTGATCCCATGAGCGCCGGAGAGCTCGCACAGGGAGGCGGCCCATACCGGGTCGGGATAGCTCTCACCTCGGGCCTGCCTAATGGTGGCTACGTGATCGATATTCACATGGAGTCGCATGGCACAGGTCATATAGCACGTGCGCGAGAGGTCAAACGCCGCTCGTCGCTCGAACCAGGGCCGAGCCCACTTCCTCTGCCCAGGCGCGGATTCGCCCCTCGTCTGGTCCCTCAATCATCACGCGGGCTTTTGACTCGGTGCCGCTGTACCGGACGAGGATCCTCCCCTCGGCCCCGAGCTCGGCCTCCACCTTGCTGATGAGCCCGAGCACGCCCGGAAGGCTCTCTATGGGGCGCTTCTCCGCAACCTTCACGCTGACCAAGACCTGGGGCGCACGCACCATGCAGCTCGCCAACTCGCTCACTGGGCGGCTCTCCTCGAGCATCGCCGCCAAGACCGCCAGCGCCGCCACCACGCCATCCCCCGTGGTCATGTGGTCGAGGAAGATCAAGTGGCCCGACTGCTCGCCCCCAAAGTTGTACCCGCCACGTCGCATCTCCTCGACGACGTACCGATCCCCCACCTGGGCGCGGAGCAGCTTGCCGCCGCGTGCGGCCAGCGCCCGCTCGAGTCCGATGTTCGACATCACCGTCGCCACCACCGTGTTCTGGCGAAGAGTTCCCTTGGCCAGCATGCGCGAGCCACAAAGCGCCATCACCGCGTCACCGTCGACGACCATGCCCCTCTCGTCGCAAATGATGACTCGATCGCCATCCCCGTCGAGCGCCATCCCCATGTGAGCGCCGCTGTTTCGCACCGCCTCGCACATCTTCTCAGGATGGAGCGCGCCGCAGCGGTCGTTGATGTTCTTGCCATCAGGCGTGACCCCGAGGCTTATCACCTGCGCTCCAAGCTCCGCCAAGACCGCTGGAGCAACCTTGTACGCGGCGCCGCTCGCGCAGTCCACGACCACCTTGATGCCATCTAGGGTCCGTTCCTTGGGAAACGTGTTCTTGAGAAACACCACGTACCGACCCACCGCATCCTGAATGCGCGTGGCCTTGCCGATGTCGGCCGGGCCTGGCCGCATGCGGGCGAGCGTGTCCCCAAAGGCGAGCGCCTCGATTTCCATCTCGACCTGGTCTGGGAGCTTGAACCCGTCGCGGGCAAAGATCTTGATCCCGTTGTCCTGATAGGGGTTGTGGCTCGCGCTGATCACGACCCCCGCATCCGCGCGCATGGAGGAAGTGATAAACGCAATCCCGGGCGTAGGAAGGGGCCCGCACAAGAGCACGTCCGCCCCCATGGAGACGATTCCCGAGGACAGGGCAGTCTCGAACAGGTAACCCGACAGGCGGGTGTCCTTGCCAATGACGATGCGTCCGTGCCTTGACCCTAGGGCGCCTCCTTGGCCACGAAACCGCGCCGCAATGGCCATCCCAAGGCGCATCGCGGTCTCAGGGGTCATGGGTTCTTCGTTGGCGACGCCACGCACGCCATCAGTACCGAATAGCTTTCTCTCCATCAGTGGATTCCTTGCACGGGTTCCGGGTTTCCGACATGGGCTCATGGAGCTAGCGAAACGACAGGGTCACCTCGCGCGGGTGCACCTCCACCGCAACCCCCATTGGGACACCCTGCACCAGTACGGGCGCCTTGCGACCGCGCCCCCGCGCTGCGTCGTCGGCGTGAGCCTCGACCACCGCGGTCACCCTGTGGCGGCTCACCGCCTCGATCGCGTTCAGCCCGCCCCGAAGCACCACCGTGGCGTTCGTAGGGGTAACCTCCGCCCGTCCAGCGAGCGACGGTTGTAGCGATAGTGCACTGACCTCAATGGGGATATCGGCGAGCGTGAGCTGCGCCGGTTCCTCGACGATGGTGAGCTCGACTTCGATGGGGCCCCCGCCCACGACTTGGACGTGCTCCTCGGTCGGCGCCAAGTGCGTCCTCTCGACGAGCGAGCTGCTTCTGCCCTCCACCGGGATCCGGCGCGTAAGCACGGAGGTCGTGGCGTCCACGACCGACTTGGCCCCGCGAATCGTGACTTTTTCTGGCCTGGCCACCGTCCGCTCGACCTTATAGCCATGGAGCGGCACGCCGTCGAGCGTTACCTCGACCGGTACCGACTTGGTGGTCGTTTTTTGGAACTCGAGGCGAATGGAGCTTGGGTTAATCGAGATCACCTGGAGTCCAGGTGGGAGACGGAGCATGTCTTCTTGAAATGAAAGCTCCCCGTCCGTGACCTTGGTGAGGTCCACATGCACGGGGTCCATTTCTTTTTCGTCGAAGCGCTTCACGCGGGTCCATGGCCCCTTGACCATGACCCGTATCTCGGACAGGGGTTCCGACATGAGCACTCGATCTTCAGGGAAGGTGTACACGACCCTCATGTGAGCGAGCTTGACCGTGTCTTTTTCGCCCCTGACCAGGATGAAAAGAGTGACCGCGAGGATGAACGATACGAGCTTGAGCGCCGCGTTGTCCAGGATGGCCCGGCGGAGAATCTCCCTCATGCGCCTTCCTCTGCCGATGGATGCCGGACAGCGGCCTCTGCGCCCGCCCGTTCTCCTGGCGCGTCAGGCCGGCTCGCTGGGGAACCCTCTTCTTGCGGCTCAGTGCCAGCCGCTTGGGCAGCCTGCGCCATGGCTGCAAATGCCTCGGCGGCCGCAGCTGCCGCCGACGCCTGTTCTGCCACGCTGTGGCCTTTCCGCTTCTCTCGGTAGAAAAGGCCGAGCAGGGCCTTGCGCAGCGTGCTGGTGTCCAAGTCGCGGGCGACGTTTCCGTGGAAGCAGAGACTCATCTCCCCCCGCTCCTCGGAGACCACCAACGCGACGGCATCGGTCTCCTCGGTAATGCCAATGGCCGCACGGTGACGCGTGCCCAAGGCCTTATCGAGCCGCGGGTTCTTCGACAGCGGCAGCACGGCACCCGCTTGGTGTATTCGGAGGTGCCGAATGATTACTGCACCGTCGTGGAGCTCGTTGTCACGCGACGGGACAAACAGGGAGACGAGGAGCTCCTTGGACACGCGGGCATCGACCGCCTCGCCGGTCTCGACGAACTCCGTGACATCTCCCTCTCGCTCGAACACGATGAGCGCACCCATGCGAGCCCTGGACAGGTGCAAGGCCGCCCGGATCACCTCATCGAACACGTGGGTTTCTTCATAGGTGCGACCGAAGGAGAAGAGGTTCTGGCCGATCCTCACGAGCCCTCGTCGAATGTCGTGCTGGAAGACAACAATAATGAGGATGATGAAATAATTGATGAAGTTGTCGAGAAGCCACGACACGGTCGCGAGCTCGAACTGCCTGGCGGCGAAGAAGCCAGCGCCGATCAAGACCAGCCCAATGAGCATGTGCGCCGCACGCGTGCCACGGATCAGGAGGAGGACGCGGTACAAGAGGTAGTAGACAATGAGGATGTCGACGAGGCCCACCACAGCGTCGAGCCACGTGGTTCCTGCGATCAGGCGGAGGAGCGTTTCGATCACGGGATCCCCCGGGCGATCCCGTCAGGATCACGGGTAGCTCCGCGGGTTATCGCCTCAAACACCACGAGCGCATCATGCACGCGCTTGACGTCGTGGACGCGGACCATGTCTGCACCAGCAAGGCTGGCCGCAAGGCAAGCCCCGACCGTGGCATCGTCCCGATCGCCAAGCGGTCTTCCCGTGAGCTCCCCGAGGAAGCGTTTTCTCGACGCTCCAATGACGACCGGCCGGTCAATGGCGGTTCCGAGCTCCCCACAGCGCCTGATGAGCTCCAGGTTTTCCCGCGTGCCCTTGCCGAAACCAAGGCCTGGATCAATGAGGGTGCGCGCCACGAGACCCGCGGGAAGTTGTGACAACCGATTGGCCAACTCCTCGCGTGCCTCGTCAAATGTAGGGGGAATCGCCTGGTGGGTCTCGGCAAGCGTGCGGCCACGCAAGTGGCCGAGGACGTAGGCCGCACCCATGTCATCGGCGACCCTGATGACGTCGGGGTCATAGAGACCGCCACTGATGTCGTTCACCACGTCCGCACCGTGTCCGATTGCCCGAGCGGCGACCCGCGCCTTGGTGGTGTCGATCGAGATCGGTACTCCCGCCCGCGAGGCGAGCTCGCTCACAACAGGCAGCACGCGCGCGAGCTCCTCTTCTTCGGACACCGGCCGAGCGCCGGGGCGGGTCGACTCACCGCCGACGTCGAGGCAATCGGCCCCTTGGGCCACGAGTGCAAGTCCGTGCGCCACGGCAGAGTCAACGTCGAAGAACACGCCACCGTCGGAGAAGCTGTCCGGCGTGACGTTGACGATACCCATCACGAGCGTCCTCTCGAAGAGAAACGCCCCGTGGCGGAGACGGATGACCGGAAAGCGCCCCATTTTGCGCTGGTTCCAAGACCGTACTTTTGGCGCAGGGCACGGCCTGCCACTACGCCGGTTCTGGCTCTTCCTTGACAGTACCCGTGACGGGACGCGGTGGGAACAAGGAAGGACGCTTTTCTTTCGCCAGCTCCTTCTTCTCGGACGATACGGCAGGCGAAAGGGGCGGTTTCCGCTCGATCTTCCCGCCTGACATCAGGAGGTCAATATCCGCCGTATCGATGGTCTCGTGCTCGAGCAGTGCCTCGGCGATGGCCTTCAAGTGGTCCAGGTTCTCGAGGATGAGATGCTTGGCCCTCTCATAGTTCTCCATCACCATGCGGCGCACTTCCTCATCGATCTCGACTGCCGTCTGCTGTGAATAGTCCTTGTGCTGGGCAATCTCACGACCAAGGAAGATCTGCTCTTCCTTCTTGCCAAACGCGAGCGGCCCGAGCTTGTCACTCATGCCCCACTCGCAGACCATGCGGCGCGCCAGGTCGGTGGCCACCTCGATGTCGTTTCCGGCCCCCGTGGTCTGCTGACCGAACACGATCTCCTCGGCAATTCGCCCGCCCATCAGAATGGCGATGCGGTTCAAGGCATATTCCTTGGACATGTTGAGGCGGTCCTCGGGCGGGAGTTGCTGCGTCAAGCCCAGGGCCATGCCACGCGGGATGATCGTGACCTTGTGCACCGGATCCGCACCGGGAAGGAGCCGAGCAACCAGGGCGTGCCCCGCCTCGTGATAGGCCGTGGTTCGCTTCTCCCGATCGCTGATGATCATGGAGCGGCGCTCGGAGCCCATGAGCACCTTGTCCTTGGCAAGCTCAAAGTCGAGCATGTCCACTCGATCCTTGTCCTTGCGTGCCGCCAAGAGCGCCGCCTCGTTGACGAGGTTCTCGAGGTCGGCTCCAGAAAACCCGGGCGTTCCGCGGGCGATGATCTCGAGGTCGACGCCAGCAGACAGGGGCACCTTTTTCGTGTGCACCTGCAGGATCCCGAAGCGCCCTTTCACATCGGGACGCGGCACCACGATTCGGCGATCGAATCGGCCGGGCCTTAGGAGTGCCGGATCGAGAACATCTGGGCGATTGGTCGCTGCGATCAGGATGACTCCGTCGTTGGACTCAAAGCCGTCCATCTCGACCAGGAGCTGGTTGAGCGTCTGCTCCCGCTCGTCGTGCCCGCCGCCAAGACCAGCACCGCGATGCCGCCCCACGGCGTCGATTTCGTCAATAAAGACGATGCACGGCGCGTTCTTCTTCCCCTGTTCAAAAAGGTCCCGAACGCGCGAGGCACCCACTCCCACGAACATCTCGACAAAGTCCGAGCCCGAGATGGAGAAGAACGGCACGCCTGCCTCGCCCGCAATGGCGCGCGCCAAGAGCGTCTTCCCAGTGCCGGGCGGTCCCATCATGAGCACGCCCTTTGGAATACGACCTCCGAGGCGCGTGAACTTCTTCGGATCCTTTAAGAAGGCGATGATCTCTTCGACTTCATCTTTGGCTTCCTCAATGCCAGCCACATCTTTGAACGTGATCTTGTTTTGGTGATCGGAGAGGAGCTTGGCCTTGGACTTCCCAAAGCTCATCGCCTTTCCGCCCCCGGCCTGAAGCTGGCGCATGAAGAAGAAGAAAATGAGGAATAGGAAAATCATGGGCAACCAGGACACGAGCAACGACTGCCAGAACGCGCTCTCCTCCTTGGCTTCGACTGCGTAATTGACGCCGAGTTCACGGAACTTCGCCGTGGTTTCGCCGAAAAACTCGCCCTGGGTCACCGTCTTTCGAGGAACTCCCTTGTACTGGATGACATACTTGGCGCTGTTGCCGTTCGCTCGGGGCTGAATGGTGACTTTTTCGATTTTCTGCCGCTGCGCGTCATCCTTGATCTCGACCATGAAGGTGCCGAAATCCTTCTTGTCCTCGCCCTTCCCAGGGCTCGCAAACAAGTTGTAGATGCTCGCGAACATCAGAATCAGGAGTATCCAGAGCAGAATCGTTTTATGGGACTGTCTCAACTGCTCGCCTCACGTGTTTTCAATGATTTGACCGTGCTCCGACTCGCCTTGGGTCCTTGCGTCCGAGCATCCTTCATTGATAGCCGCAGGGTCCACCTTCGTCAAGGTAACCCTGACTTTCGCGCTCATGGCAGGACCCACGTGCTCCGCCCAAGCGATCTCACCGTCGGCTAGGCGGACAACGACCCGCGCATGCCTCCGAGACAAAGCGGGAACCTTCCTGTCTACGAACAGATCTTGGAGCTTCCGCGACTTCCCTCCAAGGGATGCAGGACGCATCCGATCACCTGGCTGCCAGGTGCGAACCAGATAGGGGCCGTCATCCCCTTGGACTTCGAGGTCCGACCTCGGCTCGGGCGATTCCGAGATGCCAGGTACCGCGAGCACCAGGTCGTCATACTCCCGCACGACATCCATGCGGGGAAGGTTCAGCCGAACTGTGCCTTCGCGGGGGCGACGGGAGAGTTGGAGCACCTGGTCGAGGTGCTTGGCCTCAAGCGAGACCCCCAGCCCGCCTGCGGCCTCGCCAAGAAGTCTTTTGGCCACGGCACCAGGCAAGCCGGAAAGCCTCACGGCGTCCAGCCGCACTTGCCCCGCGCCACGGCGAATGCCCACCATGGACTTGGCCTGGCCCATCGCCCAATCCAAGGCATCGGCCATCTCGCGCATGGCGGAAGACACGCGGACCAGGGCATCGTCGACAGAAGGGTTCTCTTTCCTAAGAATCGGCAGGATCTCGTGCCGCAGGCGATTTCGCGTGTAGGCATGATCGCGATTTGACTCGTCCGTCGACGGTGCGAGGCCCCTCGCCAAGACATAGGCCAGGATTGCTCCACGCTCGAGGCCAAGGAGAGGCCTCACATATCGTCCTCTCACCTCGGGAATGCCTGCCAAGCCAAATGGACCAGCACCACGGATGAGGCGGAACAGAACCGTCTCGGCCTGGTCCGACGCCGTGTGGCCGAGCGCAACCCAATGGATCCCGAGTGCCTCTGCGGTTCGCTCGAGAGCGTCGTAGCGTGCGGCACGAAACGCCTCCTCGGGCCCGCCCCCCCTTTGGGAGTCCACCTGCACGCGGACCACGCGCGTGCTTGCACCCATCAGGGCACCAAAGTGGACCACCTGGCGCGCCTCCTCTTCGGCAGAGGGACGAAGGCCGTGGTTGATGTACACCAAGGTGACCGAGCCGAGCCTTCCTTCCCGGCGAAGCGCGCACGCGGCGTCGGCAAGCACCAGCGAGTCGGGGCCGTGCGAGCAAGCGACCAGGAGCGGCTGGTCTCCTCCGAGCCCGACCCTCTCGAGCACGGTCGCTACCGCATCGCGAACATGCCGGATGGTGACGTGGTCTCGTTCAACAGACACCGAGCAATCGTAGCAGCACTTTGCACGTACGCACGGAAACAGCCAGCGCGCGGCTCCTAAGGACCTCCACCCGTGCAGGCCAAGTTCACTTCGGTGGCAGAGAGCTCCAAGAGGACCCCACTCGCGCAGGCAGCGTCCTCGCGCAGGCGGTAGCACGCGGAGGTCGGTTCGCCCGACGAGCACGCTGGGACCCGTTTTCCATCCGCAACGATGACGCAGTCCTCCTGCAAGCCGGGGAGCTCCGGGGACATGTCCTTGGGCCTTCGCGCCAGGCATCGGCTCGCCAGGGCCTCGTGGATGCGCTTTCCAATCGCCTGCAGCGCGGGTCCAAAATCGCCGTCGCAAATCGAAAGCAATAGTCCATCGCGCCCCATGCCCGTGACCGCCTCGGCGAGCCTGATGCCGGGCGCCGCAGAGCCTAAGGGCGAGCGGCAACTCGGAGCGAGGATCGGTCGGGTACCCCCGTCCAGAAGCACCTCCACGGGCGAGGGAGGGCCGGCGATCACGGCAAGCATGACCTGCTGCTTGGAGGTGGATCTGAGCGACCCAAGAAGGCTCGAGAGCGCCTCGGGTACCTCGAGGTAGCTTCCGGAAGATCCACAGGACCCGCGGAGACCTGGAAAGGACGGGTCGGACGGTCCCTCGCCGCAGGAAACGCCCTGGGCAAAGCAGCGGAAGCTCGTCACCGGGCCCATCGAATCGTCGCTCGGGTCTAAGAGCGAGGGGTCGTCTACAGAGCAATCGTCCTCGTCGGTGACTACAATTACACCGAAGAGCGAATCGGGCCGAAGCGCGGACGTGGCGACAAGGCGTTCGACCACGCGTCGCGCCGAACCGAGGGGCATTTCAAAGGTGCAGCCGTCGATTCCCACCCTGGCCACGCAGCCAAACGCGGCTGCAGGGTCGCCGCCAAGCGCGTTGGTCACACCATTATCGAACCAAAGCCACTCCCCTTCGTAGCCGCTGCACGTCGCGTTTCGGGTCCCTTGGAGCAGGCGGCCCCCATCTCCCTCACCTCGGCAGCCCGGAAGCGAGTATCCAAACCCGCCGAGGTCCGTCGTGGTTACCCCAATCCGCCACCGGGTTGCCCCGATTCTCTTTAGGGACCGGACGAATCCGGGAAATGCCCTGGATAGCCCTTCCTGTTCCTCATACATGGATCCTGACGAGTCGATCACGAACACCAGGTCGACATCACGAGGCGCCTCGCGCCCAAAGCTTTGGGTGAACGTGACACCTTCATTCGGTTCCACCTTTTCGATGCTGCGGTCGGGACATGCGGCGACAAGGATGGCTATCGTGGGAAGTCCTACCCGTGGGCGCATGTCTGCAGATGACGCAACCTTGGGGCCATGGTCTTCCATCGAGGGAGCCTGCCAGCCCACAATCGACTCCACCCCGCGGTTTCCATCGCCAGGGAACCCGCTGGGTCTTGGCCCGTCGCGAGCGGGAGCGAGCCCTGCGCCATGAAACCATTGCGCAGGCCTAAAGGCTTTCGCGCGAGGTACGATTCTGACGAAGGGGGTACGTCATGGACCCGAGCACGCGGCTGGGGGAGTTCATCGACTGGGCGGGTGTTGGCCTGGACGAGTCTCGTCTTTGCGAATTCCGACGGTTCGGCGAGGAGATCGTCGGAAAGGCTGGCGGGGAACGCGTCACCGCAGAGCACATCCAGGCCGTGGTGGCGGCTCATTCGGGGGAAGGGAAAGCCATCAAACACCTTATCGAGGAGGTCGGAGATGCGTTTCTTCGTTTCGAGCAAGCGAAACGCGGAAGCGCGAGGCCCATGGCAACCGGGCATGGCCCCTTAAAGCCGCCAGTGCGCCCGTCCAAGGTTCAGCCCACGGAAGGTCCCCCGCCCGTCACGTTCGCTCACCAAGGCGATGCAGTGCCGGTCCCGAGTGACAATGAGGGCTCAGGAAGAACACAGGGCGCCCAGTTTCGCTGCCCAAAGTGCAAGGTCTTTGTGTCGCCGACGAGCAAGGGATCCTGCCCGACGTGCGACACGCTTCCCCCGCACCTCCTCAACCTAACCGGAATCCCGACGAGCAGCGAGGCCCGCACTCAAGAGGCGGGCCTGACTCCGAACGCAACGAGACTCGCCCGTGCCGGGCTCTGGCTGGGCAGCATCGCGGCGGCGATCTTGCTTGCTGTCCATGCGGTCGACCTCGGACACCGATGGATTGATCAAATCCAGCACCCCTCGGAGACCCTCCTCGGAGATAGGTCCCTCGATGCCTTGGGGGTCGTCGCGTTCTTTCCCCGGGAATGGCGGCGGGAGAAAGAAAGCGACTTCATGCACGCCCATGGGGAGCTGGCCTATCACGGGATGCAATTTTTCCGCGGGGGAACGTCCAGGTCGCCATCGGTTCGGCTCCTGGTCATGAACGCGGACACCGGTGGTGCCCTGGATGAATCGATGACCGACGCGCAGTTCGAGAAGGTCGTGGCGGAGCAATCACCCATCGGACCGCAGCGGTTGCCACGTGGGCTCGATGGAGTCATCCATGGATGCGAAGTGGTAACCCTGCCGGTTCGCCGCACCGCGCGCTGCGCAGGGACCGCGTTCCTCGGCTCGAAAGAAGCGACCCTCGTGAAGTACCACTGGCTCACCGGCCGGCGTCTCTGGACCACCGTGCTCGTCTCCAACACTCCCGTCTACCGCACCGTGGCGGAAGGGGACGAAATCGTCTCCTCGCTTGAGCCACCCCGCACCGATGTCCCTTCGTCCACGCCCGCGCCGCCAGTCACCGCGGTCGCGCCAACGCCTTGATCCTTTCAGGCGAGGTGTTACCTTGCCCGCCGCATGCCTTCCCGAGAACCACCCCGAGACAGCGTCATCCCGTTGTCCCGCTTCTCCCCTGCCGCCTCAAGGCCGCGGGGAAAAAAACGCCTGGAAGCGATCCTTTCACGCCAGGATCCCGCCGGGTTCGTCGCCTCGATGCCAGTTCAAGACCTCTACTTCCTCATCAAGGAAGTCGGGATCGTCGACGCGGTCGAGCTCCTGCACCTTTCGACCCCAGAACAAGTTCAGGGATTCCTCGACCTGGTCGGATGGGCTGGAGATAGGCTCGAGCCGCTCGCACTGCGACCGTGGCTCGCAGGACTTTTGGACTCTGGTCCCGAGCATTTCGCAAGCGTCGTGCAGGGCCTCGACCCCGAGCTCGCGGCCCTCATCCTCCATCGCTGGACGAGGGTGTACAACCTCCACGAGGAGGAGGTTCCCGAGTCGGAGGAACCGCCGTTTTTCCCCACGCCCGATCGTTTCTTCCTCGTGAAGATTACGGCCGACCACCCCGATGACGTGAAGATGGTCGAGCGCATGCTCGACTCGCTGTACCGTGCAGACCCCGTCCTGGCAAGGCACCTTCTTCGGTCCGCAGGGACCGAAACCGAGGCATACCTCGAGGAGATGAGCTTCCGCTTTCGCTCGGGGCGACTTGGCGACATCGGGTTCCCCGCCCTGGACGAAGCCCTCGAGGTGTATCGCCCGCTCGACGTCTCTGCCCTGTCCATTGGTGAGGGCTCGGCCGAGCCTCGCCGTGAGGCGACCGGTCTCCCAGCGGTCATGGCGGAACAGGCCTTGAAACAGGGGTTTCTCGCCAAGGTACTCGCTCGCGTTACCTGGGCCGACGAAGCCGACCGACTCGAAGCAGCGCTCGTGAGCCTGTTCAACCACGTGCTCGCCGCCGACCGCGTGGATCCCGGCGAGCCAGAGGCCGTCGCGCTTGGGGCCGCTCGTGCAGCCGCGACCCTATCCCTGGGCCTGGAGGCCGTCGCCCGCGGTGACGTGGATCGGGGTCTCGAGGCCCTGCGCACGATTTCCCTCGTCCGCTTCCATCGCACAGGGCACTCCCTGGGGCTGCAGCTCTCGAAGCTCGTGCAAACCCTTGGGCCGTGGGCCGACCGCGCGCCTCTGCCCAAAAGTGAGGTCCTCGGCGCGCTCAAGGGGCAACGCCCCTTGTTCTCCCGCGTGCTCGACGATCCTCCGGCGGGTGGGACGCGCCCGCTCGGGAGCCTCGAGGACATCCGTCGGGCTGCCGACGTCTTGGCCGAGGTCGCCGAGCAAGTTCGCTTTGTGACCGAGGTCCTCGGCGTCGATTCGGCAAAGCTGCCCCCCACCGCGACGGTGGGCGACGTGGCGCGAACTGCCCTCGTCCACGCGGCGCTCGGGCATGGTCTCGTGGCCAGCCCCCTATCCCCTGGTCAAGTCCTCGAGTTCCTCCAAGCGGGCTTCCAAGGGGGGACCTTTGCGCCCAAGGTCGCCGAGCGGATCGAAATGCTCATCCCCCGGGAATTTCGCGCGCGGGCGCATGGTTTCATGGACGAAATTCTGGGTGACCTGGGTGGGCTGGACCGGACAAAGGCCCCGGAAAAGCGACACGTGAGCGGGTTGGTACTTGAATAATTCCGAGGCTTTGATATTCATCCGCGAACCTGGGAGCCACCCTTTTCCACGGTGAGTGTTCACATGACTGAATCCCGAGTGATGATTCGCTGCGAGCGCCTCTCCAAGATGTATGGGCCAAATCGGGCCGTAAACGACATCAGCTTTGACGTCCGATCCGGGGAAATCCTCGGGTTCCTGGGACCGAACGGCGCAGGCAAGACGACCACCATGAAGATGATCACCTGCTTCCTCGCGCCCACGAGCGGCCGTATCGAGGTGGCGGGTCACGATGCCCAGGCGCACTCCTTGGAAGTTCGCCGAAACATCGGCTACCTCCCCGAAGACACCCCCCTGTACCGGGACATGACGGTGCTCGAATACCTGGAGTACGCCATGGAGCTTCGCGGCGTCCCCCACAGGGATCGTCGCCCGCGCATCAAGAAGATCGGCGAGGTCACGGGCGTCCTTGCTGTTTTGGGCCGGCAGATCGGTGAGCTGTCGAAGGGATTCCGGCAGCGCGTGGGCCTCACCCAGGCGATCGTCCACGACCCCGCCATCCTCATCCTCGACGAGCCAACCAGTGGCTTGGACCCCAACCAAATCGTCGAGATTCGCGCCCTCATCAAGGAGCTCGGCCGCGAAAAAACGGTCATCCTATCCACCCACATTCTTCCAGAGGTCACGGCCACCTGCGACCGGGTGGTCATCATTTCGGACGGCAAGCTCGTCGCCGACGGCAGGCCGGAGGACCTGGTGGCCCGCGAGCGCGGGAACAAGTACCGGCTTCTCTTGGAGTCGGATGGGGGCGAGCCCGATGCTGCCGTGCAAGCAAAGCTACGCGCGCTGGAGGGCGTTCGCGAGGTCTCCCAGGAGACGAGCGAATCCGGGACCGCGCAATTCGCGGTCGTGTCCGACGGTGGCCGGGACCTGCGCCGCGACCTCTTCCGCTGCGTCGTCGACAACAAGTGGCCTCTCCTCGAGCTGGAACGCCGCGAGGCGTCCCTCGAGGAGGTCTTCGGAAAGCTCACCCGTTCCGACGCTGGCGCGGCCCCGAAAGGCCCGCTCGCCCGGACAGAAAAAGCCGCCTAGCTCGTCGAGGAGAATGAAATGCGCCAGGCCTTGGTGATCGCAAAGCGCGAGTTTAGCGCCTACTTCAAGTCGCCCATCGCGTACATCGTCGTGGGCTTGTTTCTGGTCTTCGCGGGGTTCCTGTTCTTCGACGGGTTCTTCCTGCGGGGCCAGGCCACCATGGATGCTTTTTTTGGCTGGATGCCCGTCCTCTTCCTGTTCTTCGGGCCTGGTATCGCCATGCGGCTCCTCGCCGAGGAGCGGGGCACAGGGACCATCGAGATGCTGCTCACCATGCCCGTTCGTGACTGGGAGGTGGTCGTCGGCAAGTACCTTGCGGCCCTTGGGCTCTTGACGATTGGGATCGTCTTGACGTTGCCCTTTGCCTTGACGGTCGCCAAGCTTGGCCCCCTGGATTGGGGCCCGGTCATTGGGGGCTACGCGGGATCGATCCTCCTCGGCGGAACGTACCTGGCCATTGGCCTTCTTGCCTCCGCGTTTACCAAGAACCAGCTCGTGGCTTTGATCATCGGTGCGGTCACGTGCCTCGCCGCGTTCCTCCTCGGCAATTTCGTGAGCGTCGCCGGGAGCACCATCGGCCCGATCATCGAATACGCATCGCCCCAGTACCACTTTGAAAAGATCGCCCGCGGCGTCATCGAGCTGCGCAATGTCATCTACTACACGACCACCATTGCCGTGCTCCTGCTCCTGTCGGTGCAGGTCCTCGCAGCGCGCAAGTGGCGATAGCGGAGGGAGCCATGAAAGTCAAGACTGCCGCCAACTCACTCGTCGTTTCGCTGAGCGCCGCGCTGATCCTGGTCCTCTTGAACGTCTTTAGCTGCCAGGCGCCGCAGAAGGTGGACCTCACCGAGTACAAGATCTACTCGCTCACCGACGCCTCGAAAAAAATGGTGAAGGGCCTTCCCGAGAAGGTGATCGTCAAGGCGTATATCGGCAACATCCCGCCCAACCAGGCCGACAAGCAGCAGTACCTCGAGAACCTGCTCACCGAGTATGCCGAGTCCTCGGGAGGCAAGCTCTCGTGGGAGAAGGTCGACCCGTGGAACAAGCCGGAGCTCGAGGAGGAAGTGCGCAAGGAAGGCATCCAGAAGCTCCTTCTCCTCACCTTGAACGACGACAAGCAGGAACAGGTCCCCGCGTACTTCGCGGTCGTGTTCCAGTACCTCGACAAGAAAGAAGTGTGGCAGCCGGATCCTCGCCACGGATTTCAGGTCGAGGGGCTCGAGTTCGAGTTCTCGACCCGCATCAAGCGCCTCGCCTTTGGCAAGAAAAAGGTGGGCGTGACCACCGGCTTTGGGGAGCCACCGCAAGCGCAGGCGCTCATGTCGCCAAGGGTCGGACTTGGAGACCTGCATGACGTGACCATGGTCAACTGGCAGTCCAACCCCAAGGAAATCGAAAACGTCGACACGCTCATCGTGAACGGTCCCGTCCAGAAGGTCTCCGATGCGGCCAAGTACTACCTCGATCAGCACCTCATGAATGGCAAGCCAGTCCTCTTCCTCGTACGCGGAATGAGCTGGCAAGGGTCCCAGAATCCTCAGGTGCCGCAGTTCATGCAGGCCGCGCAGCCGCTCTTGGGTACCCCGGCCGACCACGGGCTTTCCGAGCTTCTCGCGCACTACGGGTTCGAGATCGAGAAGAACACGGTCCTGGACCCCAACGGAGCGCCTGGCGTGTTGGTGATCGGGCAAGAGGTCCTCATGGCTCGGGCCTTCTTCCCACTCACCGAAGTCCTCGCAGGTGACAGGTACCAGCCCCTCGAGGGGCTAAAAGCACTAGCCCTCCCATTCACCTCCACAGTCAAGCTCGTCGGCGCGTTGGCCGAAGGGAAGGCGGACGGTGTTGAGGTCAAGCCACTTCTCCGCAGTCTCCCGTCGTCCTTTGTCAAGGACGACGTCATGGCCATCACCAGGGAGTTCAGGCTCGATGCCCCAACCGGGGCCCAAGCTCCGAAAGTGGTGGGTTACTACGCGCTGGGCAAGTTCAAGTCGTTCTTTGCCGACAAGCCCAAGCCCGAAGGAGTGGCGGCTGCCCCCGAGCCTCCGAAACCCGAGGGGCAAAAGGCAGAGAACATGAGCAATACTCCGCCCGGTGAGACCATCAAGGAGAGCCCGGTGGGGACGCGCCTCGTCGTCATCGGTGGCTCGGAGTTCGCCGAAGACAAGATGTTCCAGGTCATGCAAGCAATGCCGCTCGCGAACGTCTTCCTGGGTGGCTTCCAAGCCGTCCACACCATGGTGGACTGGCTGGCCCAAGACATGGATCTCGTCGGCGCGCGCGCGAAGCAAGTGGCGCGGCCGATCCAGCCGGTGGAAAAAGCCGAGAAGCGTCTCATCAAGCTTGCCAACATCGGCGGCATCCCACTCGCCCTGTTCACGTTCGGCATGATCTACTGGCGCCTGCGCGAGGCCAGGCGCCGAAACATCCAGCTCTAGGAGCTCTTGCCATGCTCGAGAAGCGCGCACTCATTTCTCTTGGACTCTTGGTCGTGGTCGCAGGCGCTGTCATCTACACGAGGACGCGCCCGGATCCCCATGTTCGCGCCGGGGAGCAGAAGCTCGCCGGAATCCCCGAGCTCAAGGCGCAGGACATCGACGAGCTCGCGATCACGGAACCGGAAAAGCCGACCATCACCCTCAAGAAAGAAGGGAACGAGTGGAAGCTCGTTCAGCCAATCGTGGACCGCGCCGACAAGAAGAGCGTGGAATCGGCTCTTTCGTCTCTCGAGAAGGCCAAGTTCAAGGACGTGATAGCGGAATCGCCCGCGTCGCACGAGAAGTTGAACGTGAAGGACGATCAGGTCCTCAAGATCCTGCCCAAGAAAGGCGGGAAAGTGCTCGCCACCATCCAAATCGGCACGACGGGCAACGTGCGGCTCGGGGGAACCCAGGTCTTCTCCGTGTCGGATCTTAGCCGCTATGCCTTCTCGCACGAGCCCAAGATGTGGCGCGACCGGGAGATCCTTCGCTTTGAGGCCAGCCAAGTGGACTCCATCGAGCTTTCGCACGAAGGCGGTGCAAAGCTGGCACTCAAGCGCGAGTCCCCGCCTCCACCGGTGGACGAAAAGAAGGACGGCGAGAACAAAGCGAGCCCCCAACCGGTGCCGCCAACGCCGCCGAGCGGCGATAGGTGGATCCTCGCCCAGGGAAAAGAGGCCATTGGGGGCCCCATTGACGAGAGCCTCCCCGGTCAGGTGGCCTCCGTTCTCGGTCACCTGGACGCCAGCGATTTTGCAGACGACGCCAAGCCCGAGCAAGTTGGCTTGGACAAGCCGCGAATCACCGTCGCAGTGTTCTCCAAGGATGGCGCCAAGAAGCAGCTGGCGCTAGGCAGCGAGCAGGGGGACGAAGTGCACATCTCGAGCCCCGGTTCGCCCCGGATCTGGAAGGTCCGCAAGTCCACTGTCGACGCACTGCTCAAATCCCCCATGGAGTGGCGGGACAAGACCCTTGCGAAGATCGACGAAGAGGACATGGCGAGCATCGAGATCGTCAAGGGCACGGACAAGGTCAAGCTCGAGCGCACGGGGGATAAGGCCTGGAAAGTGGCAGTTCCTTCCGACTTGGGCGAGCTCGACACGTTCAAGGTCCAGTCCCTCGCCGCGAGCTTCAATCACCTGAAGGCCATCCAGATCGTGGAAGGGGCAGACGCGTCCAAGACAGGGTTCAAGAAGCCGACGGGCAAAATCACGATCAAGAAGAAAGACGGAGCTTCCGTGACCGTCACGGTGGGCGCCATCGAAAACGGGAACTACTTTATCACGAGCAACACCCGTCCCGAGGTGTTCACGCTCTCCGAGTTCAGCGTGAACCGTTTTCTCAAGGCGTCGACGGATCTGAAGAAGTCGGCTTCAAGCCACGAGGACCCGCATCCTGCGATGGGGATGTAGGATCTCCGGGGAGCACGCCGAGCGCCTTCTCGGCCGCGCGCTGCTCGGCCTCTTTCTTTGATCGCCCGTCGCCGCGCGCCAGTTCCTTTCCACCCAAGAGGACCGCCACCTCGAACGTCTTGTCGTGGTCGGGGCCTTTCTGCCCGACGAGGGCATAGCGTGGCGTTTCACGAAGAAGCCCCTGAGCACGCTCCTGGAGCCTGGTCTTGAAATCCGTGAATCCCGACGCCTCCACGGCACCAAGACGTGACGCAAAGAGGTGACGGAGCACGTCAAAGACCGCAGAGAAGCCTCCGTCCAGGTAGACTGCGCCGACGACCGCCTCGGTCGCGTCCGCCAGGAGCGACGGTTTTTTCCTGCCCCCGGTCTGATCTTCGCCCTTGCCGAGGAACAGCCAAGCGCCCAAGTCGAGGTCGAGCGCAACCTCGGCGAGCCCCTGCTCGTTGACGATGCGCGCTCGCATCACGGACAACTCCCCTTCGCGAAGCGTGGGAAAGCGCTCCATGAGGAGATGCCCGATGACTAGGCCAAGGACGGCGTCGCCAAGGAATTCCAGGCGCTCGTTGTCACCACGCTTGAGCCCTGGGGTCTCGTTGAGGAACGACTTGTGGGTGAGCGCGACTTCCAGGAGCGACGGTTCGCGAAAGCTGAATCCGAGTTTTCTTTCCAGGCGATCGTAGCGCCCTGAGTCCAATCCCGTCACGAACGCAGTATACCGCACACGGCGGTAGCTATACGCCTCAGGTACCGCCAAATCCGATCGTGACCTGGCCATTCTCGACGAGCACCGGGACGGCACGGCGGCCACCTGAGTGCGCGAGCATCTCGGGGATGCGAGAGCTATCCTTCTGGACGTTCACGTAGTCCACTTGGTACCCACGCTTGGCATGCGCCTCACGGGCGCGAGTGGTGTAGGGTCACGTGTCCTTGCCGTAGATGGTCACCGTCTGCATTTGATCCTCCTTCAGTTGTCGGCTCGTTGTCCGCTCTCTATCCAGCCGCCGCCCATGACCACATCATTTTGGTAAAAGACCGCTGCCTGTCCAGGCGCTACCGAGGACAAGGGCGAGTCAAAGCTCACCATGGCGCTACTTCCACATTCCCTGTCGGGAATTACGGACCCAGGAACGGCGCGATGGCGATGGCGGATCTGCACCTCCGCGCGGAGTGGTCCGCTCGGGCACTCGCCCATCCAGCGCACGTCCGCGACGCGCATGCCGACATGCCTGGTCTCCTCGCGGCTGCCCACGGTGACCCGACGCGTCAGCGCATCCACGGAGACCACGTACATGGGCTGGCCGCCCCCCAGCGCTCCGCCCAGGCCTCGACGCTGCCCAACCGTGAATCGGTGCACCCCATCGTGGCTTCCGAGGACGCGACCGCGGATGTCTACCACCTCGCCTGCCCTGGGCGCCGCGTCCCCAGAGATCCGCTCCACAAAGCCCACGTGGTCACCGTCGGGGACAAAGCAGATCTCCTGGGACTCGGGCTTCCCGGCGTTGGGAATCCCGTAGGCCCTCGCCTTTTCCCGGACCTCCTCCTTGGTGAGCCCGCCCAGCGGAAACATGAGGCTCTCGAGGGTTTTCCCGAGGAGCGGGAAAAGGAAATACGACTGATCCTTGTTCTCGTCGACCCCGCGCAGGAGACGCGGCCCTCGCGCATCGTGGTCGATGCGAGCGTAGTGCCCGGTTGCGAGCTTGGAGGCGCCTAGGGCCCGCGCGCGGGCCAAAAGGGGCGCGAACTTGACCTTCTCGTTGCAGCGAACGCACGGGTTGGGCGTGCGCCCCGCCACGTACTCCGAGACGAAGTCGTCAATGACCGCTCGCCTGAACTCGTCTTCATAGTTGGCCACGTAAAAGGGGATCCCCAAGTGGGAACACACCTTGCGCGCGTCCTCCATGTCGCGCGGGCCGCAGCAACGGCCACCGCTCGCAGACGCGGTCCCCCTTGCGTTGTAGAGGCGCATGGTGATCCCCACCACGCGAAAGCCAGCTTCCACGAGCATCGCCGCAGCAGTGGCGCTGTCCACGCCACCCGAGAGCGCAACCACAATCATCTCTCGATCCTGCATGCGGGCTCCCTCATATTTCACGGGGAGGGCGGCGCGTCAACTGCTAGGTTTGGACCGTGGAAATGAGGAAGGGGGACATCTTGACCATCTCCATCGACGCCCTTGACCACGAAGGGCGTGGGGTGGGAAGCCAGGGCAACAAGGAAATCCATGTACCTCTAGCGCTCCCTGGAGAACAGGTCCGCGTTCGCATTGAACATGTCAGCCCCCATGGTCCCAGAGCGTGGGCATCGCTCGTCCGCCTCGAGGGTTCCCCCTCTCCTGCTCGTGTCCCCTCGTGCTGCCCCGCCCTTGGCGAGTGCGGCGGGTGCATGCTTTCGCACGTGCGCTACGCTGACCAGCTCGCCTGGAAACGGCGCAGGGTCGAGCGGGCATTTTCACGCCATCCCGAGCTCGCTTCCGCACAGGTGGACAAGGCGATCGCGTCTCCCCTCGAGGTGCAGTACCGCAACAAGGCCAAGTACGTGCTCGCGAGCGGGAACGATGGGCGCCTGGTCTACGGAAGCTATGCCCCCCTCTCGCACCGAGTGGTGGACATGGCCGGATGCCAGGTTCCCGAAGTTCCGATTGACGCCGTGGCGAAAACCGTCATGAACCTCCTCGAGAGCGAGCGAATCCCACCGCATGACGAGCGCACGCGAAGCGGCGAGCTCCGGTACCTGGTGATTCGCCGCAGCAGCGAAGGGGGCATTCTGGTCGTCATCGCCTGCGCGAGCGAAGCCCCGCGTCCCGCGCTCGCAAGATTGGCCCAACTGCTGTGCCGGGAACACCCAGAAGTCACTTCCGTGGTCCTGAACGTCAACCCGAAGACGTCGGGAGCGCTCTTCGGAGATGTCGACATCAATCTCCTGGGCACCGGCATGCTCAGCGACCGGATCGGCGACGTGAGCCTGGTCGTCTCTGCCCGCGCCTTTCTTCAGGTCAATCGCCTGCAGGCAGGTCGCCTCTACGCCGAGGTGGTTCGCCTCGTCGGCGAAGCCAAAGGCCTTCGCGTGCTCGACCTGTACACTGGCGTGGGAGGTATCGCCCTCACGCTGGCACGTCTCGGAGCACGGGTGGTCGGGGTCGAAAGCCACGCCGGCGCGGTGGAAGACGCGCGGAGATCGGCGCAGGGGATGGGCCTCGCCGAGACAGCCACCTTCGTCGCGGCGGACGCGGCAAGCGGACTTCAGATCGCCGCGCGCGTCCTTGGGAACATCGACCTCTTGGTCGTCAATCCGCCGCGCAAGGGGCTCTCAGACGCCCGCGTGCCGATCACCCAGGCAAGCGTCCCCCACCTCGTGTACGTGAGCTGCGGCCCAGAATCGTTGGCCGCTGACCTGGCCGAGCTCGTGCGGGCTGGGTATCGGGTAGAGTCCGTGCAACCCATCGATCTCATGCCCGGCACGCCGCATGTCGAGACCGTGGTGAGCCTCAGCCGCGGCTAGCCGAAACTGGCGGCGCGGATCCGCTCCACGATCACGGGAAGCAACGAGATGACCTCGTCGACCTCGTCCTGGGTGTTGTCTCGGCCCAAGCTGAACCGAACCGCCTCGGCGGCCCGGTCTGGCGGCTGCCCCAAGGCCAGGATCACCGGGGACGGTTCCATGCTTCCCGACGCGCATGCGGCGCCGGTCGAAGCAGCCACGCCTGCTAGGTCCAGGGCAATCACGACGAGCTCTCCCGGGGCGCTTGCAAGCGCCATGTTCGTCGTGCCTGGCACCCGGCGCTCGCGATCGCCGTTCACCCGTGCGCCAGGAATGGCGAGGAGCCCCTGCTCCAGGCGGTCTCGGAGGGCCGACACCGACTCTGCGCAAGAGATCCCCTCCGTACGGGCGAGCCGGCACGCCTCACCCAGGCCAACAATTCCCACCACGTTCTCGGTACCCGGCCGCAGCCCCTTCTCCTGATGCCCCCCCTTCCACAAGGGGAAGATCTCCACCCCAGGCTTCACCCACAAGGCACCGATCCCCTTGGGTCCGTGCATCTTGTGTCCCGATAGGGAGAGAAGGTCCACGCCGAGGGCGTGCACGTCGATGGACATCCGTCCTGCAGCTTGCACCCCGTCGCTGTGAAACAGCGCCCCATGCGCATGGGCGAGCTCTGCCAACGCCGCGATGTCGTACACGTTCCCCAGCTCATGATTCGACAAGGCGAGGGTCACGAGTGCCGCCCCGCCGCGCAGGGCCTCCGCGAGATCCCCTTGCTCTACCCGTCCCTTCTCGTCGACCGGGAGGAGCATCACCTCGAATCCCTCGTCGGATAGCGTCTCCAAGGCTCCGCGCACGGCTGGGTGCTCGAGCGGAGACGAGACCACGCGGGGCGGGCGACCGGCCGCACGCGCCGCGCGGGCCGCGCCGAGCACCCCGAGGAAGTCCGCCTCGGTCCCGCCCGAGGTGAACACGACTCCCGAGGATGCACCGATAAGGGCGCCCACCTCTTCGCGCGCGCGCTCGAGGGCGTCCCGGGCCGCGCGCCCCAAGGCGTGAATGCTCGAAGGGTTGCCGCGTGGCGACGACAAGAAAGCCAGCATCGCCTCCTTTACCCGTTGGTCGAGTCGGGTCGTGGCGTTGTGGTCAAAGTCGATCACGAAAACAATCTGACACGAAACCGCTCGGAAAATTGAGTAAGATATTCCCCGGCGCGGGACGCCCTTGGGAACGCACAGTGGCCGATAACACCGGCCCGCTCTTGGTCCGGGCGGGTTTCATCACGATGAAGCAGCTACACGCCGCCCACCAGGCCATTCGTGCCAGCGGCCAGGGGGAAACACTGCTCGAACACCTGGTTAGCACTTCCGTGCTCGACGAGCAGGCACTGTGCCATTTCTATCGGGATAGGTTGCTCGTGCCCAAGGTGGACCTGGTCGAGCTGGCGCGAATTCCACCGCGGATCATCGAGACCGTCCCAGCGGACATGGCCAAGGAATTCCGGGTCGTCCCGGTGGACATGGACGAGGAGCGGAACCTGTTCCTTGCCATGGCCGATCCCGCAGATACCCACGCCGTGGACGAAATCGGCTTCTTCACGGCGACCACCGTAGTGCGAGGAGTAGCCGTGATGTCAGAGCTGGCCTGGGCACTGGCGTACTACTATGGGGTGGAAACCGCGCTGCTCAAGCCAGGTGTGGTACTCGCCCGAAATGCCGAGGAACAACTCCCGGCAGGCGACGGCTCCGGCGACGACACGGAAAAGATCACCTGGGGTGTCGCGGTGCGCCTTGGCCCAGACGGTAAGCCCTTACGCCGCCCTCCCACCCCTACTCCCGTCGAGGAGTTTGCCGACGAGCCAACCCCCCTGCCAGGGCCAGTTCCCCTCGGTGCGGTAACGACGGGCCCCGTTCCGCTCTTGACGCCCTCGGAGCTAGGGATCGATTCGGCTGCGAGGGAAATCGCCAAAGTCGCGAACCATGGGCTTCTCTCGTCCCCTGAGACCGAGGATGCACTCGAGAGCGCAACGCGGACACTCGTCACGTCGACGAGCCGCGACGACGTTGCCGAAGCCCTGGTCACCTACCTCGGGCTTTTGTGTCGGAGGTCCGCCTTCTTCATCGTGAAGAAAGGGGCACTTGCGGGTTGGGCTGGGCAGGGAGTTGGCGTCAAGGAAGAGGAACTTCGGGAGGCGCGGCTCAGCCTTGAGCCCCCATCCACGTTCCGTGACATCATCCGCACGCGGCTCCCCTATCGGGGACCAGTGAGCGATCCGCTCGCGCGTGATTTCCTCATCGACGCCCTCGGGTGGGCCCCAGACGACATGCTCGCGATTCCGATCGCCGTGCATGACCGGGTGGTTGGGCTTCTCTATGGAGACGACCGGACCAAGCCACTCCCAGACGACCACTTGGCTCAAGTCGTCCGAGCGGCCCAAGACGCGCTGGAGCGCATCTTGGTGATGATGAAGGCACAAGAAGCCGAGGGACGCGCGGGGAAGAACGAGGGTACCTTCTGACTGACCGCCGGGCCCTCTAGCCGAAAAACAGCCGCGTGATGAACTCCTCGTTCAGCTTCTCCCGCCGGTCGGCCTCGTCCCTGAGCTCCTGCCAAATTGCCGGATACTCGGACAGGACAGCGTAGAAATCGTGCCGGGGAAGAAACGCCAGCTCCGACATGGTCGTCGTGGCCACGGTCGCCCTCGCGAGCCCACCGGAAAGCAGGGAGATCTCGCCGAAGTAGCTCCCCTCTCGCAGGGAGGCCAGGTGCACCGATTGCCCTTGGTCGAGCACGCGGGTGACATCCACCGCGCCGAGGACAATCAGGTAGAGACCTTCCGCGGGCTCGTCTTGACGAATGATCGGCTGCCCGGCCTCCATGCACATGGGGATGAAGCGTGCCATGAGCCGTGCTCGTTCATCCTCCGGCAAGGGACGAAACAGTGGCGCGGTGGCCAGGAGCCCGGCAATCAGGCGTTCACGGCAGAGGCGCTCGAGGGGCGATCGAAGACCGGGGAAACGTCCGGCCATCTCCACCAGGAGATGGCGAGGGATCTCATAGAGTCGAACATCCTCAGTGGCCTCCACGGTGGCATGGCGTCGACTGTCAGCGAGAAGTGCCAGCTCCCCCAGCACGGCTCCCGGTCCCAAGCGGGCAATCTCAATCTGTGCGCTTGGGCTGCCGATCGAGCATGCGGGGTCGAGCTTGAGCACCCGCACGGATCCCGAGCGGATGAGGAAGCACGAGTCGCCAATCTCCCCTTCGCGCAGGATAAGGTCCCCCGAGCGGAAATCCCTTTGCCACATCCGTTCCTTGAGCTCGCGCACCACCTCCCTGGGAAGGGCAGCGAACGGGGACCGAAGCGGCTCAATCGCAGAGCCGTCAGGAGCCAATCGCTCAAGGACCGGTGCAAACGTGGCAGCATGCCCGTCCCATGGGCCACCTTCCTCACCGTCCTTCGTCTCGTCGTTGGTGAATGGCTTGACCCGAGGCAGGGTAATGCGCGCGACGCGATCAGTCGCGTCGGGCGAAATCGTGGACAGCGTGGCCTCGGCTGCCCTCGCCAGGACAACGGCTTGCGGAGGAACGTCGGTCGCAGGGACGAGCATGTCCAAGGCACCCGCGTCACCTGCGTCGTGGGACTCGGATGCGCTGTCCCCTGGCCAGGAATCGAAGAGGGTCCCACTCTCTTCCTCTTCCATGGGCCCGCTTGCGGGCCACCCGGGGCCGGTCGGCTCCACCCCTTCTCGTGTGTCGGCGAACGGATCAATGGGCAGGAAATCGCGAACGAACGACGAGCCACGCCCGGGAGTCGCGTCCTTGTCAAAGTCCATCCCCGGGCTCGTGGCCTCGTTGGTGCGAGGGGAATACGCCGGAAGAGTGAGCGTTTCGTCTTCGAACCGCTCGGTCTCATCTTCCCGATTCGAAGTACCCCGAACGAGGACCTTTTCCCTGTTCGCAGGGGACAGGAACGGAGACAACACGCCGGAACCAATGGCAGGGACGGCATCGGTCCAAGACGGTTCGTCGTCGTCCGGAGCAGGCAGCGGAAGGCGAGTGCGGGTTTCAGTGGGTTCTCGTGCGATTCCGGTGGGCGTGCCTGTCGGATAAGTCGGTGCGCGCGGTGGGGCTCCAGGCGTTCGCGGCGCGGAACTCTCTCTCCGCTCAAGTGCCGAGGCTACGAGAGGCAAGGAAATACCGATCCTGCCCGGGCTCTCCGCCGGCCCCTTGTCCTCTTCACCTCGGGCGGCGGTCGTCCGGGCGACTTGCGCAGCGTCGAGCTCCGAAAGAAGGATCTTCATCTCCGAGTGGGCAGGCTCGAGCTCCAGGACGCTTCTCACGACTGCCGCGGCCTGGGCCAGGCGACCTTGCGCCCGGTAGGCGACCGCGACGGAACGATACATGGACAAAGCATCGTTCGTCCGCCCAACTTCGCGCAGGGCGGCGGCGAGCTTGAGCCGAATAACCAAGTTGTCCGGCTCCGCTTTTAGCGCCCGCTCGTACTCCTTGACGAGCCTCTTCGCGTTCATGGAGCCGCCCCGTTAAAAAATGGTAGCAGATGCCCAGGCGGCCAGCCAGGTTCACTCGGCCGGGGTCAAGGTCACGGGGTATTCGAGCTGGACGCTGCTTCCTTGATAGGAGGCGACCTTCCAGCGAGAGGCGATCTTCTCCATGCACGCCTTGAAGTCCGGCGAGATGCTGGGGGAAAACGCGGGGCTGGTGATTCTGCCCGAGGAGGTGGCGGTCACGCGGACCGCCAGCTTTATCTGGCGCGCCTGGATCGATTCGTTCTTCTTGAGTGCCGAGACGTAGCACTGCTGGATGCTGTTCTTCGAGCCACGGACCTGGGCATTGAACTCCTCAGTAAGCTTGAGGGCATCTGCGTCCGTGATCGTTCCTTCGCCACCAGCTCCATTGCTCGGCTTGCCCATGATGTTGAGCGTATCGCCATCAATCCGGACCAGGATTCCGCCTTCTTGGCCAGAGCTCTTCGACTTGGCCTCGTCGAGCTGCTTGGTGCACATGTCGGTGGCGGTCTTGGCTCGGTCGCGCTCTTGCTGGCATTCCACGAGCTTGTTCATCGTCGCCTCATCCGGCGCGCCACGCTGTTCCGAACCACACGCCAGCGCGACCATGCCCGCAATGAAAACGAGCCCCAAGCACCCTTTCATTTCGCTTTACCCCCTGGATGACAGGCCTGCTCCGGCCCCAACACCTTGTCACGAACGATATTCCCCCGGACGATGTGCTCGCCCACGATCCTCGGCACATCGGTCACTTTGACGCCGTGGTACAGGGCCGCATTCTGTTCTCGAGAAGGGGGCATGGTGGCGAACAAAAAGACGTTCTTCGCCGGCGCGAGCATGACCTGAACGTTCGGGCCATGGCTGCACCGGCCAAAGCAGCTTTGCGACAACAACTCCACCCTCTCGTCTAGCCTGTTTTCTCGCAGCACTTCGCGGAATGCGCGGTCCAACGCCAGAGATCCCTGTCGCTCCCGACATTCGGGACCCTGGCAGACTACGACGCGATACTTCCTCGGCTCGGTCACCTCTCTCCAGGTTGCCCGTTATTTTTCCTCTCGGCAAGAGCTCGTCGCGCATATTCAGCGAGCTTTGGCTGGGTGCGGGGATCGCCTTCGACATACGCCACGAGCTCCCGCTCGGCCTCCCGCCCACCTGCGAGGAGCGCGTCCACCGCTCCCGACAGGGGAGCCGGATCGGAAGCGAACGTCGGGTCCGCCCGATACATGAGAAGAAACTTGGACAGCGCCGATACCGCATCGCTGCCCTTGCAGGCGGCCAGGGCTTGAACCACATCCTTGAGATGCACTGGATCGGTCTCCGGTGCCTCAAGGACGGCCACCAGGACAGGTACAGCTTCTGGCTTGCCAATCCCCGCGATGGCTCTCGCGATCACGTCCACGCCCCGGGGCCGAGAACCGGTGATGTAGTCATGCTTGACCGTTAGTGCGTCGACCAAGAGGGGGAGCGCCCCTTCGTCCTTGCGGGCGACCAGGAGGTCGCCAGCTTTTTGCACCACGGGCGCAGGGAGGTTCTCGTCGCCGATGATCCGAATGAGCGCAGACGCCACCTCGTTTCCCGGCATGCCCCCGAGGATGGTGACCGCGAACAGCTTCTGCGAGCCGAAACGTGCGTCCTTGTTCCAGACGATCGATTCGAGTGCCGCCCTCGTGCTCGTGGGCTCGCTCGCACCCGCCGGACGAAATCCATCCGCATCAAAGGTTGCGCCGAGGATTCGCGATCCGACCTTCGTCTCGAAGAGCCGTGACCCATTTACCGGATCAAGGGCACCGATCTCCCCCTCTTGTGAGACGTACAGGACGGAGGGGCCCACGTGCTCGGCCGACACCACGTCAAACCGAGGATGGTCATGCGCCCACTTGAGCTCCCCGGTCTCCGCGTCGAATCCGAAGAAGAAACGGTAGGTGAAGACAACCGCAGTGTTGTCGCGAAAAACGAGGCGCCCGTCCTGCTTGGCGGCACGCCAGAGGACACGGTTGCGGTCGTATGCCGAGTACTCCGCCTGAACGCTCTTGAACGCATCGAAGTGATACGACGGGCGCACGAACTCCGGGAACTTGGCCATCCCGTACGTGGCCCCGGTCTTCTTGCCAGCCGCTGAGTTCTCATCGAGGAGAAAGATGCCCCGTGACCCGTAGAACACGCCGTCGGAAGTCGCCCGAACGTAGGTCACGGCCTCGTCGTCCTGGCGAATCCGCGCGACCTGAGCCCCCGTTTCGGCGTCGAAAATCGTCAGCCACTGGGTCATGAACGGCACGAACACGAGCCCTCCGCTCGCCGTCGGCGTGCCGAGAGTACCAGGGGCATCTTGTCGCCAAGCTTCCTTGCCGTCCTTGAGGGCCACGAGGTGCCACGCGCGCCTTGCACCGTCCTCTTGCACGACGTAGAATGCGTGATCCCCGTCGGCGGCAAGGCCCAGGAACGTGGTGCGGGCGCCGAGGGCGTGCGACCAGCGGACCTTTCCGTTCCCCACTTCGCGCGCGACGATGTTCGCTTTTCCCTCGCGGTACGCGGCGAACGACGACCCGACCACGACTCGGGACGTGACGTCGGCGGCAACGGTCCAAAGCGCCTTCCCCTCGGACAGATCCCAAGCGATCAAGTTCCGAGGAGAACCCTGCGCGACCAGGAACGCGACAGGTCGTCCGCTCGAGTTGGCGATTCCTTTTCCTGGCCTTGTGGCGAGCCGCTGCTCTTGGGACGAGAGAGCGCGGGCAATGGCGGCTGGATTGTTGTCGTCGGAGGTTAGGGCGAGACGTCCCGCTCCGCTACAGCCCGCTGCAACGCACAAGAACGCCAAGGCCCAACCCGTGGCCGGGCGGTGAACCCGTTCCCCAAAACCGCGCGCGCGCATCAGTTTCCCCCTCCGAGCCGCTGCTCGTAAATGGCCTGCGCCTCGCGCCTGGATTGCCGTGACGACTTCTCGGGAACTGCCCCCAGAAACGCGGTCAGGGCGACCACCGGGGCCTCCCCGGGGATTTTTCCAAGAGCCCGCACGATCTCCACGTAGATGTCCTCCTTGCCCAAGTCTGGACGGAGGAGCATCGCACCCAAGCACTCGGCGAGGATCGAGTCTGGCACCTCCCCGATGAGCTCCGCCACGCGGCGGGATAGATCAGGTGTCGCAATGACCGCAAGCGCCTGCGCCATGGCCTCATCCCCCTTTTTCAAGAGGGCGATCATGGTATTGGCCATCGGCAAGTCCTTGCGTGCCTTGGCAACCTGCGCCGCCGCTGCCCGCACGCGGGAATCCGCATCAGAGAACGCGCCGCGCGTGGCCGACACAGCGCGCGGGTCCTGAAGCTTGCCCAAGGCGAAGACTGCTTTCGCACGAACGTCCGCGCTTCGGTGCTTTGAATAGTGAATCAGAACGTCGAGCGCCGAGGGTGAACCGTGCTCCCCAACGGCCTCGATGGCACGAGCCGCCACGCGGGGATGCAGTCCCAAGGACAGCGCATCGAGAAGAGCGTCGAGCGCCCCCGGCTGGCGGCTCTTGCCGAGCTTCTCGGCGGCGGCGGCCGCGGCGTCGGAATCCACGCCAAAAAGCTCGGCCCTGACCGCTTTCACGTCAATCGCCGTGCCGCTTGGGTCGAGCGCCCTTGCAGCTCCCTTGCTCGCTCCCGCAGTGCCCTTTTCGCCGGTTCCCTCCGCCCAAGACGGAGACGTCAAAAGCGCCCAAGTGAGTCCGAGCGCCCCCGCCCCTTGCACGAATTCGCGTAGCCCGCTCATGTGGTTGGCTATCCTCCCAGGAGCGGGGTCTTACCACATGGGGGTGACGGGCGTCGAGGCGGGTCGAGGTCGGCTCAGCGCAAGCGTGCGGTCGCGCGCCCGCAGGCTTACTCTTCCTTCTTCGTGGTCTCCTCCTCGGAGAACTCCACCTTCCCCGAGTACTTCCGCCCTTCGCCAAGAATATAGAAGCCTCCCTGGGCAACGGCCTTGCCGTCCGCTTCCATCACCATGAGGATCTTCGTGTTGGGCTCGTAGCCACCGTCGCCCTTCTTGAGCTTCAGGTTGCCCAAGATCACCCGCTGCCCACGCGCGTCCAGGTATTGCTGGAACGACTCGACCATGCGCATGGCGCCGCCCGTCACGTCGAAGAGCTTGACCGTCACCTCGAGATCATTAAGCGGCTTACGAAAAAACGCCGCGTAGTGGACCTTCCACTGCTTCTTCTCCTTGTCCTCGACGAACCGGTCCGTGGACTGCTTCTTGATAGCGGCGGTAAATGCCGCCGGCGACTTGCTCGTCGTGGGATATGCCTTCTCGGAGTGGAGGATCCTGCCACCGTAGACGTCCTCGGGCTTGCGCGCCTCCGCCTGAGATGAGAGCGCTAGCAAGAGCGGCAAGATCGTGAACATGGAGCGCATGGATACCTCCTGGTCATTACCTGGGTCATTCTGTGACGAACGGCTTCTCGCCAGCGGGTGGATCAGAAAACGAGCGCTCTCTGGCCTCGGCAAGAGCCTGCTCGATCTTGCGCAAGTCACCGTCGGATGCGTCTCCCTTGGCACGGGCTAGCTTGACGGCCTGGGTAGAAGCGGCGACGTACAGCGGAAGGTGCGCAGCCGCATGTTCTGAAATGGCTTGGAGGTGCCGCCTCACCGTGGAGGCATCTCCCCGCGCGATGGGTCCCGTGAGCGCTCGTGGCACCCCAACTCGCTCCACGTTGTCTACCGTTGCCTTGACGAGCGGCATGAGCGCGGGCATGGCCTGCTCCTTGGTGATGCCCGCCTTGGAAAGGATCTCGGCGGCTGCCGAGAGGAGCGCGACGACGCAATTGGAAGCCGTGGCCGCCGCCGCGTGGTAGAGAGCCATTTGGCCACTGTCCAGATCGAGCGGCTTGCCGCGAAGGTGGTGAACGAGCTCCATCGCGGCCGTTCGCCCGACCGCGTCCCCCTCGACTCCAAAGAGGGTGCCTGCCAGCGTGCGCGAAGCCTCGCTGGGGAGCGCAATGGAACGGAGCGGGTGCAGCGTCCCCAGCCCCGCGACGCGGCCCGTGACGGCCTGAAAGGACTCTGCTGCAGGACGAGCTCCCGAGCACTGGAGGAGGACATGCCTCCTCGTGACGAGTCCGGTCCCGACGAGCATCTCGGCCACCTCGCCGATGGCATCGTCCCGAACGGCCACGATCACCACGTCTGCTTCGAGAAGGAGGTCGGGCAGGGCCGAAGAAAACGCCGCCACGCCGGCGATTGACGCCGCCTGCCGCGCGGCTTCCGGGCGCCGCGCCCAGAGCCCGAGCACGGGGACACCCGCAAGACGGAGCGCTCCCGCCAGCGCGCTGGCGACAGAGCCAGCGCCGACAAGGAACACGTTGGGTGTTCTCACGGTGGTCATCGGTAAAGCTTCTTCTCCGCGATGAATACCTCGACCGAGCGAGGGACGAGGGACGAGATCGGCTGGCCGGCCGCGACCCGACTGCGAATCTCGGTCGATGAGATTTCGGGCAGCTCCACCTGTGGTCCTGGCCACGTCTTTTCCGGGTATCCTTTCCGACCGATCACGAGGAGCGGTGCCAGCCTCTCGATATCCGGCCAGCGCCACCACTTGTCTTTTTCGGCGATCAGGTCCGAGCCGACGACCAGGCGGAAGTCCACGCCCGGATACTTGGCAGCCAGGGCCTCGAGCGTGATCACAGTCCTAGAGACGTCTCCGCCAATCTCACGCTCGATTTCCGACACCATGACCCGCTCGCCGAGCGGACGCATGGCGAGGCGGCACATGGCCAGGCGGTCCGGGTACGGAGCCAGCTGCTTCTCGAACGGATGCCTGAAGCAAGGGACCACGAGCAGCTGGTCCAACGGATGAGTTTCAAGGGCATAAAGGCATGCCATCTGGTGAGCAACGTGGGGCGGATTGAAGGATCCGCCGAATACCGCAACGCATGGCCGCCTGGAGCCCACGGAACCCACCATCAGTAAAGAAGCCAGCGGGTGCGCTGCCGTGCGAGGTCCGTCTCGGCAGCACGCCATGTGCTGGCAATCGCGTCGAGGGAATTGCCGGCGTCGATTCCCTCGCGAACCTCGGGGCCGCCCGTCAAAAGGTCGATCGCTGGCTTGACCTTGACGAACTCGTACTCCCTCTTCCTCCAGTGGAACTGCTTGGGCCACATCTGGCGGAACGCCCGGATGACGGCCACTCCCGTACGATACGGACGAAACACGCGACGATCCTGCACGTGGAGTTGCACACCGCCACAGCGCTTGTGCGCGAACTTGTGGAACGTGGGCGTAAAGACCGCGGGCCGGAACCGCACGCCGGGGAGATCCTCGCCATGGAGCATCTCGGCGAGCGCTCGAGCTTCCGCGAAGGACACGAACGGCGCGCCGACGAGCTCGAACGGCCTCGTCGTACCTCGTGCCTCCGACAGCTCCGTCCCTTCAACAAGGCACATGCCTGGGTACACGAGCGCAGTGTCGAGAGTGGGCATGTTGGGGGACGGGAGGACCCATGGCAGGCCGGTCTGATCGAAGTGCATCTCCCGCTTCCATCCGGACATGGGAACGATCTCTAGGGGACAGCCAATCGCCTCGGTTTCGTTGACCATGAGAGCAATCTCGCCCGCGGTCATCCCGTGCCGATTGGGAATCTTCGCGCGCCCAACGAACGAGCGATACTCGTCGCCCATCGTCCCCCCTTCGACCTCGACACCACCAATCGGGTTCGGTCGGTCGAGGACGATGACCTCGATCCCCAGCTTGGCACACGCCTGCATCATGTGGAGCAAGGTCCACACATAGGTGTAGTACCGGGAGCCGATATCCTGCATGTCGAACACGACGGCGTCGAGCCCAACGAGCATCTGGGGGAGAGGATGGAGAGACTCCTCCGTGCGTCCGTACAGCGAGTACATGGGGAGGCCGGTCACCGAATCGCGCGCCTCCATGACCCCCACCATGTCCTGCGCATCGCCCCTAACCCCGTGCTCGGGGCCAAAGAGACATCGCAGGTCGACATCGGAACGAGCGTGGAGAAGGTCCACCACGTGGCCAAGCTTTTCGTCCACTGAGGTTGGGTTCACCAGCAAGCCAATGCGCTTGCCCCGAAGCACCCGCCCCTCTTCTGCCAGAACTCGCTGAAGGCCAGTACGCACCACGGTCCGCGCAAGCTACCACGTTTTTTTCTACGAGGCGATCGGCCCCGGTCGGCGGTGTCGGCGGGTCGGCGGGGTCGGCGGAGCTTTCCGAGCTTCTGCTGCCCGCCGATGAACATCGGCCGCGACGTGTATACTTCTCGCATGGTGTTTCTCGACGAAAGACGGCGTCGATTCGGACGAAAGCTAGCGCGGCGTGCCGCAGACCGCGCCCTCCTGAGGTTCGTCAACGGCATGCAGCTCCTCATGGGCGGGCTCACGGAGGTCGGTGATACGCCCAAGGACGTCGTGTTCCAAGACCGCAAGCTCAAGGTGTTCCGGTACCGCGTCAGGGAGCCCGAAGAGGTAGAGATCGGCACCGAGACCTTCCTTATCGAACCCCGCTCGCTCCCCGTCCCTGTGCTCTTGGTACCCCCCCTGATGGTGCGGCCGTACGTGTACGACCTGCGTGCCGAGCACAGCCTGGTGCGGGCCCTCCGCCGGGCCGGCTACGACGTGTTCCTCGTCGATTTTGGCGTTCCCGACCGGGAAGACGCCGTCGTTCGCCTCGACGACTACGTGCTCGACTACATGGCGAAAGCAGTGGCCGCGGTGCGGCGAGAGACTGGCCGCGAGGACCTCTCGCTCGCCGGCTATTGCATGGGCGGGATTTTCTGCCTGCTCTACACGTCCGCGTGGGATGACCAGCGCGTTCGCAACATCGTGACGATTGCATCTCCGATCGATTTCTCGAGAATGGGGCTAATCACGTTCCTCGCCCGGGTGGCCAACAGGGAAGTACGCTTTCTTGCCGATCGCATCGGCAATATCCCCGGGTTCATCAATTCACAGGCCCTCAAGTTGCTGGCGCCGATCAAGCGCTTCACACGATACGGCGACCTCTTCGTGAACCTCTGGAATGAGGAGTACGTGCGCGGCTTTGAGAGCATGAGCACGTGGGCCAACGACTTCATCCCATTCCCACGGGACGCGTTCAAGCAAGTCATGAAGGAGTTCATGAAAGACAACAAGCTCATTCAGGAAATCCACATGGGCGATCGCGTCGCGAACCTCCGAAAAATCACCTGCTCCCTGCTCAGCTTTGCCGGAATCGACGACGGCATCGCGACTCCGGCGTCGGCGCGCGTGATTCAGAACCTGTGTGCGTCCAAGGACTTCGAGTACGTGGAAGTGCCAGGAGGGCACATCGGAGTGATCGCCGGCAGCACCGCCCCGCAGGCCGTTTGGGATCGCATGGCTACCTGGCTGCGGCCACGTTCGATTTAGAACCGTCTCAAAACCTACTTCTGTTCGCGACGGTTTTGCGACCGTTCTGGCGCAACTACACGATCGGAATTGGCTTGAGCGTCACTTGGCCGTTCTTGGTCTGAACCCGGAATCGAACGGCCTTGCAGTTGTACTTCTTTTTCAACGTGCCCTCGTTCAGCCGAAGCTTCACGATAAAGCCGTCGAACGTCACACCATCGGACTTCTCGCCCAGGACTTTCCTCGCATCCACGTATTCGCCATAGATGCGGCGGTAATAGTCGACCTCCGGCTCTTGGGCCAGGGCGAGGGTATCCGGGTCATTGATAGCCGAGCCTCCCAGTGCAGCCGCAGCGCCCGCGGAACCCGCCTCATCGTCAAGGAGCACCTTGCTCGTGTTCGTCGCGATATTGCCGTTTTCGTCGAACTGCTCCTCACCTGGCTCTGGGCGTCCGAGCAAGCGCGCCAGCATCACGTTGAGGGCATTGGCCAAGCCATCGAGATCGGCCCCCACCGGCTTGAATACATAATCGATATTGCCATTGATGATTTCGGTCACGCCGAGCTCGACTTCTTCAGCCGGATTGAGAATCAGGCGCGCAGTGACCAGCATCGCCAAGATCGCCGTGAGGAGTGCGCCGAATCCCAGGAGAATAATCGTCGTCTTTACCGCCCCAATAGGCTCGAGCGCTTGCGTGAGGGACTTCATGACCATCGCGCCTGAGGTCTTGTCCGCAAAGTTGAGCTCCAAGCGCGCAGCCGTGCCGATGTACTCCTCGCCCGCCATCTTGAAGCGCATCAACTTGATCTGCCCTTTCTCGAGGGCATCCCTTGCCAGCCCCGAGTCAAAGAGGGGCTTTGCCAGCTCCTGCTGGCGCGTCATGTCTTCTTCGGCACCGCCACGACGGAAGCTCGTCGCCCGGACACGGTTTCCAAAGAAATAAGCGACATCCATGCCGAGGAGTCCCGCCTGGGTATGCGCCTCCTTGGAATTCAGCGCGTAGGCAAGCACGAGGGCGCCCTTCACGCTGCCGCTCGTGGCGTCATACACGGGGGCGACGCCAACTTTCATGACGCCAGTCCGGTACTCCCAGATGTCCTTGGAGACCTGACGCTTTTCCAATGCCGCTGCGACCGCCGCAAACTTGCTTTTCCAAGGCTCGGGGTCGGGCCTCGGCACGTCGAGCATGGCCGCCACGTCTCCCTTGTCGTTGACGAGCGCAAGGAAATCCGGCTTCGGCTCGCCTTGCTTCAATTCGCCCATGAAGGATTTGAAGGCTTCGTTGGCCACCCCCGATCGCGTGACGTCCTGCTGCTCGTCAAGCGCTTTGGAAAGACGAGGATCGCGGGCCAGGGTTTCTGCCCTCTTCATCAAGCCCAAACCCTCGAACGAAGCCGTCTGAATGAGTAGTTGCTCGGCCTTTTCGACGCGAGCCTCTACATCTTTCACGATGCGCGACTCGAGGCTGGATGTGGTGAGGACATGCGCTGTCGCGGTCAAAGCCGTTACTACGGCTGCTACCACCACCCCAATCTTCACTCGGGACATCCGTCCACGCCTCCTCAGCTAAGTAGCCCGCGCCATTATCGGAAGCATCCCTCCGCCTGTCAACGAATTAGACAGACGCGCGCTTGTCTGCCTTTGTTCGTGGTTCGTACGTGAGTGGGCGGCCCCTCGAAAGGGGGACGGGAGTAATCCAGAGCGGCCCGCCGTGCGTTGCCCACACAATTTGTCCACAGGGCATTTCGCTCGTCATGCGCACGTAGGGTGAGCCTCTACGTGCACGCACCAGGTCACCTACGCGTGAGAAAACAACGGAGCAATTTCTACGAGTTACAGCGATCCACGGGATCAAACCGCGACCATTTCTCGACGAGGAATGACTGCGTCGAGAACGCCGCGGAATCCCCCTTTTGGATCTGTTGATGAAATTGTGGATAACTCTGTGCGGGCGTCAGCGGAGCGTGGGGCACGGGAGAATGCACCCCCTTGACCGTTGCGCAAGAATCTCGAATTTTCCTTGCGTGGCGCTTCCTTGACAGAGAAATTGACGGTCGCTAGAGTGGACCCGCTTTTAGCTGGAGGTACCTGTTTTGAGCGAGAAGGACATCAAGAAACCCGGTGCCCGCGATATCAGCGATCTAAAGGCCCGATTGGGCTTGAAAAAGGGCCCCGATAGCGGCACGGCAGCCCGCCCTTCCCCATTCAACGGCGCCGCCGCGAACGTGACGAACGGGCAAGGCGAACCGCCCGCTGTTCCTGCGCCCACTGCGGCTAAGCTCGGCACAGGACATGTACCTCCCCCGCCTGGAATTGCCCGACCTCCAGGGACAGATACGACCGCGTCCGCGCAAGCCATCCAGCAGCCGATCGTTCCCGATGCCCGTCTCGACCCCTTTGGCGCCATGAATGCCATGGCCGCCCAGACGGCGGCCCACGCGGCCCCCACGTACGTCATCGTCGACGACGGGAAGCCCGTTGAATCGGTCCAAAAGAAATCGCTCGCCGCCCGGATGAAGTGGATTGGAGTGGCGCTCGGCCTTCTAATCGTCGGTTCGGTCATGGGGGGTATCTCGGCGCGCAGCAAGATCTACAACGCCACCATTGACGATGCGGCCAATATCTTGGAGCACATCCGCGAGTCGAGCGCGGGATTACAGGCCCTAAACGAGGCGCTCCTCGTTGCAAAGGACCGAGGAGACGACAAGCAGTCATTCCTGCCCGGCGATGCCGAATTGACCAAGGCATTGGATGAGCTTCTGAAAACTGGAAAGCTCAAAGATCCGGATTCGAAGCTTTTCTTCCGAGCGAACCTGTTCAACATGGAGCCCCAGCTCGTGGAGGATACCCTTCGGTTCTATGGGGACCTCTCGGACCTTCTCAAGCTTGTCAAGGACCACGTCAAGTATTCGCAGGCGGACGAAAAGCAGATCGCCGAGACCAGCGAGATCGTCCGCAAGCTCGGTCCCCAGGCACGCTTGGGAGCGATTTTCCGCATGCCGCGTGATACGAACAGTGGACTGCCACTCGTGGAAATAGTCCAAGTCGGCTCGCCGATGTGCGCAGACAACCAACCGCACCCAGACGGGTGTCCTAGTGGGGCGACTCCAATCGGCTACCAGTATCGGCCGGACATCAACTCGCCGAACTGGGGATCCAAGGCGTGGTCAAAAGACACGATTGCGGCCGAGAACATCGTGTTCCTTGGGCAATCGTCGGTCCTCGACTCGCTCCTGCGTGGCACCAAGCCCTCCGTCGCAGAGGCAAGCTACATGCGGCGCATCCAAAAGCTCAATGCTGAGACAGAGCGCGTGATTGACGCCCGGAAGTCGCTGGAAAACCGAATGAACGCCAAGGCGCAGGAAAGCAAGCACTTCTCGTTGTTCTAGACGATGTCCCATCGATAGGTACTCAAACCGCGCGGGTAGCGCGCGACAGGGGGAGACGGACGTCTTCCTAGCGCGAAGCGCGAGGCGATCCAGCGGGTAGCTGGGGCAAGTCCCCCCCTGATATAGATAACGCCGACTGATTCTAGGGAAGAAGAATCGCGTCCAGGCCGGTGAAATCCGGAACCGGACGGCCATCGGTGCGCCTTGGGGCAAAAGATGGGCTTGCGATGCGGCTGAACAAGAGGTGCACAGGCGTAGCAGATGGAAGCGCCGCATTCCCGGGAGTAGGCGGGAGGAACTCCCAGATGCTCGAGTATCCCGACCGTCCCACAGGGCCCGGGGGATCCGGTTCGACCGAGCGTAGGGATCTCCCGCTCTCGCAGCTCGCATGGCCGAGCTCGCCGGGCGCGTTGCCGATCGGGATACCGGACTTGTCAAGGTCGGCATTGAAGAACATCACGCAGTTTTCCCCTGCGAGGTTGTTCGAGTCGTGGCTCCCAGTCCCGATCGGCTCGCTAAACGTCAGACGCACCATGCCGGTGGCGGAATCCTTGGTCGCCTTGGCCGTGATTTTTTCGGGCCCCCGAGTGAAGAACGCGGCGGCGAAATCGCCCCAAACGATGCGGTCTCCGACGGCGGCGACCGCATGAATGCTCAAGTTGTATTCGTTCCCGGGCGAGGTCGCCAAGACGATCTTGAGCAGGTCTCCCTGGACCGATGAAGACGGTGGTTCGGGGAGCGGCGCACCTTGCTCATCGGTCACGGATACTGCGGCGGTGGATTGAATGGGGAGGTTGAACTTGATGTAGAGGGGCTCCCCTACGGCGATTGTACCTGGCAAGGAATTGGCAGAAGGCGAGCGCTCCAAGGCCGCCACGTTGCTCGCCACCACGCTGAGGGCTGGCTCATAGTTCGGCTTGAGAAGGACTTCTGGGACCGGGACAGCGAGGGATCGCATGTTGAAAGTCGCCGTTCCCCCGGGGAATTCGAGCACCCCGTCTTCGTTCGCGTCCCACGGGGGGAGCGTCACGACCAGGGCATCATTAATGGTAGTGCCGAGCGCGTGGTAGTCGGGAATGCCGACGAGAGTGACGCGGCCGTCCGCACCCGTCGTGGCGCTGAAGAGGGCCTCCCCGACAGCTTTCGGAGCGCCGCTGCTGAAGTCAACCCAGCCCACCGTGGTCTGCGCCGTGATGGTGTACCCGCCTACCGGAACGCCCCTGTCGTCCAGGATTCGCAACGTGAACATCCGGGAGGCAGGCACGAGTCCGATCGGTCCCAGCGTGACCGCCTCGTTCGAGGTTGGGAAGTCCCCCGCCTGCCCAGACATCTTGGCACCAAGGACTGCTCCGAGAAAACCCGATGGCCCCGCCACGGTTACGAGAGCGTTGCCGTACGGGACGCCGCGAAATGAAAACGTGCCTGTGGCCAGGGTCTTCACCGCAGGAAATACCTTGCCGCCCGCCAGCAGGGAAACCTCGACACCTGTCATGGGGGCGCGCGTCGCCGCGTGCACCACGACGCCACCGACCGAGCCGGTCGGGCTGGTATTGGAAACGCTCACATCCTCGCCGCCGCAAGCCATGGTGAGGAACAGCAAGGCTTTTGGCCAACCGGTCGGTACCTTCTTCATTGAGACGCCTCCTAAAAGACCATGCCCAAGACCACCACCCGCTGGCCGTCACTGAGACCACGCCCAGTCACCCCGAGGAGAACCCCAGTGGTCACGAGCGCGGCAGCGCCAACCGTGGGCCAAAACAAGCGATGCCGCGCTATTTTGCTCATGTGGGCCCGCCATCCGGTCTCGCTCTCGAGCGTCGCGCCGAGGGAAAGCGCCGGTGCGACGAGCGACCCGACGAGCAAGCCTACCTCACGGGACAGTGCCGAGATTGGGACTGCGCCCTCTTTCTCGGCCACAAGACGCCCGGTTCTGTCGTAGAGGAATCCCCGTACGGGTGCTTCTCCCGCCATTCCGTCATGTACCTGCACCAAGAGGAGAAACTGAGGCTCCCCGGTAGCTTGGAACACTTCCCTCACCGGCTCTCCCATCGCCCTCGTGCCGGCCAATGCGCTCGCCTGAACGAGCAGGCCAAGGGGGCCATGGCGAAATACGTCGAGCCGCGGGGTGACCTGCTCCACGTGCCCGGCGCCCCGGACCAAAACGGAGACCGTGACTGGCGGTCGTCCGTCGGAAAGAAAGGTGACGTAGTTTGGTCCTGGCCCAACCTCGTCCACGCGCACCGGCGCCCGGCCCACTTCTCGGCTGTTGATCAAGACGGTTACCGGTTCCTCTGCCGCGCTGATCTCCAGGCTCCCAGTCCCCAGCTCGTCAAACAGCAATCGCGACTCGGTGACCGCGGCGCGCATGGCTGGGGGGAACTTGGCCGGATCAAAGTCGAGATCGGGGGCGAGCACGAAGCAGCGAGAGAGCGTGGCGCGTGCCCCTTCCTCGTCATTCTCGAGATAGCGGGCAATAGCTCCGAAGCGGCACGCAGCCTGGAGTCTTTCCAGGCCACCGTCTCGCTCGGCCAAGGCGAGCAGGTGTTGCTCGTAACCCTCGGTCGCTTCCAAGAGCGCCTTGTTGGCTGCCGAGACATGCAGGAGCCGCAGAAGGGCCTCCGCCTGCCTGAGGCGCTGGTCGGCGTGGGCGAGCACGGACGCGACATCCTCGTGCTCGGCCTGAAGGGCTGCGACGTCAACTGGGCGGCAGCCCTCGGCGCGGAGCCTCGCCACGATGCTCGACTGGACTTGGTCGACCAAGGAGGCCTTTGCACCGTCCCCGCCGCTCGCATGGGCCACGACTCGTCCGCAGGGTTTTCGCAAGGGACTTGCCGCGGCCACGAGGCCTGATATCCCGACGAGAAAAAAGGCCAGGATGGAGGACAGGTGACGCACCCCGGCATCGTACGTTTCACGGAGAGCAAGCGTCAAGCTAGCGGGTTGATTCGATGAGGGCTGAAACCCTCGTGTACCACGAGGCATCGAACCAGCGCGAATCTTCAGATACTGGCCTATTGGCTTCATTCGACCAAGGGACGTCACCCATGCGCGACGGTGTCGAGGCGGTGCTTCAAAGAATCCGACCGCACCTTTTGGCCGATGGGTGCGACGTCGTGCTCATGGACGTCACCGACGACGGCGTCGTGCGAATCGCGCTGGCTGGCAAGACGGCGCTCTGTCCGATGTCGCACATGACCCTCACGGTGGGCATTGACGCAGTGCTCCGAGATGCCGTTCCGGGCGTGACCAAAGTCGAAATCGTAAGAACGCCGTGAGCGCTACTTCTTGCCGCCGCCAACGATGCGATCGATGACGTCGGAGTTCTGCTCGGTCAGGGACGACTTGGCGGCCCCATCCTTGGGGCCTTCCGCTTCGGTGACCGACTCGATGATCCCACTCCCCTTCTTGGCCTGAGGGTTCCGTTCCTCACGTCTTGCGTGGATGACCTGCTCGACGCTCTCGTCGCTGATCGCGATGCAGAAGTTCCCATAGAACTGCGTGAGATCGACGGCTCTCAGGTAGTAGCCGGCTGAGCGCCAGTAAAGAAACCGAACCCCGTCGGTGACCTCGGGCGCCCCCTGACCGTACCTCGCCTCCATGATCGACGCAAAATCGGCGAACGTCTTTCCTTGGAAGATCTCCGAGTTGAAGGTGATGAACATCTTCCAGAGCTTCCCCTCGTAGAAGAAGAAGTATCGGCGCTGATCCTTGTTGCTCTGAGGGTCCTTTTCCCAAAGCTCCATCATGGACTCGTCGTTGTTGTGGCCGAGCTCCTTGCCCACGATGGACACGTCGAGGCCGGTCTTCTTCCCCTCGAATCGCACCAGGCTATCCTTGATGCGCTTCTTCTCGTCGGCGGCCCGCTTGCGGATCCGATCCTGCTCGTACACGTCGGTCGTCGCCTTGACGAGCTCCGAGTTTTTGTCATCTATGCTCTTTCCCAGGACCACGAGTACCTCGTCATGGGTCATTCCCCATTTGAAAGGACCCATGAGCTCGGACACGGCCTTGGTATCGGCCTGGGGGGCAGCCTTGCGCTCTACCTTGCCTGCCGATCGCTTGGCGCTCGCCCCCTTCTTCTTCTTCGCCAAGGCATCGCTCGAAAGGAAGACCAGGGACCCCACGAGCGAAAGAAAAATCGCCAATAGCCGACCAGAGCGCATTGACCCTCCTCTTTTCGGTTGGAAGTTTAGTCGCAAGGATCGTCGACGACAAGGTCGAC
>JACQUZ010000005.1 GCA_016210055.1 Deltaproteobacteria bacterium | reverse complement strand
TGCCTGAGCGTGCGCATGCCTTTTTGCACGGCAGCGCGCTTGATCGACGTGGAGTCGGCGTTCTTCAGGCACAGGGACCGCACCTCATCGTTCATGAGGAGCAGCTCGTAGATGCCGGATCGCCCGGTAAAGCCCGTCTCGAGGCACGAAGGGCAGGCTCCGGCGCGAAACACCATTCCGGACGGCAGCGCTACCGAGCCCTTGATCTTGGGGACCTTCACCTGCCCACGGAAAAACGCGTCGGGGTCGATGCCCAGCGCGGCGACCTCCTCGGGCGTGGGACGCACGAGCTCGCGGCACTCTTTGCAGGGCCGGCGCACGAGGCGCTGGGCCATGAGCCCCACCATGGACGAGGCCACGAGGAACGGCTCCACGCCCATGTCCACCAAGCGCGTGATGGCCCCTGCGGCGTCGTTGGTGTGGACCGTCGAGAACACGAGGTGCCCCGTCAGCGAGGCCTGGATCGCGATCTCCGCCGTCTCCAAGTCGCGAATCTCGCCGACCATGATCACGTCGGGGTCGTGGCGCAGGAAGGAACGCAGCCCCGATGCAAATGTGAGCTCGATCTTGGGGTTCACCTGCGTCTGGGAAATCCCCTCGAGCTGGTACTCGACCGGATCCTCGATGGTCAAGATGTTGAGGTCGGGCGAGTTGATCTTCGCCAGGCACGCGTAAAGCGTGGTGGTCTTTCCGGACCCTGTCGGGCCGGTGACCATGAGAATCCCGTGGGGACGTGTGACCAGCCCCTCGAGCTCGCGCAGGTGATCCTCGGAAAAACCAATGTCTGCCAGGCCCAGGAGCACCGAGGTTCGATCGAGGAGCCGGATGGTCACCCGCTCACCTGTCGCCGTCGGGGCGGTGGCCACGCGCATGTCGATGTCCTTGCCGGCGATCTTGCGGCGGATGCGGCCGTCCTGCGGGAGCCGCTTCTCGGCGATGTTCAGCCCCGCCATGATCTTCACGCGGGCGAGGATCGACGACAGGTACTGGCGGTTGGCCCGCTTGGCCTCGCGCAACACGCCGTCGATTCGGTAACGGACCAGGACGTCCTTCTCCCCGGGCTCGATGTGGATGTCGGACGCGCGCTCCTTGACCGCCTGAAAGATGACCGAGTTCACCCAGCGGATGATCGGCGCCTCATCGGTGAGGTCCAGGATATCGACGAGCTCCTCGGCGTCGCCGTACTCCTCCCCCTCTTCCCTTTCTTCCCCGAGCTCGACCCCCGTCTTGAGCCGCGCGTAGACCTTGTTGATGAGGTCCATGATGCGCGTGGGCGAAGACAAGACCGGCGTGGCCGCCAGGCCCAAGAGGGAGCGGACGTCGTCGAGGGCGTGCACCGCCAGTGGATCGGCGATGGCGACGACCACCCTATCGTCCCCTTCCTTGAATATGGGCATGAGGCGCTGCTGCTTGGCGAAGTTGATCGGCAGCTTCTCGACCAGGTCCGTGTCGAGGTCCTCGGCCTTAGGAAGCTCCTTGGCAAATGGAATGTCCATCTGCTCGGCGAGCGCGGAGAGGAGATCCTCCTCTGAGATGGCCTTCATGCGCAGGAGCACTTCGCCGAGCAGACCGCCTTCCTGGCGCTGGCGCTCGAGGGCAGCCTTGAGCACGTCGGCGGCGAGCCCCGCCCGACTCATGAGAATGGCCCCGAGGTACCGTCCCTTGTGGATCATGGAGTCGGTCATCATCACTCCACGGTAGAAGGCGGGTAATCCGTCGGTGGATAGCCAGGCTGTGGGTACCCCGGAGGAACCTGCTCCCCGGGCGTCGGGGTCTGCCCTCCAGGCTTCATTTCCTGCGGGAGGTCCACGGGGCCTTCATGCTCGAAGCGGATCTGCTCGGCCTCGGCTTCCTTGATCAGGCGCGCTTCTTCTTCAGCCTCCTTCACGGCCTTGTTGATTTCCTCGATGATCCCACGCTTCTTGGTGTAGTCCACGTCGGGCATGAAGACCCTGTCCTTGAACGCAGTGAACGTCTCGATGAACTCGCGCCGCTCCTTCATCTTCTTCTCGAAGATGCGCCGCAGGTCGGCCTGCTCCTGGATAACGTATGGCGTGAGGAAAATGAGCAGGTTGGCCTTGACCTTGGACTTCGTCTGGCTCTTGAAGAGATAGCCGAGGATCGGGATGTCGCCGAGCAGCGGTACCTTCGCTTCGACAATGTTGATCCGGTCCGAGACCAAGCCGCCGATGACCACCGGCTGCTGGTCCTTGACGACGATCGTGGTCTTGACCGTTTTCTTGGACCACGAAGGACCGAGCCCTTCGAAATCCCGCTGATCCACGTCGGAAAGCTCCTGCTCGAGCTCGAGCCTGACGAGACCCGACTCATTGACGTGGGGCGTAAGCTTAATCTTTAGGGCCACGTCCTGCCGCTGGATGGGTTGGCTGAGGTTGAGGAGGCCCGCCGCCGCGCCCGCGGCTCCTGTCGGTAGCCCGGGAAGCGTCGTGGCGCTCTTGAACGGGATGTTCTTGCCGATAGCGATCTCCGCCGCCTCGTTGTCCGTGGTGAGGATGTGCGGGGTCGAGATCACGTTCGCGTCCTCGTTGTTGGCCAGGAGCTGGAACATCACGCCGAACGACGGTATCGAGACACCGATGATTTGCTTCGAGTTGGGGATCTCTTTCCCGCGTATCCCCGCCGCAAGCCCCGACAGCGCGCTGATGTCGAGGCCCAGCGAGGTGAGCGGCTTGTTTTGAACCGCGCCGAACAGAACGGCATCCCCATTGATGTCCGCGCCGCCGTGGTAGGAGAGCCCGATCTGCCGCGACTTGGAGACATTGAGCTCGAGGATCGACGCCTCAATGAAGACCTGCCGCCGCGCCTTGTCGAGCTTGCGGATCACCTCGCGCAGCGAGAGGAAGTCCTTGACGGACGACACGATCACCAGCGAGTTGGTCGGCTTGTCGGCAGTCACCCGCACGGCCCCCTCGAAGACCATTCCTGACGGAGGGGCACCAGCCGGCGACGGCATGCCAGGCGCTCCCTTGCGCGGTGCCGGTTGGCCACTGATGAGAGACGAGATCGTCCCAGCGAGCTCCTCGGCAGTGGCGTTCGCGAGCGGATACACGTGGATCGTCCCCTCTCCGCCTTCCACCGCAATATCGAGCCGGCGGATGAGGGCCAAGATCCGCTGATACGCCCGCTCCGACGCCACGATGATGATCGAGTTGGTCCGCTGATCAGAGATGATCTTTGACGGCATGACGAGCTCCCCTTCGAATCCCGCCACCTGCGGCATGGCGCTCGTCTGATTCACCTTGGTCCGGGCGCGGATGGCTGGAGCAGCGCCGGGAGGCCCGCCCTTCCCGCTCACGCCGAGGATTTCCGTCATTTTCTGCGCGAGCTCGGTGGCGTCGGAATAACGGACCTTGACGATGAAGATCTTCTCGCCACCTGCTGGTTGGTCCACGTCGCGGAGGACCTCGCGCATGCGCGCGATGGAGCTGCCCGCGTCGGTGACCATGACCGCGCCCGCGCTCGGGAACGGCATGACCACGCCGTCTTTTGACTTGAGCGCATTCAAGATCGCGTTGGTGTCTTCGACGGAGATGTGCTCGGGTCGAATAAGCGCGCGCACGATTTGGTCAGAGGACGGGACCCCCTCCTCGGAAAAAACCGGCAGTGGCGCCTCCCGCGCCCGCGGCGATTCGATAATTTCCAAAGTCCTACCCTTGGGGACCACCGTCAGGTTCATGGTCTGGAGCGCGACCAGGAACAGCCGATACGCGTCGGAGGGCGACATCTCCGTGGGCGCGATGATCGTCACCTTCGACGAGCGCCCCATGATCCCGGTGCCAAAGATGAAGCTCCTGCAGGTAAAGCCCATCACCCAAGTGACTAGGTCCTTGAGCTCCGTCTCTGGCTTGAGGGTCACCTTGATGCGGGCGTTCGGCGGGAATCGCTTGCACCGGTAAAGGTCGGCGTCCTCCGCCCCGTCGATGGCGCCTGGCGCCGGCGAGGGGGCCACCGGCTCGGGCGTGGCCGCGGGCGGCGGCGGCGCGGTCTCGGTGAGCTTTGGAGGGATCACGCGCGGGATCTTGGCAGGCCCGCCTGGCCTGATCTTCGGACGCTTCTCCTCCTTGCGTTCCGTAGTGGTGTCCTTTGGCTTGTCCTGCGCCCAGGCGGTGGGCACGGAAAAGACGATAGAAACCGTGCAAAGCAAGACCATTAAGCGTGATCGCGAGTCCGACATCAAATCCTCACTTGATCATGTACTGCATCGTCACCGGCTGACCGCGGCGAGAAAGCTCGACGGTGAGATTGGTGGCTGACTTCACCTTCGTGTACACCTCGAGCGCCTTGTCCGGGCTCGTCATCTCAAACCCATTGATCGAGTGGATCGTGTCCCCGTTTTGGAAGCCCAGCTTCCAGTACACGGAGTTGGGGCGAATGGCGTACATCTTGAACCCGTTCGCCTTCCCGTCCTTGATGGATGGGACGATCCGAGCCGAGCGCGCGACCATGGTGGGATCCGTGAGCACCTTGTCTACGAGGCTGCGCTCGATCTGGTACCGCGTGTCGTCGATCTTTCGCACGCCGCGCTCGAGCTCCGCGACAAGGTCCGCTTCGGGCGAGCCACCCGGCATGGGCTGAATGCTCGGCTGCGGCATGGACGGAGGCGGCACCGACGACGTGTAGCTTGCCCCCGGCGGCGGTGCGCCCAGAAGATCAACCCGCTCCCTCCGACCGCCCGCCGATCGGTTTTCGAATTCGACCCAGCGAGGAGTGATCGCCATGATCCTCCCCGCGTCTGGGATCTCCTCGCTCAGCCAATACGACCCGGACCGGTTGGTCTGGGTGTTGAGGATCGTTGCCGACGAGTAACGACCGTACCTAGCGACGCCCGTCGCAAGGAGCGCGAGGGGAAGCGATGTCGGGACCGGCCCGCTCGGCGTTGGGGCGAGCGTGGGGAGATCGGGTTTCGGGGGCTCGCAGGTGGAGCAGAACAGGTTGCGCGAGGACACGGCTTCGCCGTCCTTGCTCGGGGCCGGCTTGGGCGGCGCCATCGGCTTGAAAGCCCGCGGGCGGGTGGCCGCCTTTTTCGGCGTCTCCCCGAGGAGGTAGTTCGCCTCGACGATGTGGTTCACCCCCTTGGCCAGGAGCGCAGCGCAGGTCACCACCACGAGCAGGTGAACGACCCAGAAGTACTTCTTGAGATAAATCTCCATGTCGCACTCGTTGTTTCAGTCACCTTCGGGTGTGTGTGATGGACCATCGTCGTCTACCGCCTGGTCCCCCAGGTCGGAACCCGGCGCTTCGAGCTTCCGATAGATGGTCCTCGTGGCGATACCAAGGAGCTGCGCTGCCAGGCGCTTGTCCCCCGTGGTGTGGCGTAGGGTCTCAAAAATGGCCTGCCGCTCGATGTCCTCGAGGCGGGTTCCAATCGGGAAAGAAAGGACACGTCCCGACTGAAGGATTCCTACGGGCATGCTGGCGCCGAGGCCCGCGCCTTCCCTTACCTCAAACGGCAGGTCTTCTTCGCCAATGATCGCCTGGCGCGTGAGCACCACCGCTCGCTCGATGGCATTCTCGAGCTCCCGCACGTTCCCAGGCCACGGGTAATCCGCAAGAAGCTCGAGCGCGCGCCGGCTCAAGCCTACAATGGGCTTGCCGTTCTTCTCTCGGTACACTTGCATGAAATGCTCGACGAGGAGTGGGATGTCGTCTCGGCGGTCTCGTAGCGGAGGGATGCCGACGCTGATGACGTTGAGCCGGTAGTATAGATCCTCACGGAATCGGCCTTCCCGCACGAGACGCATGAGATCCTTGTTGGTGGCGGCCACGAGCCGGATATCGATGGGGGTCACGCGCCCGCCAGCGCCAAGCCGCTCAATCTCCCCTTCCTGCAAGACGCGCAGGAGCTTGACCTGCACGGATGGGGTTATCTCGCCGATCTCGTCGAGAAACAGGGTACCGCCGTGCGCCGCCTCGAACCGTCCCTCGCGCCGGGACGTGGCCCCGGTGAACGCCCCCTTCTCGTAGCCGAAGAGCTCCGCCTCGAGAATGCTCTCAGGAATCGCCGAGCAGTTCACGGGGATGAAGGGATGACCCGCGCGAGGCGAATTCTCATGGATCGCCCGCGCCAGGAGCTCCTTTCCCGTGCCGCTTTCGCCGAGGAGAAGCACCGTGGCCTCGCTCGGTGCGGCTTGCACGACCAAGTCCATGGTACGACGCCAGGACAACGATGTGCCGATGATGGCACGGCGCCTTTTTTCGAGGAGCTGGGCGCGCAGGGCTCGGTTTTCCACCACGAGAGACTGCTTCTCGAGCGCGTTCCGCACGATGCGGACCACGTGCGCCCGCTTGAGCGGCTTGGTCACGAAATCGTAAGCGCCCTCCTTCATCGCCTCCACGGCGGTCTCCACGGTGCCGTAGGCGGTCATGAGAACGACTTCCGTCTCGGGGGCTATCGTCCGGGTTGTCTTGAGCAGGTCCATCCCACTCATGCCAGGCATCATCAAGTCGGTGAGGAGGACGGCGACGCGATGCTTTCGGAGCAAGTCGAGCGCTGACGCACCGCTCGAAGCCGTGAGCACCGAGATGCCCTCGCGCTCGAAAATCTTGCCAAGGGATTCGACGATCCCCCGCTCGTCGTCCACGATGAGGACCGTCTGGCCTGCGGCCTCTCCAACGTGCCGCGGCGCGCCATCGGAGCTCGGCAGGCCTTGCGAGCGTAGAAGATGATCACTGTCCGAACCGGTCATGGCAAAAGCTCCGTGCATCTGAAGGGGCTGATATCAAGCGCAATGCCAGGTTCACGGCACTGGGACCTGGCGCCTAGTTTGCCTGTGATCTCCAATGGTTTCGAAATCGGCGGTTGCCTGAAACGAGGGGTGAAGCTAGTCGACGAGTGCCACTTTGTCAAATCACGTGCGATTGATTGTCAAATTGGCAACGGCGGTCCCCTTCCCCTCCAGGGCAGGCGAGCTGATGGGCAAGGTCACCGTGAACGTGGTGCCCTTTCCCACTTCGCTTTCGACCTCGATGTTTCCACCGTGCCGCTCGACAATCCCGTGGACAATGGAGAGGCCGAGCCCCGTGCCTTGGCCAACCTCCTTGGTCGTGAAGAACGGATCCCAGATCCGCGGCAAGATCTCGGCCGGTATTCCCGGCCCATTGTCGATGATTTGAATGAACACCTGCTCCCCGCGCCGTTCGGTGACCACGGTAATCTTGGCGCCGTCCCTGCGAGTGAGTGCCTGCGCCGCGTTGGTGAGGAGGTTCATGAACACTTGATTCACCTGACCGGCATGCGCCTTGATCCGGCCCACGTCTCCGTACCGTCGGTCGACCTCGATCCCTCCTTTGAGGTGGTGCCTGAGCAGCTCCAGCGAGTCGTCGAGCCCACGGTTCAGATCGAACTCAACGATTCGCTCGTCGTCCGTGCGCGAGTAGTTGTGCAGCGCCTGGACGATTTCCTTGGTACGACGCGCGCCGCGCTGGATCACCCTCACCATGTCCCTGATCTCTTCGGAGAGTCGCTCGGTCTCACTGGGATCCCTGCGCGTCGCGATCTCTTCGATGGCCTCCGAGAGCGGACCTGCCGTATTCACCACCGCGTTGACAGGGTTGTTGATTTCATGGGCAATCCCTGCCACCAGCTGGCCGATGGAGGCCATTTTTTCCGAGCGCACGAGCTGTGATTGGGCGCGCTGCAGCTTATCCAGCGCCTCGGCGAGCTCGCGGTTCTTGCGCGCCAAGTCTGCGGTACGGCGCTGAACTTCCCGCTCGAGGTCCAGGTTAACCTCTTCCGTCGAACGGAGCTTCTCCCGAAGGGCACGCCGCATCTCCTCGATGGCGAGGGTGAGACGCCCGACTTCGTCCCCTTCGCCGCCAGACGTCACTGGCCGCGAAAGCTCACCGCGGGCCATCTCGTCTGCACGCTGTTCCAGCTGGCGGATTGGCGTCGTGAATTCACGGACGGTGAGAATCACAATGCCTGCACAGGCGCCGAACAGCACGAAGAAGAAGAGGAGCAGCTCGCTCAGCGGCCGATGAATCCCTGGCCCGCGTCCTCGGTATCCCGGGTACAGAACCGCCACTGAGCCCAGATCGACCCGTTCCCCTTTCCATTCAATCGCGAGTCGCTGGTAGTTGCCCGAGAGGCGGTGGGCCGAAAGCTCCACCGTTCCCCGTCCGGTCTTGCGCAGGCGCGAAACCGCATGCCAGGGGAGACGCGGTGCCCCTTCTTGGCCACCCCCGGCGCTGAGCGTTTTTCCGCCGTGGATGGGCACGTAGTAATAAACCGCGTCGTCAGCAGACGCCCCGATACCCGCCTTCTGCAAGATATCCCACGCCATTTCTGGATTAGGGCGTTCGTCGGCCTGGGCGAGCCCGCCTTGGACCTCAGATCGCACCCAGTCGAGCTTGAGCTGCGCCTGCATCTTGACGAAGCTGGTCGCGAGCTTCTTGTACTGGATGAACCCCCAGCACAGGGACAGCCCACAGGCGAAGAACACCAGGCCACCAAACGAAATGAGCAGCTTGGCGCGCAGCGACAACATGGTGCGGATCTCCCGCACCGGCAGCCGATGCCGCACAGACAGGTGCACGAGCAGCGGTCGCATGGTGTCGCGGTGCCAAACCGCCTCGTAGATGGCCGACCCCACGGTGATCACCACCGCCGCGCCAAGCATGAGGACAGCGTTGTCAAACTCCATCTCGTGAGACGTGCGCAGGGTCACCGCGAGCAAGGCCGCCACGACGGTCCAGGACACCACGCGCGCCGCGGCGAGCTGATAGGGCATCGCCTGGGCCGCGCGGTACGCAGCGACCGCGCTGGGGTCCGGGCTCGTGTCGTAGCGACGCTCCCCAGAGGAGAACTGCTGAGCCAGGTACACGTCCACGGGTTTCTTGACGTGGCGCGCGTGGAGGTACCACGCCCCGGTGAGGATCATGATGGCGCCAGGAAGGTATGTCTGCAGGTGCAGGTACTCCTCGAGCTTGATGGGCAGGAGGTAGTAGACAAACCCAATCAGCGCCAGGACGGCCGCTGAGCTCGTCAGGATGGCCACCAGGAACAGCCTCGGGAAATAGCGATCGCCGAGCTGGCGCAGGGGCTCGATGGCGGGAAACAGCTGCGTCCTGAGCTTTCGGAACAGCCGAGCGTACCAGGCAGCGCGGACCACGTTCACGACGAGCGCGCTCTCGGCCACCATCGACACGAGCGTGATCGCCTGCTTGGCGGCGAAGTCGCTGTAATGGGCCAAGAGCACCCCGATGGCAATGCCTACGGCTACCCAGAGCACGGTCCTCAGCCACAAGGCACGGATGGGAAAACGCCCGAGCGCCCGATATGCGGCCTCTGCAGCAGCAGCGGTAATGGGCTCACCCTTGCGTCTTTGCCCGATGGCCCTTTGCACGGGTGCGAGCCAGGAGACCTGGGCCGCATGCCAAAGCAAGAGCGCGCCGAGCACCAGCGGTCCAGCAGCACGCAGCACGAGCGTCCTTTGGTCTGCCGACAGCTCGAACAACGGAAATATCGGCCACCCGATGAGGGCGAGCTCCAACGCGCCGAGGACCAGGCCCGGGACCACGAAGTTGCGCTTGAACCCGAGACCTTCCATCGGATTCGCGTCCTGGCCGTCCACTAGCCCCCCCTCTGGATCGCCCGGCGAGCGAGCTCATCGGCGCGCTCGTTCTCGGGCACGCCCGCGTGCCCTTCCACTTTGATGAACCGAAGCCGCGTAAAATCGCTCGCTTTTTGTCGCAAGCGGGCCACGAGCTCGACGTTGGCCTTGGCCTTGAATCCTCGCGCCAACAAGCCAATGGCGTATGAGGAGTCCGAGTGCACCATGATCGTGCGCCCGCGGTCGGGCGGCGTGATCGCATCGAGCGCTCGCTCGATGGCAGCGAGCTCAGCGATGTTGTTGGTGCCGATGCCCAAGAACTCGCTTATTTCGCGCCTCTGACCTGCGTCGAGGAGAACAACGCCTATCCCCATGGGCCCAGGGTTTCCCGAGCACGCTCCATCCGTGTACACCAAGATGGCCTTGGGATCACGGTGACGCTCCTCGGTCTCGACTTCGATCGGCGGAGGGACCTCGGCCGTCTCGGGGAAATCTGGCAGCAGGGCGTTTCCGTCACGAGCAGCCGTCTCGCTCGTACCCATCGGGGGCTCGAGGTTCTTCGCAAAGGCTCGGTAAATCTTGGCCGAGCCCGAGTACTTGTAGACGATATCGACGCGCCCGCTTGCGTCCACGATCAACGAGCCATCCGGATGCGCTCGGGCGAAGACGTTCTTTCCGCGAAGGTTGCGACTAATCCAGGGCATGACTTTCGATTGGCTTACCGGCGGGAGGCTGCTATTTTGCCACGCCTATGTCATCGAGGAGGAGGAAAATGCGAAGGTTCCGCACGACCAAAGGGATGATCATCGCCGCGTCGCTAGCTCTGCTTGGTGCGGCTGCGTGCTCCAAGGGAGGAAAGGGTGGCGTAGGCGGTGGCGCCACGTTGGCGGCGGCCTCGCCCGTCACTGTCCTGCCCAAGGAAACCGGCTTCGTCGTGGGCTTGTCGCTGAACAAGCTGCGCGGGACGAAGCTGTTCGACAAGCTCGCGGCAAAGGCGAAGGAGCAGGAGAAGGAGAAGTACGACGAGCTCAAGGCCAAGTGTGGCGTCGACGTGTTCCAGGATTTCGAGTCTCTGACCATCGCTGGCGACGCCAAGCTCGACGAGAAAAAGCTGGTTTTCCTCCTCAAGGGCAAGTTCGACGAGGAAAAGGGCAACAAGTGCGTGCAGGCGAGCGCCGAGAAGGAAGGGAAGAAGCTCACCATCAAGAAAGACGGCAAGCTCACAGAGTACGCCGTGGAGGGAGAATCGGAGAGCCTCTATGCCGCGTGGCTGGGTACCGGAGCCGTCCTCGTGGGCCCCAACAAGGAATACGTGACCGCAGTCGCGGACCGGAAATCGAGCCTGAAAGACAATGGCGCGTTCATGGATCTGGTGAAACAGGTGGACCAGGGTGCCAGCGCCTGGGGCGTCTTCACGGCACCGGCAGGCGGTGAACCGAGCGGTCCTTTTGGCGAGCTCGTCTCTGATGGTGAGAACGCCCAGGGGCTCTTCATGACGGTCAACTACACGAAGGATCTCGACGCCAAGGTAGGCATTCGCTACCCCTCGGACAAGGGAGCCAAGGGGATCGTGGACAAGGTCAACCAGGCAGTCACCGAGATCAAGGCGAACCCGATGTTTGGAGGCTTCCTGACTGGCTTCAAGGCTGAGGTCACGGCAAAGGACGGTCTCCTCAGCCTGAAGCTCACCGAGCAGCAGCTCGACATGATCGCCGGGTTCGTCGAAAGCCAGATCCCGATGGGCATGATGGGCGGCGGAATGGGAGCGCATCCAGGCGCGCCAGGCATCGCCGCGCCTCCACCCGGCATGGACGTCCCGGGCATGGGCGCTCCGGGTGCACCAGCAGGCGGCGTGCCCCAGGGCGGTCAGTAGCTCAAGCTCCGTACCCTCCGGCCGCTTCACCCAGCGTCACGAACTCGTACTCCAGCATGAGCCTACCCAGCGTCGCCTCGAACGCACGCTGCTTGGACGAAAGCGACACCCGCAGGTCCGGCTGACGGGCGACCAGCTCTGCCGGAATTCCGTCGCGCTCCGCGTCGATCAAGTCAATTCCGTGTAGCTCCAGGTTGAAGAATGGGCGTCGCCGCATCTGCTCGAGCCAATGGGCCCTAATTCGAGGTGGCGCCAGGAGCAGGCTCGTGCCAATGGCAGGAAGCCTGAGCCACGGCGTCACGGCAATGGGGAGCTCGATGATCGGCGCGTTGCCCTTGCGCCAGGGCGCGCTGCGGTCAGGCCTGTACGGGCTGGGAGATGCGACGAGCGCCCGCGGATCCGTGAGCACGGCGCCGCTCTTCTTCCCAAGCGCGAAGAGCGCGAACATGACGCCCACCTTGGCGAGGTAATAGCCCGGCGCAGGGAAAATCGACGAGTCGTAGCGATAGCCAAGGTGGCAGAGCTCGTCGAGCATGTCTGCGGAGATGTCATAGCCCGGCGCGCGGAAGCCCACGGGAGGCGTTCCGGTCGCGTCGCCGATGAGCACGTGGGCGCGGCCAATCTCCTCGACCACTCGCGCCCTCGGAAGCCGGGCGAGCTCGTAGGGGTGGCTGAAGCTGTGGTTCCCGACTTCATGGCCCGCCGCCACGATCTCGCGGACAAGTGCCCTGGCCGCCTGCTTGCCCGCGCGCTCTTCGAGCTCCTCGGCTACGACGAAAAAAGTGGCCTTGATGTTGTGGCGCGAAAAGACGTCGAGAAATCGGGGGACGGCGCGGCGAAGGATGACGTCGCACAGGGAGCGAGGAGATGAGCCGAGGGCGTGGATGCGGTAGTAGCAGGAGATCGGATCGAGGTCGATGCTGACGCTACAAAGCATGGCGACGCATTTTACCCTCTCACGCGAATCACGTACGTCAGCTTCACCATGTTCTTGAGCACGTTGGGAACACGCTTCGTCAGGTTGATGGACGGTTTCCGCTTCTCGGCCACCCGTAGAGGGATCTCGACGACCTTCTTCTTCTCCCGCCCTGCCCGCACCACGAACTCCGAGGCAAACAAGTCCTTGTCCACCACGCAACGATGGACGGTCTCGGCCAGCGCGTCGCGCCGGAATGCCTTGAGCCCGTGGGTGTCAGTCCCCTTGAATCCAACGGCCACGCGCAACATGCCATTCAAGACCAGGGTGGCGACATGGCGAAACAGCGGCCGCTCGTCGTTCGCCCCGTTCATCACCTTGGAGCCGACGACCATCTCCGACTCACCACTCTCCAGGAGCTCCATGGCCCGCCGGTAAAAGTCAGTGTCACAAAGGTCGATCTCATCGCAGATGACGAACTTCCCTCGCGCGCGCAGGATTCCCTGCTTGAGGGCCTTGCCGTAGTTGGGCTCCCCAAGCGAGTGGGCGTGGACTTCCTTCGCCTCTTGGGCTAGCTCCTCGGCGAGCTGTACCGTGCGGTCGCGCGAGCCATTCTCGGAGACCAGGATCTCATAGGACCACGGGAACTGCTTCAGTCGCTCTCGTAGCTCCAGGATTGCCGAGCGAAGGATCCTTTCCTCGTTGTACACGGGGATGACGATGGAGACATGCGGGGCGGCCGAGGCCGCCTGCCCGTCGGTTGCTGCCACTTCACTTCCTTGCGTCATTTGATCGCCTGCGCTGAGACTTCGCCCAGCCGCGCATTGAGGAGTTCCGCGACCTCGCGCCCGGCGAGAATGCAGTCCTCCATTGAATTATACGTCCAGGACCCGTACCGCCCCCGCGGATAGATGCCATTCGCCTCAAGCCACCGGCGAATTGTATCCGTGGCATCGTAGTAATGGTCATCGAACACCACGTACGCATGTGGGAGCTCGTGAAGGTCCATGAAAAGGAGATCGTCCGGCGACTTGATGGCCCCGGCTTCGACGAGGCCCTGTGCCACCCGGAGGTTCAACGTGTCCCTCTCAGCGCCCGTGGGGAACGGCCCCCGCTCCGAAAGCTCGACGTACAGCGAGCCACGGCCGGGGGGCGCCATGGACGGAACCGCGTTGCTGTATATTCCGGCGCGATAAAACGGATATTTCTCCTCGGGCGCGTAGATCCAGTGATAATCCACCGGCGGTGAGCTCTTGGTGGCCACGTTGAGGTATCGGACAGGCGTGGCGCGCAGGCGGGTGGCCGCGAGCTCCACGCTTGCGGGCATTCCGCGGATGCGCCGAAGCAGGTCTGGAAGCGGCAAGGTGGCGACGAGGGCGCGATAGGGAATACGCTCTCCACCCACCTCGACCGCGCGCGCGGCCACGTCGATGGCGTCGGGCGATGTCCCGGTCCTCACCTCGCCCCGCTCGACAAGGCCATGTGCGAGGGCCCGGGTCATTGTCTCGATTCCCCCCTCTCGTGGGTACAGAAACGAGACGTTGTATCCCATCTCTGGGGGGTTGGCCCCGACGGCGCCAGCGACCACCTCTTCCAGCTTTGGGATGGGGACAAACCGCGTGCACCACGCCGAGGTGATCTCCCGCGGGTGGACACCCCAGAGCTTGTGGTTGTACGGAATCATGAAGTGGCGCGCGATCCCAGCACCGAACTCGCGATGGATGAAATCCTCGAAGTTCGCGGGCGGGGGCAAGGGCGCACCTGCTTGCGGGTCCTGCCGCCGTCGCCACGCGAGCACGAAGCCCACGAGGCACTCCTTGACCACCTCTGGCGGCTGTCCGTACAGGTTGGCCTGAAACGGGTACCTCGTGAGCGCTCCGTTCGCGAAAATCCGCGCCCGCCTCTCAACCGGCACCATCTTGTCGCCCAGAAGGTCGGCAATCAGGTTCTTGGTGTACGGATCACGAAGATGCAGCCAGTGCCCTGTCTTGTCGAAGTGGTATCCGTCCCGCTCGTCGGTGCGCGCATGCCCGCCCAGGCGGGCCTCCTTCTCGAGAAGGATCCACGAGCGCGTGAGATGCCGGGCGGCGGAAATCCCCGTAAGGCCTCCGCCTAGGATCACGACCTCCGACGGCTCTGCGCGCATTGCCTGGGGTCATATCACGAAGGCGGCAGGGCGCAAAGATTGGGTGGCAGGGGACGCACGCGGCTTTCCGGCTCGACAACTGTCGGCTTGCTTGCGCCTTCTCGATGATTTGGTCACGATAGCCGCGTGGAGCGGATCCCCCAGGCCGAGATTCCAGCAGAGCCCCAAGCGCCAAGCATTCCCCCTGGGCCAGCGCTTCGGTCAAAGACGGAGCTCTTGGACGCGCTCACCCGCTCACGTCTGGAGGAGCTCGACGACCTGCACGCCCTTCGTCGGCCAGCACGGCGCACGAGCCTGCTCGCTTCGTGGATCTATGGTTGGCTCGTGCAACCGCGACAGGTCACGTCGGAGCCCCTTCCCGAGGTAGCCCCCGGTGAGGTGGGAATCACATTTGCAGGCCACGCCTCGGTCCTCGTTCGCTACTCCAGCCTCTGCATCGCCTGCGATCCCATGCTGGCCGATCGAATTCACGTCGTCAGGCGCTCCGTCTCACCCGGCGTCGGCGCCACGGAGATGATTGACGTGAACCTGGTCCTCATCTCCCATCCGCACCCGGGTCACTTGGACCTCCCCACGCTGCGCGGGCTCCCGCGCTCCGCAACGATCGTGGTCCCCCCGCGGTGCGCATCCAGGGTGTCGTCTCTCGGCTTTGCGCGCACCGTCGAGCTCGGCATCGGCCAGTCTCTCCAGCATCGAGGAGTCGACATTGCCTCGGTGCCGGTCAAGCATCCGGTGGCCGGAGGAGGCGTTGCGTGCGCGTACGTGATCCGAGGAGACGGGCCGAGCGTGTTCTTCTGCGCAGACAGCGGTTATTTCTCGGGCTTCACGGATGTTGGACGTCGCTACCAGCCAGACGTGGCTATCCTTCCCATTGGGGGATACCTGCCGGCCGGCCAGCGCGCGGATCACATGAGCCCTCTCGACGCGCTTTATGCGTTTGAGGACCTCCGGGCACGCATGATGATCCCAATCCACCATGGTGCGTTCCCACTTTCCTACGAGACGCTAGGGGATCCCACGGCATGGCTGGCAGAGCTCACTGCCGAGCGCGAGCTCGAGGCGCACGTCACGATTCTTCTGCCTGGAGCTTCCCGGAAGTTCACGTGGCCGGTGACGGCGGCGAAGGCGGCGCAGGAGGGGCCGAGCGAGCCGGAGGATGCCCATGCTCCAGCACGCCCACAGCCTGCCGCCACTCCTTGATGCCCGGGGCGTACTCGAAGACGTTCCGATAGCCGACGCTCATGAGCCGCTCCGCGGCCCGCAAGCTCGTGGGTCAACCATAGCTGCTGCAATAGACCACCACAGCGCGGTCCTTGTCTGGCCCCATGACGAGAGCCGCGGATTGCTCATTGATCGCAGGGACGGGGAAATTCACGGCCCCAGGCAGGTGCTCCTGTTCGTACTGCTCGGCGGGGAGGGTGTCGATGAGCACGAAGTCGCGCTTTTCTTGACCTCGCTCCTCGAGCCAAAGGCGGAGCTCCGACGTGGTGATGTCGCGCGGCGCCTCCTCGTCGTGGAAAAGGCGACCCTGGCGCACCGTAACCCTGGCCGGTGGTCTCTTCGACTCAATGGCTAGCCACTGGCGTTCCCTCGTGAGGAGCCCCCACCCCCCGGGGAGGGGAAACCCAAAGACAACGAGGTACCTCCCACGCGCGAGCACGTGGACCTCGGAAAGGACCAGGTGTCCTCTCTTGGTTAGCCAATCACGCACGTCGCGAATCCACTGAAAGAAGCCCTCTTCTTGCCCCGGATTCTCTAGCTCGATTTCCAGGATTGCCGTCGCGTTCGCTTTCATTCACCGCCTCGTCGCAGAAGGGGGCAAATTGCGCGCCAGATGATGCTAACGTACGTGGCTCGATGGCGGACCCCAAGCGTCCTTTTGACCTCAAGAATGAGCGAGTCCTTTTCCCGCTGGCTGCGCTGCTCCTCGCGTCCCTTGTACTTCTCCCTCGCCTGGGAACATACGGCCTCTGGGACCCGCAGGAAATCGCGATTGCGGACACCGCTCGTGACCTCGCCAAGGACGCAGATCCGGGCCCTGCCGCGAGAACCAAGCCACCACTCACTACCTGGCTCATCGCGACGAGCATTCGTGCGCTAGGCCCCAGCGAGCTCGCGGCAAGGCTCCCCCTCGCTCTCCTGGGAATCGTCGGGGTGCTGGTCACCTATCGCTTGGGCTCGTTTCTTCGTCGCCCGCGGGCTGGCTTGCTTTCCGCCGTCGTCCTCGCAAGCTCGCCCCTCTTCTTGTTCCAGGCTCGACAGCTCACGAGCGAGATCCCTGCCCTCACCGCCTTTGCAATCACGATGCTCGGCATCGCGCAGCTCGCTTGGCCCATTGGCCCCAGGAACCCGCTCAGAACCGTCGGTGATGCGGCGCTCGTCGTGGCAGGCACGATCGTCGGGTACTTCGCGAGCGGCCTGTTCCTCGGTGCCTGCATTCCGCTCCTGGCTGGTGGGTTGGCTGCAGGCCTTGCGTGGCGCCGCCAAGATACCGAGGATGCCGAACCCGCGCCGCGCTCCCTGGCGCTTGCGACGATCGCGCTTGGCGCCGTCGGACTCCTTGGGCTCACCATCGCGGTAGTGGGAGTGTTTGACTTGGTCCCCGCACAGGCGGGACATCGCGCCATTTTTGGCAAGATGCTCGCCAGCGCCAATGGCTATCTTTCCGTGCTCGGCGGAACGTTTAAGCCTGGGCCTCCGGCATCCTCAGCCACGTTCGACCGCCTGATAAACCAGGTGGCTTTTGGGATGTTCCCCTGGAGCGCGATTGCCCCCATGGCCGTTTTGGGACTCGTTTCGACGGCACAGCGCAGGCGCGAGGCATTCGGCAGCATCTTCGTGGCCTGCTTTTGCCTGGTTGGTTACGTGGGAAGCGCGCTGTTCGTGCGGGAGGTCAGCGAGGTCCGGTTCGTGGCGATCCCGGCGATTGCCCTCGCGGTGGGCATGGCCATTGACGATTTTTTTCTCGCGAGGACCAAGCGCGAAGGTTCGATGGTTCCCCTGGGGCGGGCGGGGCTCCCCCTCATGGGCCTTTTTTGTGCCCTCGCGGCGCTTCAGCTCGCGCGCGACGTGATGGAATTCCCCGAGGAGCTTGCCGCCGTGCATCTCCTTTCTTCGCTAAAGGTTCCCTCTGAAGTGCGGGGGCTCGTCCAGGTCGCGGCTGTCCTGGGCGGAGCCGCTGGCGTTCTCCTTGCATTGGGTCTCGCGGTTCCGGCGGGTGAATCGCCCATTCGGAACCGAATCGTCGAGAAGGCCTGGAGCCTCGCCCAGCGCGGCATCCAGGCCGCCATCTGCCTGTGCGTGGTTTTGGGCTTGTTCTTGGCGAGCGTGTTTACGCCATCGCTCTCGGAGCACTTCTCCTACAAGAACCTATTTCACAGCTACTTCGACCACCGCCAGGGGGCTGAGCCGCTCGCCGTGATGGGTATCCCAGGGAGTGGGCCAGAGTACTACGCGCAAGGGCCCTTCAAGCGCCTGGCCTCGCGCACGCAACTGGTGGAGTTCCTCAAGACTGGGGAGCGGGTGTTTGCCATCGCGCCGGCCAGCGAGCTTTGCCCGGTCCACCAATCCTCTGGCGCGGACAGGTTCCCCTACTTCGTGCTCGACAACCGCAACTCGCGATTCCTGCTCTTTACCAACCAGCTCGGAGGGAAAGAAAAAGACGAGAATCCGCTGAGCTGGGCCATCCGTCGTACCCCGCCCGAAGCCATTTCTCGCCCGTTCCAGGCCAACTTCGAAGGAAAAATCGAGCTCCTGGGCTTCGACATGCCGAGCGTGGTGAGCAAGGGCGAAAAATTCAAGCTCACGCTGTACTTCCGCGTCCTCGAGAAGCTGCCCATGAACTACAAGATCTTCCTCCATTTCGACGGCAGGGGAGTGCGGTTCCAGGGGGATCACGACCCGATTTCCGGCCGCTGCGGAACGAGCTATTGGCAGCCTGGCGATTTCATCGTGGACACGGTGGAGGTCACCGCCGGTGAGATGACGCACCCGCGGGGTCGCTACACAACCTACATGGGGTTCTTCACCGGTTCTTCGGGGAACTGGAAGAACATGGTCGTGACCAGTGGGAACGGCGACAGCAACAACCGCGTGAACCTCGGCACGCTTGAGGTCAAATAATTCGCTCAGCCACCGATCGTAGAGAGATGGCTCGTCGGAGGGGAGCGCTTTTTCCCTTGCTCGCCGGATGGCAGGCGAGCTATGACCGCGGACATGGGGACGGTCGATAGAGGGAAGGGCCGTGGAAACGTGGAGTCGTCTCTATGGAGCATCGAATCCATTGCGGGAGCGGGGGTCATGGCGCTTAAGAGGGATCGTCGCCTGGAGGCATCGCCCGTCGACGAGGACCGGCGACTAGGGGCGGATCGCCGGCGATTCGAGAGGGTTCTCGTCGACCTCGAGGTCGACTATCGCTCGGAGGACACGTTCCTCTTCGCGTACATCGCGGACATCAGCGCGATGGGCATCTTCATCCGCACGAACGCGCCGGAACCGCCGGGCACGCGTCTCAACCTTAGGTTCACGCCACCGGGCGCCGCTCGACCCCTCGAGCTCGAGGGAATGGTCATCTGGATCAATCCCTACCGACCAGGCGACCGCGAGAACCTCAACCCCGGAATGGGAGTCCAGTTCGTGGATCTCCACCCGTCGCAGCGAAACCGCCTCACGGATTTCGTCAAGACGTTTGCCTATCTCGACGACGAAGACGAGGACGAGGACGACGGCGGCGACATGGGTAGCTTCCACACGCCGACGGCCTAGTGCGACTTCGATCCCTCGAAGTCCGCATCGTCGCCTTCGCTCCCGTCGGTGAGAGCTTGGTCTTCCTGTGGCACGCGATACCTCTCCCCCAGCCAATTTCCTAGATCGATGGCCTTGCAGCGCTCGCTGCAAAATGGGAACAGGGGGTTCTGAGATCGTGAGCCCACCGGAGTCGTACAAATCGGACAGATCGCCATGTGCACCGCCGTAAGAAAGTAGATTCCGCGCGAAGGGCGCTCGCGAGGAGCGGAATTTACCTATATCATTACCCTCGTGCGGCGTGCGGAAAAGGCCTCCCGTCGCGTCCTTCCAAAGCCAAGGACGCCCGAGGGGCCCCCGAGCGTCGGAGAGGCCGCCGCGAAAGGGAAAAAGCGGGAGCTCATCGGTTGGTGCGAGTGGGTCTCGCTGCCCGAAATCGGGATTTCACACCTGCACGCAAAGATCGACACGGGCGCGAGGACCTCGGCGCTGCACGTGAAGTCGCTCAAGGAGGTCGACCAAGCAGGGGGGCATCCGGTGCTCGAGGTGCGCCTCCCTATCGGCCGCCGATCAGGCCGCGGAAAGGGCCCTATCACGCGTGTTATTGTCGAAGAATACGTCACTGTTCGTGACTCCGGCGGTCACGCGGAACGACGCCCTGTCATCCGAACTCTCCTTTCGGTGGGCCCCTTCGTCGGGCGCGTTCGCATCACGTTGACGGATCGCGGAGACATGCTGTTCCCGATGCTGATTGGCCGAACTGCCCTCGAGAGCGATTTCCTCGTCGATCCGTCGTCCCGCCATCTCCTCGGAAAACCTGAAGTCAAGAAGCGCAGGTAGGTCCCCTCAGACCGCCCATTGCGCCGCAGTGAACCACGCTGAACCTCACGGCTTGACGAGGCCCGGAGTGGAAGGATACTAATACATAAGCATTTGCTCATATGTCGGGTTTTCGGATGAGTGTGCCAGCAGCCCAACGACGCCGCCTAGTGACCGCGGCCACGAATCAGGTGGAAGATCTCGCGGAGATCTTCAAGAACCTGGCGGATGCTTCACGGCTTCGCATCTTGACCACCCTGGTTGAAGCGCGCGAGATGTGCGTTCACGAGATCTGCGCCAAGGTCAAGATGAGCCAGCCAGCGGTCTCCCATCAGCTTCGAGTCCTTCGGAACGCTCGACTCGTCCGAACAAGGCGTGCCGGCCGCGAGATATTTTATTCCTTGGACGACGACCACGTGTTGGGCCTTCTCTCTGAAGGACTCAGGCACACGGGACACCTGGGCCCGCGAAAGGGCAACGGCCGATGAACCGAAGGGGGCGCGGGCGAGAAGGAAATCGCGGCCCCAGTGGGGTTGACGAGGATCGCCATGATCATGACGACGGGCAACCGACCGGCTTAAAGTCGTACCGGCGGGCACGCCTGGGCCCCGAGGAGGATCGTTGCGAGGTCGCCCACGACGCGCGCATCGTCCACCCGCACGGCGCCGGCAAGGCAGTGCCCCACGTGCATGCGGGCGCCCAAGATCGACAGCGCTTGGTCCTCAGCCTGTGCATCACCGGCGCGATCCTCTTGATCGAGCTGATAGGCGGCATCCTCGCGCGGTCCATGGCGCTCCTCTCGGATGCAGGGCACATGTTCACCGATCTCACGGCACAGGTGCTGTCGCTCTTCGCGCTCCTGTTCGCCATGCGCCCAGCAGACGCGAGGCGAACATACGGCTACTACCGGATGGAAATCCTCGCCGCCCTCGCCAATGGAACGGCCCTGGTCGTTCTCGGGGGCACGATCCTGTACGGCTCATACCGGCGCCTCGAGTCGCCGATGGCCGTGAAGACGGAGATCCTTATCCCGATCGCGGTGATTGGCCTACTCGCAAATGCCCTTGGCGCGTGGCTGCTCCATGGCTCCCACAGCCTCAACGTGCGGGCCGCCTACATGCACGTGTTGTCCGACGCGCTCTCTTCGCTGGCTGTTGTCGTCGGTGGTGTCGTCATGGCGTGGCGCCGAGGCATGTACGTAATCGACCCCATCTTGGGACTCGGCATCGGTGTCGTGGTCATCGTCAACGCCTACCGACTGGTTCGCGACGCCGCCGATGTGCTACTCGAGGCCGTCCCAGGGCACGTCGACTTGGAGCGTGTACGCGAGGACGTCCGCGCCTTGGACGGCATCGAGGACGTCCACGATCTCCACATCTGGACCATCACCAGCGGCTTGCACGCCCTGTCGGCACACATCGTCGTGAAACAAGGAACTTTGGTGGCCGCCAACGATGAGCTTCTGACCCGCGTAAAGGAGCTCCTCCTTCGGCGCCACCGCATCGCCCATTCCACCCTTCAGATCGAAAGCACCAGTTATGAACACGTCAGCCATGTCCACTAGCGCGTTCGAGGTCCTCGACAAGGAGCTCGAGCAAATGATCGTTCAGCAGCGACGGAAATGCCTCGAGCTAGCGCGCCGACTGCGCCCAGGGCTAACCGAAGACGACATCACGCAGCCGCACGACTTTGCCGAGCTCCAGGAGAGCTGGCACTTCAATTACGAGGACGGGTTTCTTTCCGGGCTGCTGGCGGCACAAGTCACGGTACGTCGCGCGAAAGCCAGTAGTGGTTGACTCTCACCCGCTTATCCCTATACGAACTAGGCCATGGAACTCAATCGGATTGCCGACCTATTGGGCGCTGATGCCAAGCATCTCCTCGAGCACCAATCGAGGACCGTTCCTCGCGACATGCTGCACCTGCCGGGACCCGATTTCGTAGATAGGATCTTTGTCCCTTCGGACCGAAAGCCCCCCGTGCTGGCGAATCTCCAGCGCGTGTACAACACCGGACGGCTCGCCAGTACGGGGTACATGTCCATCCTGCCGGTCGACCAAGGGATCGAGCATTCGGCCGGTGCGTCGTTTGCCCCCAACCCGACCATGTTTGATCCCGAGTCGATCGTGAAGCTCGCCGTCGAGGGTGGGTGCAACGCCGTGGCGTCGACTTTCGGCGTCCTGGGCGTCGTGGCTCGCAGGTACGCCCACAAGATCCCGTTCATCGTCAAGATCAACCACAACGAGATGCTGTCCTACCCGAACATCTACGATCAGACGCTCTTTGGAACGGTCGCGCAGGCCTTTGAAATGGGCGCCATTGGCGTTGGCGCGACGATCTACTGGGGCACGCACGAGTCCCGACGACAACTTCAAGAGGTCTCCGAGGCGTTTGCCAAGGCGCACGAGCTTGGCATGTTTACCGTGCTCTGGTGCTACTTGCGCAATCCGGCCTTCAAGACCGAAACGCGGGATCACCACCTGTCGGCTGACCTCACGGGCCAGGCCAATCACCTGGGAGCGACCATTCAGGCCGACATCGTGAAGCAGAAGCTCCCCGAAGGAAACGGTGGCTATAACGATCCCAAGCTGAAGGGATGGGGGAAGACCCACAAGAAGGTGTACGAGCAGCTCGCGAGCGACCACCCCATCGACTTGTGCCGCTACCAGGTCGCCAGTTGTTACATGGGGCGGATCGGGCTCATCAACTCCGGCGGGGAATCCAAGGGCGAAAGCGACCTCGCCGACGCCGTGCGAACCGCGGTCATCAACAAGCGGGCCGGTGGGATGGGGCTCATTAGCGGCCGCAAGGCTTTCCAGCGGCCCATGAAAGAAGGGGTCGCGCTCTTAAATGCGATTCAAGACGTGTACTTGAACAAGGACATAACAATCGCATAGCGATCAAAGAATAAGGGGCTCATACTACCACTGTCGTGCCCCTTTCGCTGACGGAACACGATATCCCCATTTCCGATCTCGATCCTGCCCACGAAGGCCTGATCGTCGTTCACGTGACCGACCTTCACGTGGGACTGATCACCCCTGAGAAACGGATAAGGCACGCCATTGCCCTGGCCAATCGCGCCGCAGCTGACTTGGTTGTCCTCACGGGTGACTATGTCTGCTATGGAAAGCGCTTCGTCGCTCTGATGGGTGAGGTCATGCGGGGACTCGAGGCCCGCGCCGGCGTCGTCGCAACGCTGGGAAACCACGACTATTGGACAGACGGCGAAGGGGTGGCCAAGGAACTGCGGCGGAACGGCTACGATGTCCTTCGAAACGACCATGTGACGCTCCGGCCCCGTGGCGCCCCATTGACCGTGGTCGGCATCGACGACGCAATTACCGGCCACCATGACCCGGCCAGGGCGTTTTCGGGTACCAGCCGAACGGGTACAGTCCTCACCCTCTCCCACTGCCCCGAACTTGCAGATGCCGCTGCCGACCGGGGCGCACACCTCGTCGTTGCCGGACATACCCACGGAGGTCACCTGCACGTCCGGGGTCTCACGGATCGGGTGTACCGGAGGCTCACCAAGAGGCGCTACTTGAGCGGCTGGTACGACGTCGGGGAACGAACGGCCCTCTACGTGAACCGCGGGGTAGGCTCCTCCTCTGTTCCTGTCCGTGCCGGCGAAGGCGCGAAGAGCGAGGTGGCAGTGTTCCGGCTTTGCCGCGCCGCGTAGCACATCCAGTCATCCCGCTTACCCCGCCCCGGCCCAGGCGTATCTATTCTCTGTAAGAACGCGCACCCTTCCCTCCCTCACGAGCTTTCCCAAGTGGGCGACGAGCGAGCGTTCGGCCAAGCCAAGGACTTCGGGAGCCACGTCGTCATACGCCTCGGGCAAGAGCTGCACGGTGGTCGCCTCGCCCTTTTGGGCGAGCGCCTGGGCGATCTTATCCTCGCGCCAAAGGCGGTGGCGGATGTACTCGTCAAGCTTGCGCGCCGGCCGGGTGATCACCGGGCCGTGGGCGGGAAGTAAGGCTTGCGCGTCGAGCGTCTTCATGCGCTCGAGCGACGCGATGTAGTCGGCCATGTCCCCGTCCCACGGATCGATGACGATGGTGCCAATTCCTGCCACCATGTCTCCGGCCACCAGGAATCCCGTCGTCTCCTCCAAAAAACACAGGTGCCCAGGTGCATGCCCTGGAGTGTGGACGGCGCGCACGCGCCTCTCGGGGATCTGGCCTTGCGCCTCAAAGGTGGTCACGTCACCTTCGGAGATGAACCGCGACACGGCGAGTGATGGTGTGATGAGCCTTGCCGTCGCCTCGTGCGCTGCAATCGGCACCCCGAGATGGGACGAGAGGCGAGCCGCACCGGAGACGTGATCCTCGTGGTGGTGGGTCAACCAGATCTCGCGCACCCGTCGCCCCTGTGAGGCGAGGCGCTCCAGTGCGTGTTCGAAAGCCTCTAGCTCCGCCGGATACGGGCTACCTGGATCGATAATCACGAGCTCGCCTGCGCCGATGAGGTAGCAATTCGTGTGCGTCGCCGGGAGCTTGGTTGGTGACCGGAGCATGCTAGTCATGATCCCGGGAACCAGATCCCAGATTCTCCCCTCCCCCATGGTTGAAAGTATTGAAGACATGCGCTCCGCCACCCCATCGATCCCCGCGATAAGGGCGCTCATCACCGCCATGGCGATGGTGGAAGCAAGGCGTGAGCCACGCGTCCAAGCTGCCATTGCCTCCGCGGGATGGATCCACTCGCCATGAGTGAGCTCACCGGCAGAGTGGGCCACGTCGGGCAGCTCCTCCGAGGAAACCTCGACGAGGAAATAGGTCGCGTCATAACGAAGTGGGGCCCAGGCCGGGGTTACGGTCTTCCCGAGCGGCTTGAACCCGCTCAGGTCGGCTTCACGGCGCAGTCCAGTCTCCTCCCATAGCTCGCGCGCCGCGGCTGCCACGCGCGCCCCCAGCTCATCCGGACGGCCTACATGATCTGTGTCTTCTACCCGGCCACCGGGAAACGCCCAGAAACCTCCCTGGAAAGACAGGTCTTCCGCCCGCTTGACCCAAAACACCTCGAAGGTCTCCCCCCGCTTTCGGATGGGGACGACGACTGCCGCTGGAATCGGTGTCTTCACGCTCACTTGCCAGTCCTTGCAAAATTATTAGGTGACCCATCTGTTCTTCGCGACTAAAATTGAGATAAGCGAGCGGCCAATGGTCAGCGTTTCGGCGCGAAAGATCCGTGAGCATGGACGCGAGCGCTCCACCATTGGGGTGGGGCGCGTTTACACGGGTTTCTTGATCAGCTATCCCGTCGTTGGCCGCGGAATGGTCATCTTTCGCGATCCCCATGGTCACCGGATGATCACCACGCCGGTCAAGCGTGTCCTCGGTGAGCCATCCGGGCAAACCCTGTACGTCGAGACCGAGAACAGCGTGTACCGCCTGACCTTCCATGGGGCGCCGCTCATTCCCATGGCGAACCCAGTGAGTGGCCAGGCCTCGGCTTAGAACCGTTCTTAGAGCCTTCGGCTCCTCATCTCACAACACCCTGAGCACCACGAATTTCAGGTAGCGCCCCTCCGGAAACGCGAGAGGAAGCACGTGGTCGGACGCCTGGTAAGACAGCGATACGAGCTGCACTCGTCTATGGGCATCCTGGGCCGCGCCCGAGAGCACCCGTTCGAGCTCGTCGGCCGAAACGAGCTGCGAGCACGACGCCGTGCACATGATCGCCGACGGAGCGCAGGCCTGCATCGCGAGCGCGTTGAGTCGCCTGTATCCCTTGAGGGCGGACGGCAAGTCCTTTCTAGCTCGCGCAAACTTCGGGGGGTCACAGATGACGAGGTCGAAAGCTCCAGCCGGGGCTTGCTCCAAGTACCGAAACACGTCGCTCTCCACGGTCTCGAGCTCGCCAAGCCCATTCTGGCCGAAATGCTCCCTCGCCCGCTCGAGCGCACGCGCCGATACGTCCACGGCCACCACGCTCTTAGCTCCCCCCCGCTGGGCAGCCATGGAAAAACCACCCGCGTAACAGTAAAGGTCTAGGACCCGACAGCCATGCGCGAGCTTCTCGACGAGAACGCGGTTTTCCCGTTGGTCCAGAAAGTAGCCCGTCTTCTGGCCAGCGAGCGGCTCGATAACCAGGTCGAACCCGTTCTCCTTGCAAGCGATCCGCGGACGCGGGTCCCCGCGAACCACTCGTGCCGACGACGCGAACCCCTCGACCTGGGCAAAACCGCCGGCCGCGACCTCGTAGATCGTCTTGGGGTGAAGCAGCTCCTCGAGCGCATCGAAAATCGAGGTCTCGCGCTGCTTCATGGCAAAGGTCGAGAACTGGATGCACGCGGCGTCGCCGTACACATCGACGATCAGACCAGGAAGGGAATCACCTTCGGAGTTGGCGAGCCGATAAGCGGTGTTCTCGCGTGACGGCAGCCCCAAGCGCGCTCGCAGGTCACGCGCTTCGGTGAGCTGACGGCGCAGCCAAGTCTCATCCAAGGGCTCGTCACGTCGACTGACGATGCGCACCCTGATTTGCGAGCGGGGGTTCGCGAAGCCCATGCCGATGAACCGGCCGTCGTGATCGACGACCCGCACTGCGTCTCCCGGGAGGACTCCGCCGTCGACGCGCTCGACGGCCTCCGAGTACACCCAGGGATGCCCAAACCACAGCGGCTTGGCTCGGCCCTTCCTGATGACGAACGTAGCCATGTAGGCCGGACAATCTAGCACTCCCCAAGCTCACTTTATCCGGCTAAATTGCCAGCGTGTCGTCCCTAGAAGATCTATTTTCCAAGCGACTCATCGTCGTGATGGGAAAGGGGGGCGTCGGCCGAACCTCAATCGCCGCCGCCCTCGCTACCTCCCTCTCACGAATGGGGAGGCGCACTCTCCTATACCAGGCGAGTGCCAAGGAGAAGCTCTCACAGCTCCTAGGCGGCCCTCGTGTCGGTGAGCAGCTCGAGGAAGTCCGGGAGAACCTGTGGGCGGTGAACACCAATCCAGGAGCAGCCCTGCATGAGTACGGGCTCATGATTCTCCGCTACGAAACGATTTACCGCATGGTTTTCGAGAACCGGGTCACAAAGTCGCTGCTCCGCGCCATCCCAGGGCTCGACGACTATTCCATCATCGGCAAGATGTGGTGGCACGCGACCCAAGAAGAGGAGGACGGGAGCCTGCGTTGGGACACGGTGGTCTTTGACGCACCTGCCACGGGGCACGCGCTCACCATGTTCAAGATCCCAAGCGCCATCCTCGAAGCCGTCCCGGATGGACCGCTCACGCGCGACGCCGTCAGAGTGCGCCGGCTCCTCGAAGACCCCGACCAGACATCGGTCGTGCTGGTGACCCTCGCCGAGGAAATGCCCACGAACGAGGCGATCGAGCTCCATGACAGGCTCCACACGGACCTCCACATGCATCCCGCTTGCCTCGTGGTCAACCAGCTCTACCCGGATCGCTTCACCGCTCACACGGGGCCGGCACGCGTTCTGTCAGCTCTCCTTTCAGGAGGCGAAGAAGTGGCAAGGGACTCGGTCCTATCCCAGGTGCTGCCCGCTGCACGCACCATCTATCTTCGCCGCGAGCTCAACGAGCGCTACTTGGCACGAGCTCGCGAAAAGATCAAGCTTCCCGAAGTACATGTCCCCCTCTTGCTCGTCCCCAGCCTGGGGAACGAAGAAGTGGACGCCATCGCGCGAATCATCGAGGAGCAGACGGTGCCGATGGCGAGGAGGATGGCATGAGGTGGAAAAGGCTTGCCTCGGCCACGATCTTGGCGTGGACGGCGCTTTGCGCGTGCCGCAGCATCGACGTGGTGCGCCTGGCACCAGAACGAGTGGAGGTGCGACCGGGGCTCCGTCCCTTGGCAGGGATCCAGGCCTCCGCCACCAGCTTCTACTTCTTCTTCTTCCCCATTCCCGGCGTGAGCCTGGATCAGGTCGTCAATCAAATGCTCGTCGAGACGGCAAAGCAGATGGGGGCGGATAAGGTCATTCTCGTCGACTTCGAGGCCACGCCAGCCAATGGGGCCTGGGCCCTCCTCAGGTTCCTCGGGTTCCGAACGGCGAGGGCAAAGGGAATTGCCGTGCAGGTGCTCGAGCCAGCACCAGCACAAGCGGCACAGTAGCCGAGCGCTTACTCGATCACCACCAGAGGTTCCTGTGCCTCGACAGCCTGCCCTTCTTTGACCTGGACCGACTGGACGAGCGCATCGCGGGGCGCCCGGAGCTCGTTTTCCATCTTCATGGCTTCTATCACGACGAGCCCCTGCCCTGCGGTTACGCGCTCGCCCGCCTTGGCCAGTACCTTGACGACCCTGCCTGGCATGGGGGCGCGCACGGTCTCGGGCCCGCCCTGCGCCTTGGGACGTAGCGCCGCCTGCGCCAGCATGCGCCGCCTTGGATCGATGATCTTGATGGCGGTCGACGTGCCATTGATTTCAACGAGCAAGTCACCGTCCTTGCCCGGCTCCACGTCGGCCACCCACTGCTTTCCGTCGATAAGCATCGACCAGGAGCCGCCTTCCAGGGGCCGTGCATCGACGAGATGCTCTTGGCCGTCAATGATCACGCGGAAGCAGCCCTCTCCGGCGGGCTCCACGGAGACCTCGCGCTCTGAGTTGGCCACTTGCGCCGCCAGTTTCTTCGCCGGTCCTGCCATGTCGGCGGAGTATACACAAAACATTCCTTCGTCGTGGCGGTGTACACGGGCGGCGAAGGCGTGCTATGAACCTCGCGTATTGACACGCGGCTTAGGCGACATTCTGGCGACCAAGCAGATCCTTGTCTGCGCCGGCTCCGGGGGCGTTGGGAAAACTACCACTGGAGCTGCGCTCGCCCTCGAAGGGGCCAGGCGAGGCAAGAAGACGCTGGTCATGACCATCGATCCGGCCAAGCGACTTGCGAACTCACTGGGTCTCGAGCTGCTCGATCACGAGGAGCGAAGGGTTCCCAGCGAACTCGTCAGCCCGGTGGGCGTACCACCTGGCGGCGCGCTCTACGCCATGATGCTGGATCAGAAGCGTGCGTTTGACGAGATCGTCGCCCGTTATGCTCGCGACCCCGAAGTGCGGGCGCGCATCCTATCCAACCGGATCTACCAGCAGATCTCGGCCAGCCTGAGCGGCTCCCAGGAGTACGCGGCCATGGCCAAGCTTCACCAAGTCGACCGCGAGCGCAACTACGATCTCATCGTGGTTGACACCCCGCCGACCGCCCATGCGCTGGATTTCCTGGACGCGCCAGAAAAGGTGGCGAGCGCGGTGGATTCGCCCGCCATCGAGTGGTTCATCAAGCCTTTCAAGACGACAGGGCGCCTGTCGCTCAAGCTCATCGGCATGGGCGGATCCTTTGTCTTGAAGCGGCTCGCACGGTTCGTGGGATCGGCGTTCCTCGAGGACATGGCCCGCTTCTTCGTCGAGTTCAACGACGTCATGGGCGGCTTTCGCGAGCGTGCCCGCGAGGTGTTCGACCTGCTCCGGCAGCCCAAGGTCGGCTTTGTTCTCGTCTCGGCGCCCGAAAGCAACGCCATCGAAGAAGCCCTGTTCTTTCACGAGCGGTTGCGCGCTTCCGCGATGCCCTTCGCGGGCTTTGTGGTCAACCGGGTCCACGCCCAAGATCCCGCCAAGGTGGACGTGGGTACCGTCGCCCAGGCGCTCGCCGATCGGCCCGAATGCCACGGCTTCACGCCGTATGAGCTCAATCGAGCGGCCGAGGCCATGTTCAAGAGTTACTCGGAGATCGCCATGCTTGCCGAGGCCGACCGCCGCGAGGTGGCTCGCCTCCAGGCCGTGCTCGGCCCTGATCAGGCTGTCGCGCAAGTCCCCTTCTTTGACAAGGACGTGCACGACGTCGCCGGGCTCGCCGAGATCGGGCGATACCTTTTCAAGGAGCAATGATGACGAACGACGCCCGCTCCGAGGGCATTTCCCGCAACCTATCGTTTCTCGACCGCTACCTAACGATCTGGATCTTCTTGGCCATGGGCACGGGCGTGGCGCTAGGGTTCCTCTTTCCCACGTTCACGACTGCGCTCGATCGCATGAGCGTGGGAACGACGTCCATTCCCATCGCGATCGGCCTGATCCTCATGATGTACCCTCCCCTCGCCAAGGTCCGGTACGAAGAACTTCACGCGGTCTTCCGATACAAGCAGGTACTCGCCCTCTCGCTCGTCCAGTACTGGCTCATCGGTCCAGCGCTGATGTTCGGC
>JACQUZ010000010.1 GCA_016210055.1 Deltaproteobacteria bacterium | reverse complement strand
GGCCGTGGAAGGCAAGACCTTCAATTACAGGACCAACGAGCGCCTCCACAAGGCCCTCGAGCTCAAGCTCTTCGAGGACCAGAAGGACTCCATCAAGCTGAAGAACCTCGTCTCCTCCGTGGTGGACAAGGACACGCAGGAGAAGATCGACGTGGTGAAGAACCGGATGACCCGCAACTACGGGTACTGTGAGATCTGCGCGACGGATGTCCTGAACTTCGTGGCGTCGATCTTCGCTCGCGGCGATGTGAAGGAGTAGTCGAGCTCATGGAGCCCCGTGCGTCCGAACCCATTCAGGTCACCCTGAACGCTACTGCGGCGCACCTTCTTGCTCGGCTCGCCGCGGAGCTCGGTACCGAGGACGTTTCGGGGTTGGTCGTGAGGGCGCTTGGGCTCTTGGAGATGGCGCAGCGGGCCCGCCTGCGGGGCGAGAAGCTTGTCTTCCGCAGCCACAGTGGGCATGAGTCGGAGGTCGCGTTCTAGATGCGAACGTGGGCCGAAGAACCAGGGTGGTGAAGACCATGTCGCAGAAAATCGACCAGGACCACCGCCGATTCCGCGAGATCGTCCGCGGTAAGATCAAGCAGAACCTGCGCAAGTACATCACGCAGGGGGAAATGATCGGCAAGCGGGGCAAGGACTTGGTATCCATCCCGCTGCCGCAGATCGACATCCCGCGCTTCCGTTATGGCACCAAGCAGATGGGCGGGGTGGGGCAGGGAGACGGCAAGCCTGGGGACGCCCTGGGCCAAGGTGAGCCCAAGCCGGGCACTGGCCAGGCGGGAGACCGACCCGGTGAGCACCTCCTTGAGGTTGAGGTGACCATGGAGGAGCTCGCCCAAATCCTCGGCGAGGAACTCAAGCTCCCAAACATCGAGCCAAAGGGTAAGGAACGGATCGTCGCGAAGAAGGATCGCTACACGGGCGTGCGCCGTACCGGGCCTGAGTCCCTGCGCCATTTCAGAAGGACCTTCAAGCAAGCCCTGCGGCGCCAGATTGCGATGGGGATCTACAACAAGGACAACCCCATCATCGTTCCCATCCGAGACGACAAGCGCTACCGGAGCTGGAAGACCGAGCCGCTCCCCCAGTCCAATGCGGTCATCATTTACATGATGGACGTGTCTGGCTCCATGGGGGATGAGCAGAAGGAAATCGTCCGCATCGAGTCCTTCTGGATCGACACGTGGCTCAAGCACCAATACCAGGGGATCGAAAGCCGTTTTGTTATCCACGACGCCATGGCCAAGGAGGTCGACCGTGAGACCTTCTTCCGAACCCGTGAGTCGGGCGGCACCATGATCTCCTCGGCATACAAGCTATGTGCGAAGCTCATCGACACCGAATACCCGCCGTCGGAGTGGAACATCTACCCGTTCCATTTCTCTGACGGTGACAACTGGTCTGTAGACGACACGGTGACTTGCATCGACCTCCTCAAGAACCAGATTCTGCCCAGGACGAACTTGTTCTGTTACGGCCAGGTGGAGTCGCCCTACGGTTCTGGGCAATTCATCAAGGACCTGCAGGAACACTTTGACGCCGACGACAACCTCGTAACCTCGGAGATCAAGGGGAAGGAGGCAATCATGGACTCGATCCGCGACTTCCTCGGAAGAGGCAAGTAACGTGGGGCTTCCTGGGTATCTGCGCGACATCCAGCTCGAGATCGAGGGCCATGCCCGCGATCATGGGTTGGACTTCTTCCCGGTCATCTTCGAGGTCTTGAATTACAAGCAGATGAACGAAGTGGCCGCCTACGGGGGGTTCCCGACCCGCTATCCCCACTGGCGCTTCGGCATGGATTACGAGGGGCTCGCGAAGGGGTACGAATACGGGCTGCAGAAGATCTACGAGATGGTCATTAACAACAACCCGTCGTACGCCTACCTTCTCGAGGGCAACTCCACGGTCGACCAGAAGACCGTGATGGCCCACGTGTACGGGCACGTCGACTTCTTCAAGCACAATTACTTCTTCTCAAAGACGAACCGAAAGATGATTGACGGGATGGCGAATCATGCCACCCGGGTACGGAAGCACATGGAGCGGCACGGCATTGAGAAGATCGAGTCGTTCATCGACACGTGCCTCTCGGTCGAGAACCTGATTGATCCCATGTCCCAGTTCATCGTGCGGCGATTGTCCTCGAAGCAGGAAGACGAGTCGGAGGGCGGCGTTGAGGTGCCCAAGCTCCGCGCGAAAGCATACATGGACAAGTACATCAACCCGCCTGCCTTCGTCGAGAAGCAGAAGCTGCGCCTTGAGCAAGGCAAGGAGAAGACGAAGCGATTCCCAGAAGAGCCGCAGCGCGACGTGTTGCTGTTCATGATCGAGAATGCGCCCCTCGAGAAGTGGGAGCGCGACATCCTTGAGATCGTCCGCACCGAGGCGTACTACTTCGCGCCGCAAGCCCAGACAAAGATCATGAACGAGGGGTGGGCGGCGTACTGGCACTCCAAGATCATGACCGAGAAGGCACTCAAGCCTTCGGAAATCATCGACTACGCCGACGCCAACGCGGGGATCTTGTCCACGTCGCCAGGCCAGCTCAACCCCTACAAGCTGGGTGTTGAGCTGTTCCGGCACATCGAAGATCGCTGGAACAAGGGGCGTTTTGGCAAGGAGTGGAACGAGTGCGAGGACATGGCGGCCAAGAAGAGCTGGGATCGCCGCCTCGGACTCGGTCGTCAAAAGATCTTCGAGGTACGCAAGCTCTACAACGACGTCACCTTTATCGATGAGTTCTTCACGCTCGAGTTCTGTCACGACCAGAAGTACTACTCGTTTGGCTTCAACGAGCGTTCAGGGAACTGGGAGATAGAGACCCGCGAGTTCAAGAAGGTGAAGGACAAGCTCTTGTTCCGTCTCACCAACCACGGGCAGCCTTTCATCTACGTGGAGGACGGGAACTTCGAGAACCGGGGAGAGCTTCTCCTCAAGCACCGGCACGAGGGGGTCGACCTCAAGCTCGACCATGCCAGGGACACGCTCGTCTACCTAAGCCGCATCTGGAAGCGGCCGGCGAACATTCTCACGAAGCTCGACGGAAAGGGAAAACTGCTTCGGTTTGACGGCAAGGATCACTCGGAGAAGAGCGCCGAGTACCCGGATAAGTAAGCAATGAAGCTCATCTCCTGGGCGCTCACGAACGTCGGTCGCAAGCGAGATCACAACGAGGACAACTTCATCGTCGATGATGACCTGTCCTTGTTTGCCGTGGCCGATGGGATGGGGGGACACCAAGGCGGAGACCAGGCGAGCAAGATGGCGATCTCCATCTTGCGACGCGAGGTCGGCGCCGCAGGTGACCTCGATACTTGGCAGGCGCGAGTCGGGCCCGACGAGGATACGCTTCGACACGTGATGCACGCTTCGACCCTCGACACGCAGGCGAGCATGGCGCTGGTCGAGGCAGCCGAACGTGCGCCGCTCGCGGTGTACTCACCCCGGCCTAGCGATCGGACCATGCTGCCAGCGGCGATGGTGATCCGCGCGGCGGCCCGGATGGCTAGCCGGGCGATTTTCGACGCGGCGCAGGCAGAGCCCCGCTTTTCCGGAATGGGAACCACGCTGACTGCGCTCTTGTTTCACAAGGAACGGGCGCACCTAGCTCACGTGGGCGACAGCCGAGCGTTTCTGTATCGAAACGGCACGATCGAGCAGATCACGGAGGATCACTCCTGGATCAATGAGCAAATTAAGGCTGGCGTGATGAGCGAGCTCGAGGCCAAGGAATCCAAGTTCCGTCACGTGATCACGCGATCCGTGGGATTTGAGCGCGAGGTCGACGTGGACCTGTTCGCGCTCCCAGCGCTCCCAGGGGACTGCTTTCTCCTGTGCTCCGACGGCATGACCAACTATGTCGAGACTGCCGAGCTAGGCCGCGTCCTCGCCACCACCTACTACCGCAAGGTCCCACAGCTCCTCGTCGATATCGCCAATGACCGGGGTGGTGACGACAACATCACCGTTGTCTTGGTGTACGCTGCGAACGACCATTGACGATCAGGGGCTTGCGCCGACGGGAAGGCTCGAACGTGACCCGCGGATCCAGCCGACTCCGCCGCGGGTATCTCGGGCCACAACGGCAATCGTTCCCATGGCGTCGGCCGGGGTCCACTCGTTCGTGAGCCCTTCCTCGTCGGGATCGGTGTGGAACTTCTCGATCTCGCCGACGGTCACATACCAGGACAGGAAAACCGTCTCCTGTCCTTGCTCCGTCTCCTCAATCGAATCGTCCTTGAGCGCGATCGATACGCGCTCACCTTCGAGGGCGAGCGAGGTGATCTGCGGGTTGCGGTTTGCCGAGGCCATGCCGAGCGGCAATACGTTGACACGCTTGACTGCCGCACGGCATCCCTCGCCAGACATCGCGGGCATCTCCTCGGACCCAGCCTCACCGGACCCAACACACGAGGCGAGCCCACCTCGACCGACCAGCCCAGCGGCAAGCGTGACGATGACTTGCCCGGGATGCCCTGGGGCGCGGCCTTCGAGGGCTCGCCTAGGGAGCCTATAGGATACCTGGTCGGCGGCACCGATCAGGCAGAGGGTTGCATCAGGCGCTTCCGCGCAGGTCGGGGGCAGGGACGTGGACGACGTGCACGCTGCCGGATTGGCGCCGGCAGGAAGGACGCAGGCAAGCCACGCGAGCTCGAATCGTGCGCTCGGGTCAGGATGCAGCAGCAATGCATCCAGGGTCACTTCCGTACCCGGTCCCCCTTCTGCAGGTTCCGCGCGGACAGCCGCGATGCGCAGGTTGTCCACCAGCTGCGGCTTGGGGAGATCGCTCGAGCAACCCGCCTGGAGGCCTCCGATTAGGCTGGCCACTTGGAGGACTCGTGCCGGGATGGCTCGCTGATGATTGGACCGCACAGCGTCGACGTTCTTATCACGAAACGCGGGCGCCGGATTGGATTTCGAGGATTGGCGCCCGCATGACTCGGCGTAATGGCCTCGCTATTTCCCTGCTCGCTCGGTCGCCACGATCACGACCGCGGGCTCGTCCGCCACTGCACCAATCGCCTCTATCTTGTCGGCCGCAACTCCCCTCGCCGAAAGATAGGCCTTTATCGCGTCCGCACGCGCCTGGGACACCGCGCGGGTCTTTCGCTCGCTTCCCTGGTCCTCTGCGGCCACCACGACGCGCCACTTGGAGACGTTCCCCTGGGCGCGCATGGTAACGGTCGCCTGGTCCAGGATCTCCTTCGACCGGCTCCTCAGCGAGTCTGAGGACGAGAACTTCAGCTTCTCGAGGAGCAATAGCTTGTCCCCGTCCATGCTGACGAGCGCCGCGCCTCCTTGGTCCGGGCAACCGTCGAAATCGTTCACGCCGTTTATCACCTCTGCCTCGCCCGGACATTGGTCCTCGGCGTCAAGAAGGCCGTCGTGGTCGTTGTCCGCCTCGGGGCAACCGTTTTCGTCTTCGAACTTGTCCGTATCTTCGGCTTCAAGCGGGCACTCGTCGAACTCGTCTGGGACACCGTCGCTGTCGTTGTCCACCTCCGGACACCCGTCGTCATCCTGGAAGCCATCCATGTCTTCCTGGTCGTTTCGACACTTGTCCTTGTCGTCACTGATTCCGTCGTCGTCGGAGTCGCGCATGCTCGCAGGGCATCCGTCGTCCGCAAGGGGCGGAAGCTTGTCCTCGGCGTGCCCAGGGCAGCGGTCGATCTCGTCTTTGAATCCATCCTTGTCGTTGTCGGGCTCGGGGCAACCGTCGTCGTCTTCCCAGCCGTCCTTGTCCTCGGCTTCCGACGGGCACTTGTCCTCGTCATCGCCAATGAGATCGCCGTCGTTGTCGCTGTCGGGGCACCCATCGCCATCCATCCACTCGTCCTTGTCCTCGGGCGCGAGCGGGCATCGGTCCTTCATGTTGACGATCCCGTCGCCATCGGAGTCGCCGTAGTCGGGCGACCACGTGAGGGCTGCAAAAACGCGCATGTCGGGCGATCCAATCCCTCGGACGATCCCCGTTCCTCCGCCGGCGAGAAAGGCGAGCGCTGGGCTCGCGGAGATCTTGAGCGCGCCGTCGATCTCCAAGGGGCTTTCGTCCACATCCGACGAAAACCCCTGGCGCCCGAAGAGCTCAGCCAAGACGTCTACCTTGCGGTTCACGTGATAGGCGAGAGCCGCCCCGTAGGTGACCTGCTGCCCGATCTCGCTGGAGTAGAGCTCGCGAGGCTTGCGCAAGATCACTCCGAGGTTCGCGCCGGCGGTGACCTTCCCTTCCACCGCATTCCACTCCGCGGCGACCCGAGGGCGAAGTGAGGGGAGATCGTCCCCTAGCCAGGCGTTGGCCGAGCCCAGGCCCGTGGAAGTCGGCACCGTAATCGCAGGAACGGCCGCCAGGAGCAGTCCATTTTGACGGAAGAAAAGCCACGCCAGCTCGAGCTTCGCGTCCCCAATACCCGTGACAGACAGGCCGCCAGGCGCTCCCTGGGCCGTTTCTGGATCCAGCCCATCGCCCTGCATCGACAGCACGACGGGCAACACCATGCCCAGATGCGTCTTGTCCGTCAGCCCATAGGAGCCGACAAGCTGGCCGCTCAAGAGGGACTTGACGACCTGAGTCCTGGTGGTCGTTATGTCGTCCATCTTCTGGTTCACGTTGTACACGGTGAAGGGATGGGTGAGGTACGTGAGCAGGAGCCCAAGTGAGAACTGCTTGGGGGCGGTGACCTGGGCCCCACTCACCGTGAGGAATGAATGGGGTCCAACCGCTGGCTCGAAGAGCTGGACGTCGATGGATCGGTCAAACGGCACTTCTTCTGACTGCGCAGGGCTAGAAACTGACGTGAACAGCAAAACCAGCAGCCCGGCCCAATTCTTCATAGGTTAACCCCCTACCACGTTTCGCCGATTTTATATCGGTGCGTTCTCGGCCAGAACAAGTATCGGCTTCCGCAGGGCTAGAACTCCCCTTTGACGCCGATCGACGGAATCACGGGCAGGCCCGTGAGCTCGGTACGCTTGCGGTAGTCGTAGCTGTAAAAGTATCCCTCGGGATTCAATCGGTTGTACGCGTTTTGGACATCCAAGTAGGCGGTGAGCATCCAGGTGTCATAGACGAATCGCTTGTCCACGCGCACGTCGAGCTGATGATACGACCCCATTCGCTCGCTGTTCGGCTTGCCCGAGATCGGCAGGTACACGTCGGCGTCCGAGTCAAAGATGGAGCCCACCACAGGAGTCTGGGGATTTCCCGTGACGTAGCGGAGCCTGAGACCCGCCTCCATGTTCCATGGGAGCTTGACGCTTCCGAGAAGCGTCAGCACGTGGGTCTGGTCAAAGGAGAACAGTCGCCATTCCTTTTCGGGTCCGTCCTTGCGCTCGCTCCGGGAGAGGGCGTAGCTCACCCAGCCGAAGAAACGCTTGGTCAAGTCGTGGCGCAGGAGGACTTCGGCTCCGTACACGCGGCCGACTCCCAAGCTTGCATACCCAACCGACCGAACAGAGCCATCCGCGTGCAGAGCTGGGGTGTCGTCGCGGACGATCTGCTGGTCCAGCCACTTGTAGAACAGCGTGGTCTCGATTCGCACGGGTCCCGAGATGCGGCGATCGTAGCCGACTGTCAGGTGGATCGAATTCTCGGGGCTGAGATCCTTATTTCCAAGCACTGGGTCGGTCTCCCAGGCCTGCGGCTGCTCGCTGTATTGCCCGATCCCGGCGCGAACCGTGCTTGTCGCGTCACTCCAGCGCAGGGCCAATCGAGGATCCACGCTGAAAGCATTTGCGCCGCGGTAATAGTCCACGCGGCTCCCAGGGGTGATGGAGAAACCGCGGCCGAGCTTCATTTCGGCCTCGAGAAACACCGAGTGGAACCACTCCCAGTCCTCCTGGTCCAAGGTAAACGATTCGTATGCCGAGGGAGGTCCCGGGAACTCTCCTTCCTGGACCGGACGAGGGCCGTTCAGCTTGATTGAATACGGCCATGCCTGTCCCTCGGTGCCGACGACGACCCGCACGTTCTGGAATGGGCGGTGTGAGACCTCCACTCGGTACGAGTTGAATTGGATCCCCATGTCCAGGTTGAGCTTGCCCATGCCAAAACGGAATGACCCGAATCCCGAGGCGAGCTTGAGGTCAAGATCGGTGTACTTTCCCAGCGGTCGGCGGTAACTCAGGTTTAACCGGTGGGCCGTTGTCTTGTTGGAGGCGGTGCCTCGGAAGGCAGGATCGAGCTCGGCTGGGTCATCGAAAACGAATGAGAGCTCGTCGTCGAGACCGAAGACGAAGAGTTCGAGCTTCCCGCCGAGGACTGGATAATGAAACAGGGCCTGGAAATCGTAGTAACGAGGTGCGGTCGTGAAGGTGAGCCCCTCGCCCTCGGGCGTGACGGCCGCGAAAAGCGCATCGATATAACTCCGCCTAGCCGCGATCGCAAAGGACCCCTTGCCGACCGGGCCTTCGAGCAGGAATCCCGCGTCGATGAGGTCGAGGTCGACATACCCCGTTGTCCTGTCTCGACGGGGTGTGCGCATTTCGGCGGCGACGACGCCCCCGGTGGCACGGCCGTATCGCGCGGAAAAGTTCCCGGGCAAGTAATCGATCCGCTGGAGGAGATCGGAATTCACAACCGAGGTAAGCCCTCCGAAGTGGTACAGGAGCGGAACCCAGTGCCCGCCGATGTACGCGGTGGTGTCCTCGGGGTTGGTGCCGCGGATGATGAGGAATCCGGCCGCAAACGGGGGCCGTGCCACCCCGGGGAGGCTCTCGACCGCCCGGAGCGCGTCGCCGCGCGTGCCGGGGATCCGCACGGCCTCTTCCACACCGACGATTCGGCGTTCGACTTCTTCGCGCAGGGGCTTGGCCGTGACGACCGTGTGGTAGCGCGAGTAGCTCGTGCGCTCGAGGAAGTACCTGACCTTAAGCGCCTGCTTGTCCTCGAGGGTCTCTTGGAACTCCCGTCTTTGGTGCTCAGGAAGGTCGGTGATGACTCGATAGCGACCGGGCGGAAGCCCCCGAAGGACGAACTTGCCGGCCTCGTCGGACACGGTTTCCACGAGAGCGGCGGTCTCCCCCTCACGAATGGCTGCGAGCCCGGTTCCTGGGAGAGGGACCCGCGTGCCCCGTTCGAGGACGACACCCGAGATGGTTCCCGGCGGCTCGGTGGATTCCTCCCTCTTAGGCGCCGCTTCCGTGAGGGTGAATCGGTACTCATAGGTCACGCGCACTGCCACTGCCTTGCCGCGGGCGTTGGCCGGCTTCCACGTGAACTGCCGCGCCGCCGCCACGGCTGCCTCGTCGAAGCCATGGCCTGCGGGGGTGAGGACTTTGACCTCGGTGGTTTCCCCTGCTTGCGAGACGAGGATTTCGAGGAGGACGATCCCCTCAACCCCCTGGGCCTTCGCTTCCGCCGGGTAGTCGGCGGCAACAAACCCGAGGAGCTCCGGTGGCGCGAACGCTGGCTGTGTCGCCGGCGCCGGCGCCTGCGCAGGTGCATCGGCCAAGGCCAGTGACCCGTGACCAAGGAGCATGGAGAGAAGCGCGACCTGAACCCAAGTGTTCCTAGTCATCGATGTAAAATGTAAAGGTCCAGCGGAGTTGATAGGGGATTGGCCGGTCCTCAGTATCGATCGCCGGCCGAAAGCGAATGGTTTTCCCAAAGGCCATGGCTTTTTCGTCCAAGCCGTATCCAAGGCCCTTGACTAGCTTCACGGCTGCCACCCGCCCACTTTCGTCCACTGAGAGGAGCAGGACGACTTGGCCTTCGACCTGCGCACGGCGCGCCTCTTCAGTATAGAGCTCCCTCGAGGCTCGGCTGTAGTCCCCGATTTGCTCCGGCGGTCGCTTCACGCGCGCCACGGACGGCCTTGGCGGAGCGACGTCCGAAGAGGCGTTCTTGTTGTTCCCCGTGCCGCCCCGTCGCCCATAGAGGCTCCCTGTGGGTCCACTGCCCGCCGAAACAGCTATGGTGCCACCGCCGCCGCCGGTTGTGGGCATCCGGTACGTGTACTCCTCGGGTGGTGCTTCTTCCAAAGGGGCCTGCTCTGCCGGTTTTGCCTCGGGCGGGGGCTCAGGCGGCTGTTCCCTTGCGACGTCTTGAGGAGGCATGGGTGCCTCGATTGGCTTGGACATCGGCCGCGGCTTTGGTGCCGGCTTCTTCTGCGGAGGCTCGGGAGG
>JACQUZ010000031.1 GCA_016210055.1 Deltaproteobacteria bacterium | reverse complement strand
TCGCCGAGTTCTTCCACGCCACGGGCCTGCTCATCCTCGAGGGCTACGGACTAACCGAAACCACGGCCGCCACTCATGTTAACCGGGTGAACGCCTTTCGGTTTGGGACCGTCGGGCAGGCCATCCCAGGTGTCGAGATCCGGATTGCAGCCGACGGAGAGATCCTCGCTCGTGGGCCCAACATCATGCGCGAGTACTACCGAAACCCCGACGCGAACGCCGAGGTGCTGGACAGGGAAGGTTGGTTCCATACAGGCGATATTGGGCTGATCCAGCCGGGTGGTTTCCTTCGCATCACTGACCGCAAGAAAGACATCATCGTGACAGCGGGCGGAAAGAACATCGCTCCGCAGAACATCGAAAGCGCGCTCAAGTCCCAGTGCCCCTACGTATCCCAAGTCATGGTTTACGGTGACAAGCGGCCGTTTCTCACCGCGCTCGTGACCCTTAATGAGGAAAACGTCAGGGCTTGGGCGGCTGAGAAGTCGATGTCCGCCCGAGGCATGGCTGAGTTGGCGAGGACTCCCGCGGTATTCAACCTCATGCAAGGCGCATTCGACCGCTTGAACGAAGGGTTGGCCCAGTTTGAAACCGTCAAGAAATTCGCGATTCTCGAGCGTGATTTCTCTCAAGAGGCGGGCGAGCTGACCCCCACTTTGAAGGTGAAGCGGAAGTTCTGCGCGGAGAAGTACATGCACGTCCTCGATTCCCTATACGCCTCCGCATCGTAGCGGCCAGAAGCCAGGCGGCGACGAGCAATGCCAGCTCTAGCCCCTGGCTTCCTGCCCTCGCTCTACCCGCGGTCGTGTCGCAACCTGCTCCTCCTGCCGTAAAACCCGGATTGCACGCGTTCGAATCGGCGCCGTCTTTGATGTGATCTCCGTCGGTGTCGGGGTTATCTGGATCGAGACAGCGGCGTGTCGAGTCGTACTTGTTCGCGGGATCTTCCTCCATGAAATCGTCAAGGCCATCTCCGTCTCGGTCGTCGTCGGGGCAGCCGTCTTCGTCGGCGCGTCCGTCGAAATCCTCGGGAAGCGTGTCGCACTTGTCGACGCTGTCCATGTAGCCGTCGCCATCTCGGTCACGGTCCACGCAGCCGTCGCGATAATGGGAATCCGGGGGCCACTGGGCCACAAGCGGACATTGGTCTTCGCCGTCGTCGAGCCAGTCACCGTCGGTGTCACGGAGCAGCGGTGAGGTTTCCCCAGGGTCGACAATGCCGTTGTGGTTGGCGTCCTCTTCGCCATCCAGTAGCCCGTCGCCATCCGTGTCGGCGCTTATTCGATCAGTCTCCCAAGCCTGCACCACACCGTCGCCGTTGCGGTCCTCGAGAGAATCGGGAATTCGATCTCCATCTGAGTCCGGGTCCATCCGGTCGAGGAGCCCGTCTCCGTCGGTGTCACTGTTCCCTTCCACTTCATTCGGCACGCCGTCCGCGTCATCGTCGCCCGCCGGTACGGGCACGACTGGATGGATGCGCTCCGCGCGGGCCGGTTTCCAATGCAGCATCACTGCGACTGCCAAAGCAGCTAGTGCTAGCTCAGTCCTCACGGTTCCTCCCCAGGGGGCTGTTCCGCTTCGCTCGCGGTGGGCGGGGTGGTCTCCACGTGGCCGACCGGCGGAACGACCGACGACACGGAAGGCGCAACGTCAGAACTCCGGCCGTGGAAAATCGGGCTCGCGGAGAGGGTGCCACCGATCTCTGCGTCGGTCACGGTGAAGACCACGCGGCGGTTCAGCGCGCGTTCGGCCTCCTCCTCGTTGCTCACCCAGGGACGATCCGCACCGTAAGCTACGGGCTCGAGCCTGTCCCTGGCCACGCCGCTCGTGACCAGGTATCCGACCACTTGGTCTGCCCGAAGGCGGGATAGCGCGGCGTTCCACTCTGGAGTGCCGAGCGCGTCTGCGTGTCCTTCAATTCGGACCTTTCGAATTTCGGGATGCTTATTGAGGAACAATGCCAGCTCATCGAGAATCGGTCTGAATGAATTGCGGATTCTCTTGCGGTTCTTGACAAAGAAGATCGGCTCTCCGAGCAAGATTTCAGAGTCCTTGACCGTGACGTTCGGCGTCTCGGCGTCGATCAGGTCAAGCCCGGTCGCGTCGATATCCGAAGGGGTTACCTCTACGGTCGGCGATCCGAGTTCAAGTTCCGAGTCGGTCCTGGCCCGGGACGAGTCGGCCCCTGCCAGGAACTTGCGCCGGGGAGGAGAGGGAACCTCGGTACTGGGGCGAAAGCTCACCGCCATGGTGACGCGCCACGCGGGCGATCCGGTGGCCCGGCCGATTCCAGTCCCTCCCAGCAGTGACACGGTGAGAGGGCCCCAGGAGGTCCTCAGTCCGGCCCCCCATTCTGCAGGTGAATCCGCACCAGCGAGGCCTACCTCGCCTCGCACCTGTGCCAGGGCCGAAAGGCTACGTGAAAGGTTCACGTCCAGGCCGCCACCCCAGACCAGCGAATCATCGATAACTGTGTCGTAAATGACCTGGCGCTTTTCAGTCTGGATTCCTGCCAACGCCTCAACTACCGCACGCCGATGCAGCCTGCCCCTGACCGCAAGGTCAAAGCTCGCCTCACCGGTAGCCGGCGCCATGTCACCGCGGATGGCCAAGATACCCGGAATTCCGATCCATCGCATGCCGAGCCGCGCATCAGAGAGCCCTTTGGCCTTTGGGAGGGATGCGTCGGGATGGTCGACGCTACCTGAAAGCGCCTCGCCTCCCAGGACTCCCACGAGCTCGAGATTCCATCCTATTCCTACACTTACGGACCCTTCGGCCTGGAGCGACTTGTGAACCCCACCGCGCACGTGGCCGCTTGCATCATAAAGTATGAGCGGATCGCTCGAAGCCGCGACGACGACCTGCGCCGAAGCGGCGCCTGGAGGGTGGACTTTGCCTCCCGTGCCAAGAGGCCCGAGCGGAATCAGAAACCCGGCGGCCGCAATGGGAACATGCCGCATGTCCGAAGTGATCGGCACAAGCCAAAAAACCTTGACACGTGTCGTCACTCCGACTACACAAAGCAGTTGATTTTAGGCGCGTAGCTCAGTGGGAGAGCACTACCTTGACACGGTAGGGGTCGGCGGTTCAATCCCGCCCGCGCCTACAACCGGCAGGCCAAAGGTCAACTCCGAATTGTGGTTTTGGTCGCAAAGGGCCGTTCGAAATGCCCTCGGTTGCGTCCGTTCTCTCTGTAGGTCTTCGCAGTTCCGCCGCTATACCGCGAAATACCCGATGGGCTTGCGGCGGTTGAGCGCAACGCCCTGGATGCACATGGTTCAGGAAGAGATCCAAGACGTTATCGGCACTGAGGCGCCAAGACTGTCGCCACTGGAGACGCTGAGATCGTGCGACGTGCTCGACTCCTCTCGGATCGCCTATGAGGTAGACGAGGGCGGAGGGGCATTCTTTGGGCCGAAGATCGATCTTGGGCTCTGGGATGCCTTCGTTCGAGAGTGGAAGTGCTCGACGATTCAGGTCGACTTCCAACTCCCAGAACGATTTGATCTCAATTGCGTGAGAGCTCATGGGGGGAGCACCGGGTAGCCATGATCCACCTGGCATTGCATGGCTCACTTGAGCGCTTTTTCGCTGTGCTTATTGAGCACTACGCCGGTGCATTTCCGCTCGGGTTGGCTCCTGTCCAGGTCCGGGTGCTCACGGCCTCTGAGAAACAAGTGGAATGGGCGAGCACAGTTGAAAAAGTGCTGCGGGCCCATCATCTTCGCGTCGAATCTGACTTGTCTTTGGACAAGCTCGGAGCAAAAATTCGTTGCGCGCAGGTGGAAAAAAATCCCGTCATGTCGGTGTGTGGCGACAAGGAGGTTGCCCAGAGGATGGTGTCCCCACGCACTCGTGATGGAAAGCAAGCCGAACCCATGCCGCTTGAGGAATTCGCTCGATATCTCGTCAACGAGGCTCGTATCCTGCGCGGCGGAGTTGGAGCGATTTCGTGATGCTCGAGCGCAAGCTCGAGAATCCTTGAACTGAAACCTGATACAGGAGGATTTGCCATTCCCCCGAGACCACCAGAACCATCATCAGACTCGTATCGCGTCAATCGTCGGATTCGCGTTCCCGAAGTCCGCGTTATTTCCGACGATGGAACCCAGCTCGGGGTGCTTCCCACCCATGAGGCGCTGCGCTTGGCTGAGGAGAAAGGGCTCGACCTTGTTGAGGTGTCTCCCAAGGCGGCGCCACCGGTCTGTCGCATCATGGACTATGGGAAGTTCAAGTACGAGCAGGCGAAAAAGAGCCAGCAGGCCCGCAAGCACGCGTCGGTCATCGAGCTAAAAGAGATCAAGTTCCGGCCGAAGACCGATGACCACGACTACGAGTTCAAGCTGCGTCATATCCGCCGCTTCCTCGAAGAGGGAAACAAAGTACGACTCGTGGTTCAGTTTCGCGGCCGAGAAGTGGTGCACCCGGAGACCGGAAAGGCGATGCTCGACAAGGTCGTTCGGGGATGCATGGATATCGCCCACGTCGAGCAAATGGCGCTCATGGATGGCCGGCGAATGGTCATGGTGGTATCGCCACGGCTCGCTCGCCCGGGAACGCCCGTTGTTCAAGGGGCAGTATCGACACCGCCCGCGCCTGCCGTGCAAGCGCCCGGCCCCCATGTTCCAACACCGGGGCCGAAAACAGGGAGCTAACGTCAGAAGCCAAAGGGCTGGTGACGTCCGACGATAGAAAGGAATCTGCGGTTATGCCTAAGATGAAGAGTAATTCCGGTGCAAAGAAGCGCTTCAAGTTCACCGCCACCGGGAAGATAAAGCGTAACAAGACAAGCCGACGGCACATCTTGACCAAGAAGACGACGACAAGGAAGCGGAAACTTCGCCATGCGGCTCTCGTCGACAAGACGCAGGAGCATCAGATTCGAGCGATGCTTCCGTATGCCAAGTAGTCGTCAATTCGCTTACTTTCTTATTGCGCTAGGGGCGGTTGTGTAGTTAACTTCCCCCCTCGCTTTTCCGTTTCCGGAGTACGTCATGCCGCGCGCAAAAAAAGGAATCAAAGCACGCCGTCGTAGAAACCGTATTCTCAAGTGGGCGAAGGGTTACCGTGGAAAGCGTGGTAACTGCTACAAGTCCGCCCGCGAAACTGTCCAGCATGCCTGGAGCTTCATGTACCGGCACCGCCGTGAGCGGAAGGGTGATTTTCGCCGCCTTTGGATCATTCGAATCAATGCGGCTGCTCGGACGCTCGGCGTGTCGTACTCGAAGTTAATTGGCGCTCTCGCAAAAGCAGGGATTTCTCTAGATCGCAAGATGCTCGCCACCCTGGCCGTGAGCGATCCTGCTGCATTTCGGGCGGTTGCTCTTCAGGCCAAGGCCATTTCTGCCTAAGCTCGGGTCGGAAGGGGCATGATCCATGCCGTCCTCCACCTTTTTACTCATCCGCGAGCTAGCTGAGCTCGAAAGCGCGTTTCGCGCGGAAGTCGCCTCTCTTGCGACGGAGCAGGAAATCCGTGCGGCTCAGGCGCGCTACCTCGGGAAAAAAGGGCGAGTTTCCGAACTGATGAAGCAGATGGGGCGTCTTCCCGCGGAAGAGCGTCCTCAGGTTGGCGAGGTCGCCAATCGAACAAAAAACGGGATCGAAGCGGAGACCGAACGTAGGCTGTGTGAGCTCCGCGAGTTGGCTCGCAAGCAAGATCTCGAACGTCAAGTTGACGTTACCCTTCCTGGGCGATGCGAACCGGTCGGACACCTTCACATCCTGACGAAGGTCCGACGGGAAATCGTTGCGATTTTCGCGGAGCTCGGGTTCGAGGTCGCTTTCGGGCCACAGGTGGAGACCGACTTCCATAATTTCGAAGCGCTCGGGATCCCCAAAGACCATCCCGCGCGCGACATGCAAGACACTTTCTACGTCGCCGACGACGTTGTCCTTCGCACCCACACCTCGCCGGTGCAGATCCGAACGATGTTGTCGAAAGCCCCGCCCGTAAAAATTGTCGCTCCCGGAGCTGTCTACAGGAAGGACGACGATCCCACGCACTCTCCGATGTTCCAGCAAATCGAAGGGCTTCTCGTCGACGAAGACGTTCGGATGAGCGACCTCAAGGGGGTACTCCTGCACTTTGTCCGACGGTTTTTTGGCAGGGACTTGGGGATTCGTTTCCGTCCGTCCTATTTCCCGTTCGTGGAGCCTGGCGCAGAAGTCGACATGCAATGCACGTTCTGTGGCGGAAGGGGTGCGGGCTGCCGAGTCTGCAAGGGGACCGGATTCCTCGAAATCGGTGGTGCGGGAATGGTGGATCCCGTCGTCCTCAAGCAGGTGAATTACGACGCCGAGAAGTTCAACGGTTTTGCATTCGGCATGGGGATTGAGCGCATGGCCATGCTCAGGCACGGAATCAACGACATCAAGCTCTTCTACGAAGGGAATCTGCGCTTCCTGGAGCAGTTCTGATGCGCGTCTCGCTTGGCTGGCTGCGCGAGCTCTGCCCGACAGACCTCTCGGCGGCTGAACTTGGGCATCGCCTGACGATGGCGGGACTGGAGGTCGAGGCAATTGTTCCTCTCGGCGAGCAGTTCGCCGGAGTTGTCGTGGCTGAGGTGCGCGGTGTGCGACCGCACCCGCGGTCGCCTCGGCTGACGATCGTGACTGCTTGGGACGGGTCGGGGCTCCATGAAGTGGTTTGCGGAGCGCCGAACGTCCCAGGGGCAGGAGGTAAGATCCTGTGGGCTCGCCCTGGGTCGCGACTCCCCGATGGACGTGAAATCGGCCAAAAAGAAATCCAAGGACAGGGCTCCGCGGGGATGATCTGCTCCGAAGCCGAGCTAGGCATTGGCGAGGAGGCGGGCGGGATCGTCGTTCTCGCCGACGAGGATGCGAAGTCGCCAGCCGGCACCTTGGCACAGGATGCCTTGGGCCTGCGCGACACCGCGCTCGAGATCAACGTGACTCCGAACCGAGGCGACTGCTTGAGCCACCTCGGAATCGCTCGTGAGGTGGCGGCACTCGCGGGGACTCCTCTTCGCCGACCCGTAGTATCGCTCGATCCCTTCATTTCGGGAGGTGACGTTGCGCGCCTAGTCCATGTTTCGGTCGAGGCGTCGCAATTGTGCACGCGGTATTCCGCTCGTTACATCCATGGATTGAGAATCGGTCCGTCTCCGAGGTGGATGCGCAGGCGGCTCGAGGCCGTGGGCATGCGCTCGATTTCGAACTTGGTAGACGTGACTAATTACGTCATGCTCGAGGTTGGGCAGCCTCTCCATGCGTTTGATTACGACCGCCTCGCAGACGGAACGATCATCGTGCGACGGGCAAGCGAGGGTGAGGCGATTACGACCCTGGACGGCGCGGAGCGGCAGCTCAGAAGCGGGGATCTTCTCATCTGCGACCCTCGCGGCCCCGTCGCGCTCGCTGGCGTGATGGGCGGTGCCGGCTCCGAAGTTCAGGCGGGCACGAGCCGCGTGCTCCTCGAGAGCGCCTGCTTTGACCCCATTTCCGTGCGCAAGACGGCACGGCGCTTGGGATTGCATTCAGAGTCCTCACATCGCTTCGAGCGGGGAGTTGATCCGAACGGAGTGGACTTCGCATCCATGCGAGCGTCGAGGCTCTTGTGCGAGCTCGCTGGGGGCAGCGTGGCAAGGGGCGTCGTCGACGTGTACCCAAAGCCTGTTGTACCCGTGTCGGTCGAGCTTCGTCCCGGCCGCGCTTCACGGCTCTTAGGCTTTGAATGTACGCCTCAGGAAGTCGCACGGGTGCTCCAGGCCATCGAGTTGACCGTAGACGAGGCTCCTGGCAGCGGCCGCCTTCGCGTAACTTGCCCAACGTTTCGTCGCGACCTCGAACGCGAGGTGGACCTCATAGAAGAGATCGTGCGCCTCGTCGGGTACGAGAGGATTCCCACCACCCTTCCCGGTACTCGCGAAGCGCCTCGAGCCACTGGAGATATTCTCGTCGAGCGCGTGCAAGACGCGCTTTGGGGGGCCGGATGGACGGAGACGATCTCGTTCGGCTTCACGTCCCCGACACGGATCGCGGACTTGCGACTTCCGAAAGGGCATCCGGCCAGCTCGCCACTCATGCTCCGCAACCCGCTCCGCGAAGAGCAAAGCGTGATGCGCACATCACTCGTCCCTGGGCTCCTCGCAGCACTCGCCCGGAATCTCGCAGTTGGCGTGGAAGACGTGCGCCTGTTCGAGGTTGGAAACGTGTTTTACCCAAGCGGCGAGGCGCTACCACGTGAGCCACGCTCGCTCGCCGGGGTCGTGTGCGGGTACCGTTCGGGTTGGCTCAAGCCAGGGCAACGGGTGGACTTCTTTGACATCAAAGGGGTGCTGGAGCGCCTCTCGGCGACATTGCGCGTTCCTGTGGAGTTCTCTCCACTAAGGAGCGAAGACGGGTTCCTGCACCCTGGAGTGGCGGCCTCGGTGTTGTGCAACGGGTCGATGTTGGGTGTTGTGGGTGAAGTTCACCCTGAGACTCGCGAACGGTTCGGAATTGAGCCTGCCTGCTTTGCCTTTGAGGTGGATCTCGAGCTAGTTCCACCACTTCAGAAGCCGCAATTCGCGCCGTTGCCTCGGTTCCCATCGATTGTGCGAGATGTCTCGTTTCTTGTGGGAGAAGTCGTATCGGCGCAGCGCGTGAGACAAGTGATTCTCGAGTCACGATCGCCTCTTCTCGAGTCGTTTCGCGTTTTGGAGGACTACAGAGAGCCGGGGAAAGTGCCAGCGGGTAAAAAGGGGATGCTTTGGTCGATGACATACCGTGCGAGCGATCGTACGTTGACCGATTCAGAAGTCGATGAGGTGCACGAAGGCATGGTTTCGCGCTTGCTTTCCGCTCTTGGCGCTGAAAGACGGTGATTTCGCGTACTTATTGACACTCGTGGGGACCAAGACTATAAAATGGCGCTCACGCGCCGGAAGGCCTTGCGGAGGATGACCAGGATGACGAAGGCTGACATCATCGAGTACGTCTACGAAAAAGTGGGCGGATTCTCGAAGAAGGAAGCTGCCGAGATCGTCGAGACGGTGTTCGACACCATCAAAGAGACGCTCGAGCGGGGCGAGAAGATTAAGATCTCAGGGTTTGGGAATTTTGTCGTGCGGGACAAGAACGCGCGAGTTGGTCGTAATCCCCAAACTGGAAAGGAGATCACCATTTCGGCGCGCCGCGTGCTTACGTTCAAGCCGAGTCAGGTCTTGAAGAACGCGCTCAATAACGGCGAGTCCACGGACGTCAGTGACGACTGAGCTCCCCGACAAGAAGTACTTCAAGATCGGCGAGGTAGCGAGGATCGCGGGGGTCAAGCCCTCGGTGCTCCGGTATTGGGAAACCGAGTTCCGCTCGATTAGACCGGAGAAATCCCGGAGCAACCAGCGGTTGTACGCACGCAGGCACGTGGAGCGGATTCTCCAGATCCGGGAGCTCCTCTACGTCAAGAAATACACCATCGAGGGAGCACGAAGGCGGTTGAGAGAGGCCGAAGGACCGGACGGATCGTGCCAGACCGATGGCCCGTCCTTGCCGTCGGCCTCCGGTGCGCATGCACGTTCTTGTGGTTCCCCGGGAAATGGGGAGGGCGACAGGGCGCTTCTCGAGCAGATAAAAAAAGAGGTCGAAGAACTCTTGCAACTTGTCGTCGAATGAGCTAGAGAGACACGGCCGCTCAAAAAGCGGCATCGGGGCGTGGCGCAGCCTGGTTAGCGCACCTGACTGGGGGTCAGGGGGTCGCTGGTTCAAATCCAGTCGCCCCGACGAACTGAAGTCTCACCGCCGTTTGGTCTCTTGAAACCTTTAATCCTCATTTCGAACGATGACGGCATCCGGGCGCGGGGAATTCGCGTGCTCGCGGATCGCCTGCAGGACCTGGGAGACGTCGTGGTCGTGGCACCCGACAGGGAGCGCTCGGCACAAAGCCATGCGATTTCCCTGGATAGACCCCTGCGCGTGACTGAGATCCGTCCATCCATGTTCGCGGTTGACGGAACTCCTGCAGACTGCGTGTACCTTGGCCTTCTCCACCTGGCTCCGAGGCGTCCTGATCTCGTGGTCAGCGGAATCAACCACGGTTACAACCTTGGTTCGGACTTCTTCTACAGCGGAACAGTCGCAGCTGCTGTCGAGGGGGCCATTCGTGGCTTTCCGGCCTTCGCCATTTCCATGGAGGTTGGTCCGGAAGACGGATTTGTCGCTGCGGCCGAGCTTGCTCACGCGCTCGCCCACGCCATCTTCGCAGAAGGGCTTCCGCGGAAAACGCTGTTGAACGTGAATGTTCCAAACCACGGACCTCTTCGGGGGTATCGGTGGACACGCCTGGGAGAGCGCGTGTACCGCGACCAAGTGGAGGCCCGTACGGACCTGCGTGGTCGGCGGTATTTCTGGATCGGCGGGCCCGCGCTCGACGCTCAGGATGTAGCCGGATCAGACTCCGCAGCCGTTCGAGAGTCCATTGTCTCTCTCACCCCACTGGACCTCGACTTGACGAGCCACGGACTCCTCGGTTCACTTCCAGGCTGGCGGTTGCCGGGCTTCGAGGCCATCCTTGAGGAGGAAGCGCCAGGGGCGAGTTCATGAGTCCGTTCATGGATAGAGGTGAGCTTCAGCACGCGCGGAAGCGAATGGTCGAGGAGCAAGTAATCGCCCGTGGTGTCGGGGATTCTCGGGTGCTCGCTGCCATGGCGCGTGTTCCGCGTGAGCACTTCGTGGACCCAGCCCTTGCGTTCTGCGCGTATGACGATCGGCCGTTGAATATCGGGTACGGTCAAACCATTTCCCAGCCGTTCATAGTCGCTCGGATGTGCGAGCTGGCGTTCCTTTCCGGGAGTGAGCGCGTGCTGGAAGTGGGGGCTGGCTGTGGCTACCAGACCGCGATCCTGTCCGAGCTAGCGTGCGAGGTCCTTGCCGTAGAAATCATCCGTCCACTTGCAGATTTGGCTTCAGGGAAGCTGCGTCAGCTCGGGATCGCCAATGCTCATGTCGAGTGTTTTGATGGCTCCTTGGGCTGGCCAGAGAAGGCACCCTTCGACGTCATTGTGGTGGCGGCTGGAGCGCCCAAGATCCCGGTCCTGCTCTGCGCTCAGCTGGGCGAGGGGGGACGTCTCGTGATTCCTGTCGGGCCACGCGACCATCAAAAGCTCGCCGTCGTCGTTCGGCATGGGGACGACTTCGAAACACGGTACGACACCAGGGTTCGATTTGTGGACCTGGTTGGTCGCTATGGCTGGGGAGGAAGCCCACCCCCCCAAGCATGAAACGAATTGCCAGGAGGTCCAATGCTCGCCGGTGTCGACCCGCAGGGTGGAAATCAGGTCTTGCAACGCGTCAAGTCCCTCATCCGCGATATACCCGACTTTCCCAAGCCCGGGATTGTGTTCAAAGACATCACCCCATTGCTTTCCAATGGGAAAGCCTTTGGCGAGGTGATTGGGCTCATGGCCGAGCTCGGAAAGAAGCACGCGCCGGACTGCGTGGTCGCCGTTGAATCGAGAGGGTTCATTTTCGGGGCGGCGCTTGCCGCGCACATGGGCGTGGGCTTCGTGCCGGTACGAAAGCCGGGAAAGCTCCCTTATCGCACGAGTCGCGTCGAGTACGCCCTGGAGTACGGGACCGATTCGCTCGAGATCCACTCTGATGCCTTGGGCAAGGGAGCAAGAGCCCTGGTAGTGGATGACGTGCTCGCGACCGGTGGGACTGCTGCTGCGACCATTCGTCTTGTCGAGCAACAAGGGGCAATTGCCCTCGCATGTCTTTTTTTCATTGAGCTTTCGTTCCTAGGTGGCCGCTCGAAGCTAGGGTCGTGCGGCGTGGACGCGCTCCTCCACTATTAGCGGTCTGGTTTCGGGCCGGCGCCGACAAGCAGTCCCGCTCACGGCGGTGGACAATTGGTCCACAGGTTTTTCCACAAGAGTGGCAACGATTCGGAATCCGTGGCTTTTTTGCGATTCCATCCTCAGGAGTTGCACACATGCCCACAGGCCTGCCATCGACCTTGTCACACAATTCGTAGTGGTCTAGTGGGTGGTCCTATACGATATCTTGTGGAGGGCGAGCTGGTTTTCCCTTGACAGCAATTGCCTGTTCGATAAAGTGTGAGTCTTACGAGCGCACGCCGTCCCTGGTGGTGCGCCTTCTCGAAAAAGCGAACTGGCATTGGCCCGGGAGCAGGGTACTGCTCGCTGGGGGGAGGAGGACTGCGCCATGATCACGCGTCTCGAGGGTCGTAGGTCCAAGAAGACAACGTCCAAGAAAGCGACCCAGGACCCGGCCGTTGCGAAGAGGGCACGTCTCGTGGCCGATGGGGCGAAGTCCCCAGCGCGTGCGGAACAAGCGGGCCTCGTGCTCGAGCGATATTTCACTCGACCCGGACGGGATCCCTTCTCGGAAGTGGAATGGGAGCTCCGCACGGCCGCCATCACCGGTGAGGGGGGGAAGATCTATTTCGAGCAGGCGGATGTGGAGATCCCCAAGGCTTGGAGCCAGACCGCCACGAACGTGGTGGTCCAGAAGTATTTCAGGGGAATGGTGGGATCGCCGCAGCGGGAGCGCTCGGTAAAGCAGCTCATCGGCCGCGTCGCGGACACGATTGCTTCCTGGGCCGCAAAAGGCAGCTACTTTGCGAGTGAATGCGACTCGCTCGTATTCCGCGATGAGCTCGTGCACCTCCTTGTGCACCAAAAGATGTCGTTTAACTCGCCGGTTTGGTTTAACGTGGGCGTAGAGGAGCACCCTCAGTGCTCGGCGTGCTTCATCAACAGCGTCGAGGACTCGATGGACTCGATTCTCACGCTCGCGAGGACCGAGGGCATGCTGTTCAAGTGGGGTTCGGGCACAGGCTCGAACTTGTCCTCGCTCAGGTCGTCAAAGGAGCACCTAAACGGAGGCGGCACGGCGTCTGGACCTGTCTCGTTCATGCGGGGCTATGATTCGTTTGCGGGCGCCATCAAGTCTGGTGGAAAGACGCGCCGCGCGGCCAAGATGGTCATCTTGAATGCCGATCACCCTGATATCGTGGACTTCGTTGAGTGCAAGGCTCGCGAGGAACGCAAGGCCTGGGCCCTGATCGATGCAGGGTTTGATGGCGGCTTTAACGTGCCGGGAGGCGCGTACGACTCCATAGCGTACCAGAACGCAAACCACTCGGTGCGAGTGACGGATGAGTTCATGGAGGCCGTGCTGCGAGACGGGGAATGGCGGACGCGCGCGGTCACCGACGGGCGAACCGTGGAGGCATTCAAGGCACGGGACCTCTTGCGCAAGATTGCCGAGGCCGCTCACCAGTGTGGCGACCCAGGGATGCAGTTCGACACGACAGTGAATGCATATCACACGTGCCCCAATACATCGCGGATCAATGCGTCCAATCCGTGCTCCGAATACATGTTCGTGGACGATTCGGCGTGCAACCTTGCGTCGCTGAACCTGAGAAAGTTCCAGCGGGAAGACGGCGAGCTCGACGTCGAGTCGTTCCGGCGTGCGGTCGAGATCACTGTCATTGCCCAAGAAGTCATCGTCGACAACGCGAAGTACCCCACGGAGCGGATCGAGAAGAACTCCCATCGGTTTCGTCCTCTCGGGCTGGGCTATGCGAACCTTGGTGCCCTGCTCATGTCCCGGGGGTTTCCCTATGACAGCGAGCCTGGGCGCGCGTATTCCGCTGCGATTACCGCGCTCATGTGTGGTCAAGCCTACGTGGTGAGTGCGCGGATTGCACGCGATGCCAAGGGTCCGTTTGCGGGCTATGCCGTGAACCGCGAGCCCTTCCTGGGGGTCATGGAGAAGCATCGGCGCCACGTGGATCAGGTGGACGCGGCGTACGTTCCCTATGACTTGGTGGAAGCCGCTCGCGCTGCGTGGGACGAGGCGGTCGCGGTCGGGCGTGAACATGGTTTCCGCAATGCCCAGACCACGGTGCTCGCTCCCACCGGGACGATTGGGTTCATGATGGATTGCGATACTACGGGAATCGAGCCGGATATCGCCCTCGTGAAATACAAGCGCCTTGTCGGCGGCGGCATGCTCAAGATCGTCAACCAGACGGTGCCCGAGGCCCTCGAGAGGCTCGGGTACACGAAGGACGAAATCCAGTCGATTCGCGCCCATATTGACGAGAAGGAGACGATCGAAGGGGCGCCTTCCCTCAAGCCCGAGCACCTGCCCGTGTTCGACTGCGCGTTCAGATCAGCAAGCGGCACGCGCTCAATCCACTACATGGGGCACGTTCGGATGATGGCTGCCACGCAGCCGTTCCTGTCCGGGGCCATCTCCAAGACGGTCAATTTGCCCAATGACTGTCCGGTGGAAGACATTGAAAAGGCGTACCTGGAAGCATGGCGGCTAGGTCTCAAGGCCATTGCCGTGTACCGTGATGGCTGCAAGCGAACGCAGCCCTTGATGACCGGGAAGGGGCAATCGAAGCCGGATTTGGCGAGCCAATTTGTTGATACAGCGACGGCGCTGGCGATTGCCGAGGCAGAGCGGCTCCGGTCGAGCGGGCCACCTTCGGCTGTCCGTCGCAAGCTCCCGGATGAGCGAAGGTCGCTCACGCACAAGTTCTCGATTGGCGGGCATGAGGGCTACATCACCTGTGGCCTGTACGAAGATGGCTCTCCCGGGGAGATCTTCGTTCGCATGGCGAAGGAGGGCTCGACCATCGCCGGCTTGATGGACTCATTCGCCACCGCGATCAGCCTGGCACTACAGCATGGGGTACCCTTGCGCCTCCTGTGCGACAAGTTCAGGGGCACGCGCTTTGAGCCCAGCGGGTTTACGGGAAATCCAGAGATACCCCGCGCCACGTCGATCATGGACTACATCTTCCGTTGGCTCGACGTGAAATTCCTCGCTCCCAAGGAAGCGGAAGAGGCAGAGGCCAAGAAGCTCGACGGCACGCAGCTGGACCTGCCCCAGGTGCCTGTCCTTCCGGCCGCCAAGCCGATCGTGATTCAAGCTCAGGACCCCAAAGGGTGGGTGAGCGAAACGGACGCGCCCACCTGTCACGAGTGCGGCACCATCATGGTCCGCTCGGGGGCATGTCACAAGTGCACGAACTGTGGCTCGACGAGCGGATGTTCGTGACTTGCCTTGCGCACGGATGAACGCCTCATTCTCGTAGGGGGCGGAGTCCGCTCGGGAAAGAGCGCCTTCGCCCAATCACTTGCCGAGCGGATCGGGACAAGGCGCGTATACCTTGCCACGGCGCAGGCGGGGGACGCGGAAATGGCGCAGCGGATCCTGCGCCATCGCGAGGCTCGTGGGGATCGCTTTGACCTGATCGAGGAACCCGTTCACGTCGCGAGTGCTTTGTCACGACTCGGCGGGTATGACGTAGTGGTCCTCGATTGCCTGACCCTCTGGATGTCCAACCTGCTTCTTCGCGGGATCACTGAAGAACAGGCGCTTGCAGAGCTGGCCAAGGTTCTAGACGTCCTCTGCGCAAAGACCCTCCGCTGCATCGTGGTGACCAACGAGGTGGGGATGGGGATCGTGCCCGAGTCGCCACTCGGAAGGGCGTTTAGGGATCTGGCTGGACGCGCGCATCAGGAGCTCGCAGCTGCGGCCTCCCAAGTATACTTCGCGGTGCTCGGCTGCATGTTGCGCATCAAACCTGGCCCTGTCGCTCTTTTCCAGGAGAGTCCATGACATTGCTCGAACACACCCTGACAAGCATCCCTCCCTTAGACCACGAGGCAGACCGGCAGGTCCAAGTCCTTCTGGACAAGAAAACGAAGCCAAGGCGCAGCCTCGGGAAGCTCGAGGATATCGCGTGCCAAGTGGCCGCCATTCGCGGGACCGTGCACCTCCCGGTGCCACAGAAGGCAATCGTGGTGATGGCGGCAGACCACGGGGTGGCTGAAGAAGGGATCTCTGCTTATCCCCAAGAAGTAACGGCCCAGATGCTCCTCAACTTCGCTCGTGGCGGCGCCGCGATCAATGTCCTCGCGCGCCACGTCGGAGCGAAAGTGGTCCTGGTGGACATGGGGGTGAAAGGGGATCTTCCCAAGGTACCTGAGGTGCGCTCCCTAAGGGTGGCGCCCGGTACTCAAAACCTGTCGCGCTGCCAGGCCATGACCCGAGAGCAAGCCGTGGCTTCGCTGGAGCGCGGGATTCAAGTGGCGGGCGAGCTCGTCGATGAAGGGATCTCGCTCATCGCCATCGGAGACATGGGTATCGGCAACACGACGTCTTCGAGCGCCCTTGTCGCCGCTTTCATGGGCGTTTCGTCGTCGGAAGTCACTGGCCGCGGGACCGGTCTCGACGACGCTGGCCTGTTCCGCAAGATCGCGGTCGTGCAGCGCGCCCTCGACCTGCATCGACCGGATCCCTCGCGTCCCCTTGACGTGCTGGCCTGCCTGGGGGGGCTTGAAATCGCAGGGCTTGCCGGTGTCGTCCTCGGCGCAGCGGCACGAAGGGTCCCGGTCATCATGGATGGCTTCATCGCCAGCACAGCGGCCCTCGTCGCCGCACGCCTTTCTCCTCGAGCGAAGGACTACTTGATCGCGTCGCACCGATCGGTCGAAGTGGGTCATCGGTTGGTTCTCAAGAGCCTGGAAAAGAGGCCCTACTTCGACCTTGACCTGCGACTCGGTGAGGGGACTGGCGCCGCGCTCACGATGGGCCTGGTGGATGCGGCAGTCAAGATCCTGTCCGAGATGGCCACGTTCGAGGACGCGGGCGTTTCGGATACAGGGGCCTGAGGGGCCGCTGGCGATCCTGCCCTGACGCGCGCCCAAAATCCCGGAAAGTGTCTTCCGTGGAGTTTTGCCGCGGATTACAGCTATCATGCCGCCGTGTTGGCTCGCGCTGGTTCCTTGCTGGGTCTATTGACCGTTTTGGCTGGATGCAAGTTTGACCCTGGTGGCCTTGCAAGGCCCGGCGGCGATGATGCGGGGCCGTTCCCAATGGAGAAAGACGCCAACGCAGACACCGATCTGGGAGGGGACGCATCATCCGACGCTCCCACCGCTGACGGGGGGGCACTTGATGGCGCATGGGACTCCGGCAACCGATGGGATGCCCGGTCGGATGCGCCACCGCCCGACGCGCCGCCAGCGGACGTGCGTCCTGCGGTTGATGCGCCGCCGGAAATGCCCGACGCGGCTCCACCCGATGGGCCGCCCGGCTGCGAACCATGGCCCATCGCCGCCACCAACTTCAAGCCATGTGACGAAGATGTGCCCGTGCCCACGTCGTCACTAGAACTCCTCGCGGCTGGCACGTACCGATACGATACCGTGGAAGGGGTTCTGACGGCTCCATCGGGGCAACCGTCTACTCCACCCACGACGACGATCGAGCAGCCTCTCGGAATCAAGGCGCGGCTGCTCGTGGTGAAGAACCTGCATGTCGCCCAGGCAGCGGTGCTCAAGATCGAGGGTTCGCTTCCGTTCATCCTCGCGGTACATGGCACTGCGAGCGTGGCGGGGACAATTGACACGTCGGCAACTGGGGAAATGCAGGGGGCTCCGGGCGGGGACATGCCCGAGTTCTGCATGGACAGCGGCGGCCACGATGGAGAGAAAGGCAGCTCCTCCGCAGGAGGCGGTGGTGGCGGCGGTGGTGCGTTCGGAGAAGTCGGTAGTCGAGGAGGAGATGGCCATGGGAGCGGCTCGGGGAATGGCGGACAGGGAGGTGGGAAGGCACAAGACCTCGACTTGTCGCCGCTTCGAGGTGGATGCGTTGGGGGCGACGGGGGCGATGCGACGGAGAGCCGAGTCGGGGGAGACGGAGGCCCTGCAGGAGGGGCGGTTCAGATTTCTGCCTCGAGCGCCATTACCGTGACCGGGACGATAAAGGCCGCCGGAGCGGGTGGAAAGGGTGGGATAGGGGGGGCTTGGGCGATCTCAGGTGGCGCAGGTGGTGGTGGAGGTGGTTCGGGCGGAGCGATCTTCCTCGAGGCGCCGAGCGTCACCGTTGCCGAAGGGGCGCGCCTGTGCGCGAATGGTGGGTCCGGGGGGGAGGGGAGCGTCGGTTCCGCCTCGGGAAACGACGGCACGCCTGGAAGTTGCAGTGCCACGACAGGCGCGACGACGTCGCGAAGCGCGATCATGGGCGGCGGCGACGGCGGTTTTGGGGGATACGGCGCGAAAGCTGGGGGTGGCGAAGGTGACAACGGGAGCATGAGCGGCGGCGGCGGCGCTGGCGGTGGTAGCGTAGGCCGCATCAGGATTCGCGCGACGAAGACGGCGTCGGTCCATCCAGGAGCGGTGCTCAGCCCGGGGTTGTGATAGCCGCCTGCGCGTGAGTCAGATCTTGGGCGGCGAGGACGCCAAAACTCGGAGCACGTTTTCGCCGAGGATTTTCTTCACCTGAGCGTGCTTGAGCCCGCGGGACAAGAGCGCCTCTGTGAGCCTGGGAAGGCGCGAGACGTCCTCGAGACCTTTCGGTGGACGGACCATGCCGTCGAAGTCCGAGCCAAGCGCTGGCACGTCTTCGCCCCCTACGTCCATGACATGGACAATATGGTCACAGACCGCATCCACGCCGTCTCGGCCGAGGTAGATCGGTGCGAAGATGATTCCCACTACGCCGCCTCGATCGGCTAGGGCCCGTACTTGCTCGTCGTCGACATTTCGACTCATGGGGTGGACGCCCGCTGCTCCAGCGTGAGACACGATGGTCACTCCGCGAGTGACATCCAGCGCCTCGAAGAAGCCCTTGCGGTTGAGATGCGCCAGGTCGAGGATCATTCCGACGCGGTCCATCTCTTCGATGACCGTTTTCCCGAGCCGCGAGAGGCCGATCGAGTCATCGCGCCCCAATCCGTGAGCCGGGCGGCCGAGATCGTTGGCGGTGAGGTGCAGGAGTCCAAGGTAGCGCACGCCACGACGTGCGAACTTCTCGACGAGCTCTGGTCGTCCCTCGAGCGCGTGACCACCCTCAATTCCCGTGAGCGCCGCGAGCTTGCCGGCTTGCTTGGCCAACGCCACATCTTCGGCAGTCTTGCACAGGACGAATTCGTCTGGTCGAGCCTTCGCCGCCCTCTCGAGCAGGTCGAGTTGTCGCATGACCGAACGCGCGCACCCCGAACGAGGATAGGGGAAGGTCCAAAGGCCAAAGAACTGCGCCGAGAGGCCTCCTTCTCGCATCCTTGGCGTGTCGACGTGCCCCAGGAACCGCGCCCCGGGGAGCGGCGGTTCGTGGCGCGTGAAGATGTCGTACGCGAAGACGTCCATGAGCTTCGGCGTGTCGGCGTGCAGGTCGACGACGGCAAGCTCTTCGTGAAGCGCGCGGCCGTCCCCGTGGCCATCTCGTTCGCCGGTGCCTTCTGTCGCTGTGTTCATGGATGACTCCCCGAGTGACTCCGAATGCGAGACATGAAGCCACCCTCGCGTGCACGTCCGACCTTAGTGGAACGTGCTTGCGATTCCCATTTTTTTGGGGCTAACGTGACAAGCGGATGCCCATGACCTCTGCCCTTGCCAGGATCCCCGTCGCAACGTCGACGGTGGTATCCCTCCTAGTCGTTTCTTCCATCACTATTCCCTCGGCAGCTGCGGTAGGAGTGACTGACTACTCCTCGCGGGCGCCGACCTCTATCGCGCTTCCAGGCGCAGGAGGTTCCTACGTGGATCCGGTTTTCGGCACGACGATCATCCGGGTCACTGACGCGGGCGATGGAACGCACTGCGTGCATGCGTATTCGTACTGGGCGGCGTTCAACCTGGACAATACACGACTGCTCCTGGCATGTGACGACGTTCCGCGCCTCTACCGATTCGACCCAAAGACAGACAGGCTCATGCGTGATGGGCGCTTGACAGGGGACGACGGTGTCGAGGTCGAGTTCGAAGGCGCTTCTTGGTCGAACTCGGACCCGAACGCGATTTATGCCTTGGCAGGCACGCGCCTCTACCAAATCGACGTGTCACGGCGGGGAATGGAGGGGTACCGCCTTATTCGGGACTTCGCGGGGCTTTTCGCCTATTCCTTCCGGCTCGCCCAGCTGCAGATGTCGGCGGATGATCAAGTTTTCACATTTCATTCCAGAAATCGGTCGACGGGCGAGAAGCTCGATGTCGTGGCCTATGACCGGGCGACAGGTAAGGTGCACGTCTATGAACGGGGTACCTGGAAGATCGACGAATCCAAGATCGACAAGCTCGGTCGGTACGTGTTGATCGACGGCAGCGACGCGAACCCCGGGTACCGCTTGTGGGATTTTCGGTCGGGTGCGGAGGACCGGTTCGACTGGGGGGATCCAGACGACAAGCCCGGCGGGCACGTCGACATGGGTCGTACGTTGATGGTCAACTCGGACGGCTGGAACACGGGGTTGATCGTGAGGCGGTACGACGCCATGCATGGCGCGGCGAACATCAAGAACATCGTCCAGTACTTCAAGCAAGATGGCTCACTCAACTGGTCGATCGCAGACCACGTGTCGTTCCGCGCTCTGGACGAGTCGTTCGTCGTCGGATCGACCTACGGCGGCTCGTCCCCGTGGGATGCGTTTGAAGACGAGATCTACCTCGCCTACGTGGACGGTTCCAGGTTCGTTCGCTTGGCCCATGCTCGCTCCAAGGTGTCTGCGACCAGCGACGGGTGGAGCTACTATGCGGAGCCCCGTGCAGTCGTAGACCGCCTCGGGCGCTACGTGGTGTTCACGAGCAACCTCGGCTCGTCGTCGCGGCTGGATGTCATGTTGCTCAAGATCCCCTCGTCGCTGTGGCCTAGCCCGGAACAACCGGATGACGGCGATGCAGGAGGAGAACCTGACGCGGGAACCGGTGGTCCACCGGACGCGGGCAGGACGGAGCGACGTGGATCACCAGATGCCCGTGAGGATCCGAGGGAGCCGGTGTTGGACGCGGCAGCGCCCAGGGAGGGCGCTGCCGACGGCGGCGACGGCAAGGCGCGGCGCGTGGAAGAACCCGCGCTAGAGGACGAAGGGAGATTGGCCATCAGGGGAACCATCGGCTGCACCCTCGCGCGTCGTCGGCGGCCTCCTGTCTCGGGCGGATGGGTCCTGCTCCTTCCTCTCGCGTGCCTCATCTTTTCTCGCCGGAAACGCGGATGAAACGGGCGGTGCTTAGCGTAGTCAGCATGATGTGGATCCTGCTTCACCGCGTGCTCGGAACATCCTTGAAGGTATCTAACTACCTCGTGGGGACCACGCTCGTGGTCGGTCAGTTCATGCTGATAGCGCGTGCAGAATCTCGAGCGCTGAGTCCACGCGATCGAACGGCGGCATGATGTAGGCACCTGCTACCCTGGGTTTCATGGCGAGGAGCGCCTCTTGTGCGATTCGCACCCCCTCGGAACGCGCAGCGGGTCCGGACCCGACCTGGGCCATGCGCGCCCTGATTTCGCCTGGAATGCGCATGCCGGGAACGGTGTTGTGCAAGAACTCCGCGTTGCGGTGGGAGGCAAGTGGAAGAAGGCCGAGCATGACAGGGAGGCCGAGAGGCTTGATGTCCTCGAGAAAGCGCTCCATGAGCCGGGCGTCGTAGACGGGTTGAGTCATGATGAGCTCTGCTCCCGCCTCCTTTTTCATTTCAAGGCGCCGTAGCTCACGGTCGTAGTCCAAGGCGCCTGGCTCGGCGCCGGTTGCTAGGAGGAACGAAGACTGACCCGCGATCTCCTTTCCTCCTGGATCGAGCCCTCGATTCAGATCGGCCGCCACGCGAAGGAGGCCCACGGAGTCCACGTCGTAGACCGGCGTGGCAAATGGGTAGTCGCCGATTTTCGGCGGATCGCCGGTAATGACTACGAGGTTGCGGATTCCCAGCGCATGCGCGCCGAGCAAGTGGGCGACCAGGCCGAGGAGGTTGTGGTCGCGGCAGCACGCATGGAGGATCGTCTCCATCCCTGCTTCTCGTTCGATGAGCGCACAGAGCGCGAGGTTGCTCATGCGAGCCGTGGCACGGGGCCCATCGGCGATGTTTACGACGTCAACGCCGCCCTCCTTTAGCCGACGAGCGGCGGCGATTGTCTTTTGCGTGTCTGTTCCAGCCGGCGCCGACAGCTCGCACGACACCACGAACTTCCCAGCGGCGAGCTTGGCTGCGAGGGAGCTGCGCTCGGAGAAGGGAACCGACTTCTTCGCGCAAGGCGAGCGCTGGGGTGCCCGGCTTGAGGCTGAAGCCTCGATGCGAGTCGGCAAGGGGCGGGCGCCAATCATGCGCACGGCCCCGAGCATTCGTCTCGTATGCTCGGGGGTTGTTCCGCAACAGCCACCCACGAGTCGAACGCCCGCCTGCAGAAGCCGCCTGGCGAACACGCCGAAATGCTCGGGGTTCGCAATGTAGATCGTGCGCCCCTCGACGACTCGAGGCAGCCCGGCGTTGGGTTGAACCGAGACGGGGACACCCGCCGAGACCATTTGCGTCCCCACGTCGAAGAGCTCCGGGGGTCCGGCTCCACAGTTGGCGCCGACGACATCGGCTCCTGCATCGGCAAGCCGCCTTGCAACGTCCCTCGGCGAAAGACCACCACGGGCCAAGCCGTCTGGTCCAAAGACGACCTGCGCGACTACGGGGATGCCCGCCCCGATGGCGCGTGTGACTCCAATGGCGGCCTCGATCTCGCCGGGATGGACAAAGGTCTCGAGGAGGAGCAGGTCCACCCCGGCTTGCACCAGCGTGCCGACTTGCTCCTCGATCGCGTCACGCGCTCGCGCTTGCTCGCGGGGCGCGGCATCGTCGAATTCGATCCCAGTCGGACCTACGGCACCCGCGAGATAAACGTCTCTTCCTTCCCTTGCTTGGCGTGCAATGCGTACTGCAGCGGCGTTAATGTCAGTGGTCTTCTCAGCGTACCCATGCTTCGCCAGAGCAACGCGGTTGGCGCCAAACGTGTTGGTCTCAATGATGTCGGCGCCGGCGTCGATGTAATCGCGGTGAACTAGGGAGATGAGCTCCGGTTGGGAGAGGTTTAGCTCGTCAAAAGAATGCGTCAAGAAGACGCCACGCTCGTAGAGGAGGGAACCCATCGCCCCATCCCACAAGAGCGGGGCATCACGCAATGCGTCCAAGAACGGTTTCACGGCTCACAACCGTACCGCGACTTTTCCGCGTTTACCAATTTGAACGATAAGGTTAAGCTCCGAGGCCAACCTAAGCGGGAGGTTGCCATGCGAGCTTCGCTTGCCTTGGTTGTCCTATGCTCGACTCTTGGGGTGGCGGGGTGCGGTCCGAAGGAGAAATCCAGGACCGATGACGGAAACAAGGTCGACCCTGTCGACTCTGGGGCGGGCATTGCAGATGGGTCTCACGTGGATGCGCACGAGATCTCTGATGCAGGTCGAGTGGTTTTCGATTCAAGGCCGCCTCCCGACGGAAACGGCACCAGCGCTTACGGTGACGCCGATGTGGATCGCGACGGTGGTGGGGCGTGTAGTTCAACGACTTGCACGACGCCCGTCGATGAT
>JACQUZ010000029.1 GCA_016210055.1 Deltaproteobacteria bacterium | reverse complement strand
AGTCGTGCGTCGACGTCTTGCGTGGGCAAGTGCTCTTTGACCTGGCGGAAGCGGTGGAGCGTGACGATCCTGCGAAATATGCCAAGGCACTAGCAACCTTTGGCGGGTCGACGAGCTGCATGAGCTTGATGGCAGACCTGAAACTGGGCGCTGACCTTCTTGTTGCGCACGAGCGAGCAATTGAGAGGTTTGCGGAGTCGAAGCGTGGTGACGCTCGGAGAGCGTTGGTCTCGTCGTTGGCCAACGTGTTCATGCTGATACAGGACGACGTAAAGCACGTGGGCTTGAACCATGCGCACTACTGGCTAACGCAGAATCGTGACGAGCTGGTGCGAGCGTTCAATCGGTCGTGGAGCGTCCCGAGGCGAACGGGCTTGTGGTTCAAGGACGAGACAGGGACTCGGCTCGAGCCGATACGGCCGATGTGCGAGTCGGGTGCGCGTGACTGTGCGTCAGCGACCGGGCTCCTCGATGCGATGATCGACGGGAAGCGGATCGGCTTGGGGATATGCGATGCGCTCGAGCTGGCATCGATGCCGTGGAATCCGAGCGAGGGCTATTCGTGCGACCGGGGGCTGTGCGCGGGTGATGACGGAGCGGCTCTTAAGGGGTTGGAGCGCATGAGCGATCAGTCCGTGCCGTTTATACCCGCGCCGAGGCCGCAGGGATATCCTGCCGGGTTTACGCTGAGCGCGATGGAGTGTCGTAGTGGCATGTGTCCCAAGAAGGGATACACGCGCTATGGGACAGATGTTTCTTCGTTGCAAGGGAGTTCGTGTACGAATGAGAACACGTCAAGCGATGGTTCGGGCGGGGGAACCTTTAATCCCAAGAAGTGCGCTCAATCACTCCTGGCAGCGTCAGCGAAAGGACGAACGCTCGCGAAGATGGAATGTGCCAATGAAGCAACCAAGCCGACGGCTGACATGATGCTTGGTCTCGATGCTTGGCCGAGGGATGCCTGCACGGCGAGCGCTGCTGCTGATACTGGCAAAAAGGACGACGACGAGAAGTTCGAGAAGGCCAAGGAAGACGCGCAGAAGTGGATGCTTGATAACAGACAGAAGATCCAAGACACCGCCAAGAAAGAATCCAAGTACAAGGTGAAGGAAGGCGACGTTGCTAAGGGGACCGTCGCAATTGGTGATGCCGAGCCAGTTGACGACGAGAATTATTTCCTCCGGCATAACAGAGATCCAAAGGATGGATGCCGTAATTCGAGCGCTTGTTTCAATGCGAAAACGGGAAAAATCGAGGTACCAAACGAGACCATAAGGACGAATAGCCCCGAAGAGCTGGCGAAGGTCCTCGAGCACGAAGGAGTTCACGCGGCGTTGTACAGCACCCAGGACAAGAGGGACCAGAAGTATGTGGACAGTGGCAAGGAAAGTCTGAAAACCGAAAGGCAGCACAGGGTAACTTGTTCGCTGGGTATTTATGGCGGTCCTAGTGGCTGTCCCGGTAACAAGTTCTGCGGTCCCGATCAGAACTGCGACGAATGCGGACCGGGCACCGCGCAGCGGCGTGCGCTGTGGGCTTGCTTGGGCTTTGACCAGACGACAGGCGGGCCGGGCGAGGCAGACCGCACGACAACTATCATCAACCCAGGGCCAAATTCAGTCTCGGATACGGGCGACTCGCTCCTAGGCGCCTGCTTTGGCAATTCGAGCGGTGGCGTAAGCTTCCCCATGGAATGCGCGGCGCTCGACTGCTTGGACGGCCAGGTCCCGACGCTTGTCACACAGCAGGAAGTGCAGGTTTGCAAGTGCTCGACCGATACTGCTCGTGTCGGCAGGGGCGGGACAGATACCTGCGCCCAAATCCAGTGCGGGCCGAACGAGCGGCCGGTGATGACTCCGAACGGGTGCGGCTGTGCTCCGGCAGACGGAGAGGGCCCGCGGCCGGTTCGACCGTCGCCGACTCCATGGCCCAGCGGATTCTAGCCGAGGCGATGAGAATGCGTATCATGATGCCCGGCCGACGTGCCGTTGGCAGATCGTTCCGTAGCGAACCAACTGGAGGCTTTTCAGGTGTCGGTAAGCCCCTCCCGCTCACCCGCCCCGCACCCCGTCCACGACCTTGCGCAGGCGTGGAAGACCCTCGACCGTGCGCGCGCCGTACCAGCACAAGTCCTTGCCCGAGACGAATACGATCGCATTTCGACGGGCGGCGGGGATATCCAGAACCCTAAGGAGCGCAGCCTCTTTCTCACCAAAGGCGTAGGGCTCGTCTGGAAGAAGCACGATCCAAGGCTTGCGCTCCACGACTTCGTCCCATGTGACACGCGGATATCGGGTGTCCCTGCCTTCGACCTTCTCGGGCGGAAGGGGCGGCGCCGCGCCGAGATCGGCGAGGAGCGGGTACCTTCGCTCTCTGGTCGCGAAGACGTTCTCGGTGCCGATGAGGGCCATCATGTCCGAGATGAACGTGGCCCCGTGGATGGTCATGAGCGGGTCAATCCAGATCGGACAAAACGCCGGGAGCTTGGGCGTGGGCCCTGCAGCCGCCGCCACCGCCTCGCGCAAGACCTCGTGCCCCGCCGCGAGGAGCTCGCGGACCGCACGATCCTCCTCCACGCCAAGCACGTGCGCCAGCCGCGCGAGGTGCGACAGGCCATCTGCCACTCGGCAAGGGAAGCTGACGAGGGTCCTCACTCCCTTTTGGGCAAGCCGCTCAACGTCCTTCCGAGTGTTCTCTTCCTGGTTTGCGAGGACCAGGTCGGGCCGTAGGTCCAAGATGGCCTCGATTCGGGGGTTCTTGGTCCCGCCGACGCTTGGGACGCGACCGACGATGTCCTCGGGTAGCTCGCAATAGTCCGTTCGGCCCACGAGCGCAGAAGCCGCCCCGAGGGCAGCCACGTTGAGCGTGTCGCTAGGGACCAGGGACACGATTCGCTGGGGGGGCGCTCGAAACATGAGCTCGCGCCCTCGATCGCCTGACACGCAAGGGGGCATTGGTGGGTGAGCATATCATTCGATGGGGTGCTTGCCCCCAGGCGCCTCAAGCAAGTACCGGGGCTTGCACCGGAGGCGAGCGGGCACGCGAGTTGCTCCGGCGGCGGTGCAGATGCCAACGCGCACGCTTTCTGCCGTCGTGGTGGGCGTTCTCCTTGCCGCCTGCTCGGGGGACGTCACGGTCGACGTGGACAACACGCGCCCCGGACGCGACGCAGGCGGCAGTTCAGATACTCGTGATGCGAGCCCGCCTGGAGATGCCCAGGCCGACGCGGGCCGCCCAGGCACCCCGGACGCCCAAGACCGCCCTGATGCCTCCCCGCCACAGGCGGGAAAGGTCGACCTCTGGACCTGGGAATACAACGTGGCCACCGACGCCGCGGCGCAGGAACGCTTCTTTGAATTCGCGGCGAAGAGTGGCGTCCGGACCGCTTACCTGGAGAGCGAAGCCCTGCTGAAGGAGCATGACGAGCACCTCGCGGCCTTCTTGCGCCGCGCTGCTTCGCAGGGCATGACCATCGAGTTCCTCGTCGGAGCTCCTTCTTGGGCCAAGACCGACGAGCACGACTACGTCGTTTCGCTCGCCAAGCTAGCCGCCACCTTCACGAGCCGCCTCGATGGCCCGCGCCCGGTGGCCCTGCACCTGGATGTCGAACCTCACGGCTTGCCGGGATGGGGCCAGAACAAGGAAAGCCTGGGAAATCAGTACTTGGACCTCCTCGAGAAGGTCAAAGCCGCGCTAGCAGGCAGCGGGCTCGCGCTCGCCGTCGACGTGAACGCCTTTTACGACCGCGTGATGGTCCCACGAAAGGGTAGGACACGCCCGCTGAGCGAGTGGATCTTCGACACGGTGGACCGCGTGGCCGTGATGTCCTATCGGGACCACGCGGCGCCACCTGACGGGATCCTGGCACTCGCCGAGGCAGAAATCGCCCAGGCAGCCGCGGCCGGCAAGCTCGCCATCGTCGGTGTCGAGACGGGGTGCGAGATTGGGGAAGATCCGCCCATTATCACGTTCTGTGACGAGGGTCGCGCGGTGCTCGAGCGTGAGCTCGACAAGATCCAGGAACAACTGCGAGGACAACCGGGCTTCGGTGGAATCGCGATCCACCACTACAGCTCCCTCGTTTCGCTCAAGCCGTGAGGGCCAACCCGGTCACCGCTCTAGCGATAGATCCCCGTGACCCGGTAGCCCGACGCACGCGGCTCGAGCTCGAAGGTATAGGTTTCACTCTCAGTGCGAACCACGAGGTACACGCGGGGCGTACCGTCCTGTGCACCCTCGGGCAAGTGGCCAAAGGCGGCCCGATATCCGGCCGCCGATAGAGGTTTCCAGTCCTTTATCCGCCTTTGCGGCGATTCTTCCACGAGATGCCGCCACACGTCATGGATCTCCGTCGGATCCCGCCCGACGATCTTCCCGCCAGAGCGGAACGGGGAGTCGGAAAGCGCCACGAGCCCTGGCACGTCCCCTTTCTCGAGCGCGTCTCCGACCCGCAACGAAAGCTCCACGACCAGCGGATCGTCGGGCGTCGGAAGGTTCGCGATGGCCCGCGCCGAGGCGGGTGCGTCCCCCGTCTCGCCGACGCGACGCATGCGTGGCAGCTCGATTCCACCCTCGGTCGGACTCCCCTTTTCTCTTCTCAATCGCTCGGGTGCACGGCGCCTTCCGGAAAGCGCGTTCTCTGGCCCAGGCAGGCCGCGAGTCGTGGTGGCGTCATCGCTCCCCACTGGAGCATTGTCGAGAATGAACGGGTCGGCGAACGAGCTGTGGCACGCGTAGATGGGGTCGCGGTGGAACGTCCAGTGCATGTACACCTTCCCGTTCCCCGAGCGAATGGCGCTCGGCGTCTCGCCATAAGGTCCAGCCGATAAGAGAGTGTCGATGGCCGCCACGTCAAAGGTGAGCACGCCCGAGGACCGCGCGATGGTGACCTTGTCAACGTTCCCGTCCGCGAGGAGCACGATCTCCATGGTGACCTTCAGGTTCCAATCGTTCATCGGATTCGAGCGCGGCTTGTCGTTGAGGTCCTCGAGGAACGAAAAAGCCCAGCTCTCGTGAATCCGCCGGTGCATTCGTGCGATGTAGACAGCGAACGGCGCCGCGCGGGTGGAAAGGGCCGTCTGGTTGCCCGGACGCACCTCGGGGACGAAGTTCTCCAGAGAGGACTTGATCCCGGCGAGCTTCTTTTCCCACCGCCCCCTCTTGTGGGACATCACGCGGCGCGCGACCTCCGCTTCCTCGCGTGCCTTTTCCTTGCCTACGATCCTCTCGTACTGCTCGCTGTCGAGATGAAGCTTCGGGCCCTTGTGGCCCGGGGAACCCGGCGCCCCTTCACGTCCAGGCCGTCCCGCCGGGCCGGGTGCCTCGGCCGGCGGAGCGCTGCCGCCAGTTTCACCCCGAGCCACGGGCAGCTCCTGCGCATGGCGCATGCTAAGGAGCCCGGGCTTGCCGTCTTCCCCGCCTTTTCCCCCCGGCCCGTCATCGCCCGAACGCACCCCGCGCGCCTTGTCCTTGGTCCCGTTATGAACGCTGGCAAGGTCGTCTCGCTTGGCGAATGGAGACGAGGCCTCGGCTTTTTCGAGCTGGCGGATCTTCTCTTCTTTTCCCCCCACTTCGGCACTCGTCAGATCGTCGCTCTTTTCCGACGCTGCGTGCTTCCCCTTTGACTCCTTCTCCAGGTTCGTGTCCTCGGCTCGGGACTGCTTTTCAACGCGCCGATTCTTGTCCGACAGGTACGTGGCATCCACCGGCGCCTCATCGACCACGTGATCATCGTCGTCGACCTCGACCGGTGTGAATCGCTCCTTCGCGAGCTCTGGCGGCGGCACCTTGGGCTGCGGTGGAGGCGGTGGCGGT